>NZ_JBITGW010000016.1:316826-335165 GCF_044457345.1 Nonomuraea sp. NPDC050547
GCACCGACCGCATCCCCCGCCTCCCCCACCCAGCGCGCGAGGTCGCGCCGGGTTTCCAGCGTCTGGAGGTGCTCGGCGCCGAGCACCCGCTCATAGATCGTCACCAGCTTGGCCAGCAGGTCGCGGGCACCGATCGTGTCTCCCGTACGCCCCCGCCAGTCGGCGAGGGCGCGTCGGGTTTCCAGCGTCTGGGGGTGCTCGGCGCCGAGCTTCCGCTTATGGATGTGCACCTGCTCGGCGAACCGGTCGCGGGCACCGGCCGTATCCCCCGCCTCTCCCACCCAGCGCGCGAGGTCGCGCTGGGCTTCCCGCGTGTGGAGGTGCTCGGCGCCGAGCGCCCGCTTATGGATCGGCACCAGCGCGGTCAGCAGGTCCCGGGCGCCGACCGCATCCCCCGCCTCTCCCACCCGGTCGGCGAGCAGTCGCTGGACGGCCAAGGTCTGCCGATGCTCGGCAGAACGTTCCGAGGCGACCAGCGCCAGCAGCTCGGCCAAGAGGTCTCGGACGCGTTCCGCCGTGCTGGGGGCCGGCCGGGCTGGGCTCTCCAGCGGAGGGCCGGCGGGCTCGGGCGGCGCAGCGCCCGGGGCAGGAGGGCGCGCCTGCAGCCAGAGCGGGCGCAGGTCCTCGGCCTGGCCGCCCCAGGCGGTCACCACCAGGTCGAGGTGGCGCCAGGCGGGACGTTTTTTGCATTGCAGGACGGCGTGCACGGTGGTGTGGCTGATCTGCCCGCCGGTGTCCTTGGCGCTCTGCCGCATGCTGGGCTCGCCGGCCTGCCCGTACAGCTGCCACAGCGCCGCCCGCAGCTCGGCCAGGGCCAGCAGGTGCGGCGCGCGCTGGGTGCCGTCGTGTTCGCTCATGGTGAGACCGAGCATCCCAGGCCGTAAGCGGATGTAAAGCCCGAGTGCGGCAATCCGGGCCCTTCGCTGTTCGCGATCGTCAGCGGACGGTGCCGGACGTTCGTCCCGTGTCAGCGATCGTCACGGGCCGGAACGTTTCGTTGTCGCACGTCAGACCTTGTCCGCGCCTCTCGCGACCGGGTGGCTGCCGCCGCACAGTGGTGACCAGCCGCTCCCGTCCCTCGGGCAGCGGCCGCGCCCCGAGGCGAGCGGCGCCCGGGCCGGACCGATGTCACCCGTGACCGGCCCCGGGGCACCGCGGGGGCGCCCACACCGCAGGAAGGGACACCCCACCCCGATGATGCCTCAGCTCACCCTCGCCGCTCTGACCGCCACCGCCGCGCTGGCTGTGCTGTCCGGCGTCTACCTCTACTCCAAGGACTCGGCCCGCCGTACCCGTGCCTGGCGGCTGCTGCGGCTGCTGTTTCGCCGCTGACCACCGCCAGCGCGTAGCACGGCAGGCCGCCCCACCCATCCCGAGCATCAAGCCTTCACAGCCCCGTCTGAGGGCAAGCTGGAGGCGTCCCGATAGCGGTGCTGTGCAGACTCAGGGCCCGGCCAGGCTCACCCCAGCCTGGTCGCCCCGCCCCCGTTTCCGGCAGCGCCCGGACCGGCCCGGTCGGGGAGGTGGCAGCTGGGGCCGTAATGGGGGTGGGCCGGGTGAGGGTGGCGCGCCGGGAGCGGGCGGCGATGGCGTGGCGGTGAGCTGGGCGGCGGGGTGGTTCATTGCGATCTCCTCACGCCCGTGGTGATGGGCCTGCTAACGCCGGTATAGGCGTGATGAGATGTGTCCGCTCGGCTGGCCCGGTGTTGTCGCAGCACAAGAGCGGACAGGGCCGGACGTCCGCCGAGGATCATGGGCCGGGATGGGAAGGGGCCGTGGGCGGTGGCGACTTGGGGTCCGTTGCGCGGTGAGTACGTGCAGGTGCGGGAGCTGGCCGCGACGTTGCGGGCGATCGCCGACCAGCGGGGGCAGACGGTGCGCGGGCTGGCGCAGAAGATCCCGCACAGCCGCAGTGTCATCTCCGCCAACCTCAACGGCTCCCGCCGGCCGGACTGGAAGTTCGTCGAGGCGTTCCTGACCGCGTGCGCGGGCCGCGACCAGCAGGCCTTGGAGGTACTGCGGGCCAAGGTGCGGCCGCTGTGGGAGGCCGCCGATCCCGACCGGGCCACGTTGCTGCCGGTGCCGGTGGAGGCAGTGGCCGAGGAACACGCGGGCCAGGTGGTGCCGGCCGAGGTCCGCCAGTGGGTGGCGCTGCTGGCCGAGGTCGCCGGCCGCCAGCATGTGCTCGCCCGGGCGCAGCTGGCGGTCAGCCGGCATCAGGCGTTGAGCACCGGCCTGCTGCAGATGCTGGACCAGCTCGCCGACGCGGTCGCCGAGCTCACCCAGGAACGCGACACGCTGCGGGGCGAGCGCGACAGCCTGCTGGCCGAACGCCGCCAGCACACCGACCTGGAAGGCGACCTGATCCGCATCCGCCAGGAGCTCGAGGACACCCAGCGTCGGCTGGAGGCGGCCGAACAGCTGTATGAGCAGACCAGCCGCCGCCTGGACCAAAGCGAACGCCAGCGCGCCCAGGCCGAACGCCTCAAAGACGAGGCCCTGCAGCAGGTGCAGACGCTGCTGCGCACCCTGGATGCGCCGCCGTCACTGACCCCAGGCACCTCGCCCCCGCCAAGGTCCGGGTCCGGGCCGCAGGCGCGGGAGAAGCTGATGGACTCCTTCGACCAGCAAGCCGGCAACGAGATCCTGTCCCGCCTCGATGACGTCCTGGCCGACGAGGCGGCGGGCCTGAGCGGGCTGCGCCGCGAACTGATCGACACCACCACCGCCCCCGCCGCCGGTCCCGAGCGCGTAGGCGCCGAACGCGTCGACCCGCCCGCGCCGGCTGGTCTCGAACTCATCGGGCAGGACGTCCCCGCGGACACCCCGGACACCTCGGACGGCCCGGACGGCCCGGACACCGCTCCCACCAGGGCGGACAGCCCGCGGACAGCGCCCGCCGACCGGCGGGCCAACCGGGTGGTCATGGTCGGCTTCACCTCCAAGTTCGGGCTCCTCATCGTCGGCTGCGTTGTCGCGGCCGCCATCGTCACCGGTGCCGTCGTCGCCTGGCAGCTGTATGACCCGGACCGGCTGACCCGCACCACCTTGGCTGTCACCGCGCTCGCCTACAGCCCCGACGGCAAGCTCTTGGCGATCGCCACCCAAGGCGACACGATCCAGCTGTGGGATCCCCAAGCCCGCCTCCAGGTCGGCACCGAGCTGTCCGGCCACACCGGCATTGTGAACGCGCTGGCCTTCAGCCCGGACGGCAAGCTTCTGGCCAGCGCCGGCGATGACCGGACTGTACGGCTGTGGAACCCGGCCACCGGCCAGCCCGTCGGCGGCCCCCTGACCGGTCACACCGGCATCGTCACCGAGCTGGCCTTCAGCCCGGACGGCAAGCTCCTGGCCAGCGCCGGCGGCTACAACCCCAACACCGCCGAAGCCGACGACACCACCGTGCGGCTCTGGGACCCCGCCAATGGCCAGCCCATCGGCGGCCCCCTGACCGGCCACACCACCGGCGTGTACGCGCTGGCCTTCAGCCCGGACGGCAAGCTCCTAGCCAGCGCCGGCGGCGACAACGACAGCTCCAACGGCTCCCAAGACCCCGCCATCCGGCTGTGGGACCCCGCCACCCGCGAGCCCGTCGGGGCCCCCATCGCCGGCCAGACCTGGCCCGTCCTCGCCCTGGCCTTCAGCCCCGACGGCAAGATCCTGGCCAGCGGCAGCGACTACTCCATACGGCTGTGGGACCCCGCCACCCGCTTGCTTATCGGCGACCCCCTCCAAGGCCACACCAACGCTGTCAGCGACCTCGCCTTCAGCCCCGACGGCAAACTCCTGGCCAGCGCCAGCGGCGACAACGCCGTACGGCTGTGGGACCCCGCCACCCGCTTGCAACTGGCTGTCCTCACCCACTCCCAGATCAGCAGCGTCGAGGCCCTGGCCTTCAACCCCGACCAGAAAACCCTCGCCTACGGCGGCTACAGCAACTACGAAGGCCACCGCGGCCTGGTCCGGCTCGTCGACGTCTCCTCCTGGCGCAACCCGTCGTAACCCGGCACGGCACAGTGCACGGCCGCCGCCCAGGCGCCGGCCGCCGCGCACCGTACCCGTTGTTCCAGGGCGGAGCTGCCTTGAAGAAGCCCGCATGGAGCGCACCGGCGAGCCGTACAGCGTCGCCGCCCGCCAGTAGCGCGCTGACCTGGCCGCCGACCAGGACAAGCCCGGCCACCCGGTGGCGGCCGCACTGCTGTACGAGGTCTGCGAGCGCGGCACGTACACCTGGTTCACCGCCGCCTGGTGCTCGCGGGCCGACGTTGCCCAGCAGATCGCCGACGCCCTGACCGACTTCGGCAACCCGTGCCAAGGTCCACGTCTGGGACCACAGCGACGCCCTGGCCGACCCGGCCGGGCTGGCCCAGGTCCACGTGGTCGACGGCGGCGGCCGTCATGTCCGCCCCTGGCCCAAGCTCGCGATCTGGGAGTGCGGCCGCTACCGCCGTCCGGCGGATCCGGGGCCTGAGGCGGTCGCCGGACGCCTTCGCCGTGTACCGGCACGCCCTGCAGGGCTAGGCCGACGGCGAAGAAGGTGGGCGCCCACTGGCTGATGAAGATGCCCCAGCGGTCGGCCCGGTCGATACCGGCCAACTCCACGTTCTTCGACGCCATCCACGAGCCGGTCGACAGGCCGATGGACGCGAAACCCGCGGATAGGTCGGAGATCGTCTAGCGGGTCTCACCTAGCCACAGCTGAGAGGTGGTCTTCGAACCCTGATATGTGATCGTTTAGCCGCGTGCCGAGCGTAGGCTTCGCTGGCTGTTCGAGCTTTGTTCCCCCAACTTCTACTTCCGTCTAGGGCTGGTTACCAAGCCGCCTGGATCTCTGATCGGTGCCCCAAGGCATCGGGAGATCCGGGGCGGATCAAGGGCGTGACCCGTCCGTCATCGACTCTGCTCAGTGGATCGAAGTTCCCCGCGAGCAGCAAATGGTGCCCGGTGCCGTCGTAGCGGATCAGGCTCCAGCGCCCGCCTTCGTTGCCGTCGTGGTCCCTGCTCAACAGGGTGCGAAGTTTGCGTCCGTCCGGGACGGAGTACTCGTCTATGGTGTAGCGATGCGGTTGCCGACCATTAGACAGTTGGATGTGGCCGATCAGCATGCTGCGTCCGTTCGGATTGATCGCCGAGGCGGTGGCCTCCTTTCCTTGAGCTATGACCTGACTGGTCCCGAGTGTGGTGCCAGAGGCGGTCGTGTCCAGAACCCGAGCCTCAGATTTGACCACTAGGCCGAGCGTGCGGCGATCGGCGGCCCAGGAAAGGCTCTCGATCTGTCCTGCGATGTTCGTCGTCCATGTTCGTGTCCTGCTCGCGGGCAGATCGACGACCGTGAGCTGCGCTCCGGGGCAGAAGCGCAACGTTTTTCCTTGACCGCATACCTTGCCGTCGAGGCTGTAGGCGAGTCGAGTGCCGTCACTGGTAACGGCAAGGGAGCTTGCTGTTGTACCGATCACTTTGGGAATCACGTCGCGAACCAACTCGGCTGGTTTGCCTTGTTCATCGACCCGGGCTCGGTAGAACCTTGTGCTGCTTACCTGTGTTTCGCGGGACTTCACGCTCTGGGCGATGTAGAAGGTCGCACCGTCGCCAGCGCCTGCGAGCAGGTATCCACCGGGCTCGCGGAAGCTTCTCTCCGGGGTCGGGGGCAGTTCGAGCCGGCTCGCGGCCTTCCCGGTGCGGGCGTCGTGGACGGTCACGCCGTCATTGTCAGCGATCAACAGGAAACGCGGGCCAGTGAGGGTGTGCGTTGCGGGCCCGGTTGGGGTGGTGCCTCCTGTTCCGGCCACGATGGCGGCGACTGTGCCGATGACCACGACGACGAGCGCGGCTGCGAGCGGGACCGCCAGGACGAACCGGCGCGTGGGAATGGTCTTTGTTCGCGCCGCCTGTTCGGCAGGGCGCAAGGTTTCCGGGCGAATCTGCTCGGCGTCGGCGGTGAGGGCATCCCGGAGCTGATCTTCGAGCCATGACGTCATCGGTTTCCCTCCAGTTTGACGGTGAGTGCCTTCAGGGCTCGAAAGACGGTCGATTTCACTGTGCCACGGCTGATTCCCATGGCTTCGGCGATTTCTGCCTCGGACAGGTCGAGGTAGTAGCGCAACACCACGGCTTCTCGCTGGCGGCGGGGTAAGGCGCGTACTGCTTCGGACACCTCCCGGCGCGTCTCTCCGAGCAACGTGACGGCCTCCGCCGACCGAAATGGCGTCTGCCGGTCGCCGGTGAACCTGCTCATGATGGATCGGCGCCGGTGAACCATGCGGCATCCGTTCACCACACTCGCCCGTAGGTAGGGCAGCACTCGATCATGGTGGGTTAACCGGCTCCATCGGCGGTGTAGTGCCGCGAAGGCGTCCTGGACGACGTCCTCGGCCGTTTGCTGATCGCCCACCAGCAGGAACGCCAACCGGACCAGGCCCAGCCGGTGAGTCAGGAACAGGTCGGCCACGACAGCCTCATCCATGGCCGCAGCAGGCGGCACTCCCTGCGGGAGTGGCGCTGGTTCTTGCACCGCTCGTTGAGTCGTGAATCGCATACCTCTTCCATGCATACTCGCTGTCCAGGTTGCTTCGTGAGACGGAAGTCACACTTGCGCGGGCCGGCCCGCTGTCAGGTGCGGTGGTGACGGGCAGCGGTGTCAGGGCTGACGTCCAGAACTGCGGCGATCTCGTCCCAGGTGGCTCCCGCCGCTCAGTCGGCGGCGACGGCCGTGGCCAGGACGGCGCGGGCCTGGGCGAGCAGGGGCAGCGCGGCGGCGGTGTAACCGGCGATGGGGCCAGGTTTCCAGCCGGTCTGCTGGGTGGGGTACCTGTAAGAATCGTGTCACAGGACCCAAACGAGACTGTCTGTGCAGGTAGACGCTTGTATCAGAGCGAGGCGCAGGGCGTGTGATCAGAGGTCTTCGATGTAGCCGGCGGCGATGCCGTCGGGTGGGTTGGTGTAGATCTTGAGGTAGCGGTCGTTGGCGTGGCCAAGGCGGCGTTCGAGTTCGGCGCGGTTGTGGCCGGAGGCTTGGGAGAGCTGGAAGGCGAAGGTGTGGCGGGCGTCGTGGGGGCGCAGGGTGCCCAGTTGGCGCATCTTCGTCGATTCGGGCCCGTAACAGCCTCGCGCCCGGCCGCGAATCCCGGACATCAGCAGGCAAGCCTTGCCACAGGGCGCGACCCGTGGGGCGCAGCGGCGTGGTCGCCGGCGTAAGTCTGGAGACGAACACCGGCGGTTGCCCCTGTCAACTGTCATGGCTGCTCTTGCGGATGGGAGGCGTTTAGTGCAGCGGGGCGAAACGTCCGCTACGCCTGAGCACGTCGATCACCGACCGGTTCTCGCGTCAATCTGGCCGTTCATTCCGTCGCCGTCTATCTATTGGCCCGCTGAGCGCCGACCCGGAGGTCGTTTCGTGGCCCTGGTGTGCGACCGATGTGGCTTACGGGCCGGTTTCGCTGAGTCGGTTGCCCGGGGATGGTGTGATTGGTCAGTGTTGCGGTGTGACCGCACACGACGATCCCGGCCAGGCGGGTGATCGCCAGGAATGGCGAGCGGAAGCGAGCGGGCCGCGCTCGGCTGCTCTGCGGGACAACTCCGGCATGATCGTCACCGGTGACCTGCACGGGGCACGGCGACCGCCGCTGCCGTCACCGGCCCTGGTGGAGGTGCCGGCTGGACTGTTGGGGTTGCCGCGCCGGCCGGCGGCCTGGTTCACCGGCCGCGAGCGGGCGCTGGAGCAGCTGGCGGCGGCTTTGGAGGCCGGTGCCCGGGCGGGGGTCGTGGTCAGCCGGGTTGGACTGGGCGGCGTCGGTAAGAGCGAGTTGGCGTTGCAGTACGCCTTCGCCCGCCGCCTGGACTACGACCTGGTGTGGTGGATCGACGCCGACAGCCCGGCCCAGATCGAAGCCGGACTGGCCGCACTGGCCCGCGCCGTGGCGGCGGGTGTCGACTCGGTGGCGGCCGGGCAGGCCTCGCCGGAGGAGGCCGCCGCCTGGGCGCTGGCCTGGCTCGCCGGCCGCACGGGCTGGCTGCTGGTGCTCGACAACGTCGAAGAGCCCGCCCATGTGGAGCCGTACCTGGCCCGGCTGACGCGGGGACAGGTGCTGATCACCACCCGGCGTGATGTCGGCTGGCGGCAACTGGGCATCACCCCGCTGTGGCTGGAGACCTTGGCCCGGCCGGCGTCGGTCCGGTTGCTGGGCGATCTGATCGGCCCACCCGACGCCGCCAACGCCGTCGCGCTGGACGAGCTCGCCGCCGAGCTCGGCGACCTGCCGCTCGCTCTCACCCAAGCGGGCACCTACATCACCGTTACTCCGCGCTGCACCCTGGCCGGCTACCTGCACCTGCTGAAGCAGACACCGGCCCGCATGTACGCGGCCGCGCCCGCGGGCACCGACGCCGAGCGGGTGGTGGCCAAGGCGTGGGAGCTCAGCCGGACCCGCGTCACCGAGCTCGACCCGCTGGCCGGACGGCTGCTGAACCTGCTGGCCTGCTATGCGCCCGATCACCTGCCCTGCCTGGTGCTGGCCGGAGCCGACCGCGACGAGCAGGCGGTCAACGAGGCCCTGGCGCTGCTGGCCTCCTACAGCCTCATCACCATCACCACCCGCCCCGCCGCCGGCCCCGCGGACATGCCGAACGACGTCGGGCAGGAGAGCGTGAGCGTGCACCGGCTCGTGCAAGCCGTCATCTGGAGCGACCTCGGCGACGACCAGCGCGCCCGGCTACGCCACCAGGCCGCCGAGCTGATCTCCGTGACCCTGCCCGGCCGACCTCACGCGTCGGCGTGGTGGCCGCTGTATCGACAGTTGCTGCCCCATGCCCGTGCCGTCCTGCCGTACGAGCCGGCCGCATGGCAGGACCTGCTGGACTACCTCCAAGCCAGCGGCGATGCCGCCACCGGGCTCGACATCCAGCAGCGCATCCACCGTCACACCCTCAACCAGCACGGCCCGGAGCACCCCGCCACACTGGGCACCCAGCACAACCTCGCTCGCTGGACAGGACGGGCCGGGGATGCAGCCGGAGCCCGTGACCAGCTCGCCAAGGTGCTGCCGGTGCAGGAGCGGGTGCTCGGCGCGGAGCACCCCGACACGCTGACCACCCGGAGCAACCTGGCCCACTGGATGGGGCAGGCCGGGGACGTGGCCGGGGCGCGCGACCGGTTTGCCGAGGTGTTGCGGGTGCGGGAGCGGGTGCTCGGCGCGGAGCACCCCGACACGCTGGCCACCAGGCACAACCTCGCCTACTGCACGGGGGAAGCCGGGGACGTGGCCGGGGCGCGCGATCAACTCGCCGAGGTCTTGCCGGTGCGGGAGCGGGTGCTCGGTGCGGAGCACCCCGACACGCTGGCCACCAGGCACAACCTCGCCCACTGCACAGGACAGGCCGGGGATATGGCCGGGGCGCGCGACCGGTTCGCCGAGGTGTTGCGGGTGCGGGAGCGGGTGCTCGGCGCGGAGCACCCCGAGGTGCTGTTCACCAGGCACAACCTCGCCCACTGGATGGGGCGGGCCGGAGATGCGGCCGGGGCGCGCGATCAACTCGCCGAGGTCTTGCCGGTGCGGGAGCGGGTGCTCGGCGCGGAGCACCCCGACACGCTGGCCACCAGGCACAACCTCGCCCACTACACAGGACAGGCCGGGGACGTGGCCGGGGCGCGCGACCGGTTCGCCGAGGTGTTGCGGGTGCGGGAGCGGGTGCTCGGCGCGGAGCACCCCCACACGCTGACCACCAGGCACAACCTCGCCCACTGGACGGGGCAGGCCGGAGATGCAGCCGGGGCGCGCGACCAGCTCGCTGCAGTGCTGCCGGTGCGCGAGCGGGTGCTCGGCGCCGAGCACCCCGACACGCTGACCACCAGGCACAACCTCGCCCACTGGACGGGACTGGCCGGGGATATGGCCGGGGCGCGTGACCAGCTCGCCAAGGTGCTGCCGGTGCAGGAGCGGGTGCTCGGCGCGGAGCACCCCGACACGCTGACCACCAGGCACAACCTCGCCTACTGCACGGGGGAGACCGGAGACCCGGGTGCAGCCCGCGACCAGTTGGCTGCGTTGCTGTCAGTGGAGGAGCGGGTGCGTGGGGTCGACCATCCCGACACGGTGATCACGCGGGAGGCTCTCGCTCGCTACACGAGTCTCCTTGCAAGGGTGGAGGAGCAACCAGAGTGAACGAAGTCTCAGTGGATATCTGACATTGCCCACTGAGAACCAGCGCCATTTCGGTGGATAACGGTGCATGAAGGCGGCAGGACCCGAGGCTGGGTCCAGTGGATATCAGCTCCGGGCTACTCGACCCGCTGGCCCGCAGGTCTCTCCCGCTTCTCGGTGGTCAGTTCGGGGCTCCGCTGCCCTTGCAACCTGTGTCGATCCGGCCCGTCTCGAAGTACTCCACCACGTCGGCGGCGCACTCGGGCACCCGAGTAGCCGAGACGTGCACGTCGTCGGCGATCGTGTAGACGCTGCCACCGATGGCGCGCCGCGTCTGCAACGTCCAGTCATAGACAGACATGAACTCGTACAGGTGCCCCGCCAGCACCAATGACCCGCTCCCCCGCTTCAATGTGGGCCGCTGTACGGGCAGCGGCCACCCCTGGCACAGGGCGCCTCCGAATCCCCCGGACCGGCCGGTTGCCGGATGGCGCTTCACGAGCTGCTGGTAGGCACGCCAAGCTGTGCCGAAGTCGGGCCGGCTGCTGTCCTCGTTGCACTTGACCGCCCAGTTCATGGTCATGTTCAGCATTTCGGGCGCGCCAGGCAGGGGGGTGCCCATCATCCGAGCGCCGCTGAGCATCTCCTTGACGGTGGGCGGGGCGGTGGTGCCCGTCGCCGTCCGCAGTTCGGCCAGTGCCTTGCCCGCGCGTACCCACTCGGTCGAGATGCGCTTGGCCAGGTCGGCGACGGCCGAGCCGTCGATGGGCCGCGGCAGGTCGGGGTAGGTTTTGGGGCTCTTGTCGTAGTCGCGGACCAGCTTGGCCACCTGCTCGCGCACCTGCCGGGCGGTGGCGCCGAGACCGTAGGTGTCGTCGCGGTGGCTCAGCCAGGCGGCCATGCGCCCGAAGGTTCGCTCGGCCGCCTGCGCGCTGCCCTTGGTGTGCTTCATGAGATTGGTCCACGGCGGCGCGACGCTGTCCAGGAACGCCCGTCCGGTGCGTACGGGGAACAGGCTGCGGTACACCATGCCCAAAGAGCTGCCCCAGGACAGGCCGAGCAGGTTGAGCTCGCGCTCACCCAGGGCGGTCCGCACCAGGTCCAGGTCCTTGGCCGCGTTGTCGGTGGTGAGCTGTCCGATGAAGGCGCGGTCGAAGCGTCCGCACTTCTGGTTGGCGGCGACCTGGGCGTCGTACATCTTCCTGGCCGCCTTCTTGGTCAGCGCGCCCGGCTCCCGCGGACCTCCTGGCGAGAGGGGGCAGTCGACCTTGGTGCTGTAGCCCACTCCGCGTGGGTCGAAGCCGATGATGTCGTATCGCTCGTTGAGCGCTGCCGCCTCCTTGTTGAGCACGGTCCGCACCGGGTCCAGGTAGCCGCTTTGGCCGGGCCCTCCCGGCAGGATGGCGAGGGCGCCGAGCCGGTGGGTCTTGTCGGTGGCGGCCAGCCGGGTCACCGCGATGTCGATCTTCCGCCCGCCGGGGTCGCGGTGGTTCAGCGGGACGCCGACCGTCCCGCACTCCAGGCGCTTCATCAGCGTGCGGAAGGCCGGAACCTGCTCCTGCGTCACGCGCAGGCTCCGGATCACCTCATCGGAGTAGTCCGGGCAGGATTTCCACTGAACGGACAACGCACCCGCCTGTACGGCGGCCGTCGCGGGTGCGGGGAGGCTCATCGCCAGTACCGCGCCTGCCAGCCCGGCCAGGCCCATACTCATTGTCATGATTTTCTCTTTCAGGCGATTTCACTACCGGCTGGCCGGTACCGATCAACGGCCGCCGTGGTAGATGGCTTCGGCTATTGGCCGGGGCAGAGGACGGCCTTCGCGGCCTGGGTGACGGCGTCACCGACGGCCATGGCCTGCTCGTTGTCGATCTTCAGCGTGGTGGCCACCGCGAACTGAAGCCGGCCGTCGGTCGAGGAGAAGGTGGTGGAGTTGATTCCGGGCATGCTGCCCGAGGCCGCGGAGACCGTTCCGCCGCACAGTTCGGGGAAGGGCCGTGGCATCTGTCGTTGCAGGTCCGCCGGCAGCAGCTTGCCCTGGTTGAGTGCGCGGTAGTAGGCGCTGACGTCGTGCGCGGTGGAGATCACTCCTTGGCCCCCGATGGTGGCGTTGAGCCGGTCGACGTCGCGTGGCCTGCCCTTGGCGTCGGGGTAGTAGCCGTGTCCGTGCTGGCCCTTGATCTGGTCGGAGACCTTGGTGGCCAGATAGGTGTGCTTCATGCCGAGCGGGGTGAACAGGCGCCGCTTGAACTCGCCGGCCCGGTCGTGGCCGGTCACCTTCTCGATGATCATGCCGAGGAGGACGTAGTTGGTGGTGGAGTAGAGGTACTGTCCCGGCTCGCCCTTGCGGGGGACGGTCCGTGCGGCCTTCACCAGGTCGATCAGCTGGTAAGCGGTGGTGAAGTCGAAGACGTCGAACTTCCCGCTCTCCATGAAGTCAGGAATGCCCGAGGTGTGGCGGATCAGCTGCTGCACAGTGATCTCATCGGCCCGATCCACATAGTCGTGTTCGGCCATCTCGGGCAGGACGGCGCTGAGCTTGTCGTCCAGCTTGAGCTTGCCTTCCCCGACCAACTGCAGGATGACCGTGGCCTCCATGAGCTTGGTCTGGGACGCGATGCGGTAACGGGAGCCCGGGGGAATACGACCGCCCTTGCCATCGAGCAGGCGCGAACCCGCCGTACCCTGGGCCACCCGTTTGCCGTCGACGTACACCTCGCCGATGGCACCCACCACCCCGTCGGTCTTGGCCAGGTTCTTGATCGCCTGCTGGACGTCTCCCAGCCTGGCCTGGTCGGCTGCGGTTGCGGGTGCGTGGAGACCCAACGCCAGCATGGCGGAGGCCAGCCAGGTCATGCCGACCGTTCGTGCACGGCTCATCTCTTGTGATCCTCTCTACGGGAACTCCGAGGGTGATCACATCTACCGGCCGGCGCATATCGACAGGCGATCGCCGTACCATATGCGGTCCATATGCGCGTGTTGCGATACTCCCCGGATGCGTGTGCTCCTGGTTGAAGACGAACAGCTCCTCGCCGGGTATATCGAAGCCGGGCTGCGCAAGCACGGTTTCACCGTCGACGTCGCCATGGACGGCCGCAGCGCGCTGGACAAGTGCGAGGTCACCCCGTACGAGGTGGTGGTCCTGGACCGGGACCTGCCCGTCGTGCACGGCGATACGGTGTGCCGCCGGCTCGCCCAGCGCGGCGAGTCGCGGGTGCTGATGCTGACCGCTTCCGACGCCGTCGAGGACCGGGTCGGCGGGCTGATGCTGGGGGCCGACGACTACCTGGGCAAGCCGTTCGCCTTCGCTGAGCTGATCGCCCGCGTGCACGCCCTGGTCCGGCGCAGCGCACCGGCCCGCCCGCCGGTGCTACGCGCCGCCGACGTGGAGCTGGACCCGGCCCGGCGCAGCGCCGAGCGGGACGGCCGGCTGCTGCGCCTGACCCCCAAGGAGTTCGGCGTGCTCCATCAACTGCTCGCCGCCGGCGATACCGTCGTCAGTGCGGAAACGCTGCTGGAGAAGGTGTGGGACGAGCACGCCGACCCGTTCACCAACGCGGTCCGGATCACCATCGGCACGCTGCGTCGCAAACTCGGCGACCCGCCGCTGATCGAGACCGTCACCGGCGCCGGCTACCGGATCGGCCCGTGCGACTGACCGCCCGGGCCCGGCTCGCGCTGCTGCAGACCGCCCTCGTGCTGGCCGCCGGGGCCGCGCTGACCGGGCTGACCTACCTGCTGATGAAGCGGCGCCCCGCGCTCGTCACTCATTTGGACCCGGCCGGCTCCGGCCCGCAGGGCACGATGCAACTGATACCGCCGCAGAGGCGGGATCTGCACGATCTTGCCGATCGGGTGCAGGCCGACACCCTGGCCGCGCTGCTGCCCCAGGCCGGTCTGGCGTTCGTCGTGGTGACCGTCCTGGCCGCCCTACTGGCCTGGCTGGTAGCCGGCCGGGTGCTGCGGCCGATCCGCTTGATCTCCTCGGCCGCCCGGCGGCTGTCGGCCGAGAACCTCACCGAGCGGGTCCCGGTCACCACCCCCGCCGACGAGTTGTCGGCGCTGGCGGGAACGGTCAACGACATGTTGGACCGCATCCATCGCGGCGTCGCCGAGCGCGACCGGATCCTGGACAGCCAGCGGCTGTTCACCGCCAATGCCGCCCACGAGCTGCGCACCCCGCTGACCACCGCCCGCACCGCGATCGACGTCACCCTGGACGGACACCCCAGCCGGGGCGAGCTGCTCGCGATGGCCGGCGACGTCCGCGACACCGTCGAGCACCTGCAAAGCGTCCTGAACGGCCTGTTGCTGCTGGCCCGCAGCCAGGCTGGGCCCGGCGCGCGTGAGGCGGCCGACCTCGCCGCCAACACGGCCACCGCCCTCGACGCCGTCGAGGGGCGGGCGGCGACCGCTGACATAGCCATACGCTCCAGACTGCGGCCCGCGCCGGTCATCGGCGAGCCCGTCCTGCTGAAACGGATGATCGGCAACCTGGTCGACAACGCGCTGCGTTACAACCACGCCGGCGGGCACCTCATCGTCGATACGTACACAGCGGGCGGACGCGCTGTCCTGCGGATCAGCAACACCGGCCGCGAGATCGTGCCCGAGGCGGTGCAGACGCTGCTGGAACCGTTTGTACGCGGGCAGGGCAGCCGCGTACGCACCGACGGCCTGGGACTTGGACTTTCGATCGTCCGCGCGGTCACCCTCGCCCACCAGGGACGCATCACGGTCACCGCCCGCAGTGGTGGCGGCCTCGACATCACTGTCGACCTCCCCAGTGTCCCGGTGACGACAGTGGGCCCTGCCGACATCATCGAGCCGGTGAGGCCGCCCAGGTCGGCGCACGCTTGAGCAGCGACTCAGGCGGAACCCTACGCACCGTCGGCGCATCGTGTTCGATGAAGGCGACGAGCATGGCCGGATGCGGCCAACGAAGCCACCCCTTTCCCATTGAGGCGGCCCCTCACTGTCCGGTCTGTACGAAGTCGGCCGGACGCGAGGCCCTGACCTGCATGGGCATGATTGATTGAGACACGTCATCCACGTTGTCCTCGCTCTACCCTGGCCGACTGTGCCGTTCAGGCCCATGCTGGGCGACGACGCAGCCGGCGGGGATGGTGCTGGATCTGAGGACTTCGGCGATGACTACAGCCGGGATACGGCACACTCCTGCCATCGGCTGCTGGTCACCTCCCGCCACACGCTGCCGCTGGCGGGCCGCCAGTTCGACCTCGACGTCCTCACCGAGGGTGAGGCGGTCGAGTTGCTGCGCACTGCGCTCGCGGTACGTCGGGTGGCCGACCGGCGGGTGGAGGCTGAACCGGACGTCGCCGCCGAGGTGGTGCGGTTGGGTGGGTGGTTGCCGCTGGCGGTGCAGATCATCGCCGCGTTGCTGGCCGCCGAGCCCGACCGGCCGCTGTCGGCGATGGCCGCCGAGCTCGCCGACGCGGGTGAACGGCTGAACGTGATGCAGGTCGAGGGCCAGGAGGCGGAAGGGGCGCTCGCGGTGCGGGCCGCTTTCGACCTGTCCTTCCAGCGGCTGGCCGCCCGGTCTCCGGAGCGGGCGCGGTTGTTCGTGCTGTTGCCCTCGACACCTGGGGTGGAAGTCTCCATGACGGCGGCCGCTGTGCTGGACGGCCGACCGGAGGCGGTGGTGCGGCGGGAGCTGCGTGAGCTCGCCGCCGCCCGCCTGATCGTCGGTGCGCCCGGTGAGCGCTGGGGGATGCACGACCTGCTGCGCTTGTACGCCGGCGAGCAGGCCGGCCGGACCCTCGAGTCGGACGAGGTGCGGCAGGCGGTTGACCGGCTGCTGGAGCACTACCCGCACTGGACGCGGGCCGCCGACACCGCGCTGACCGCCCTGACCGGGCAGGCCACCGGAGCCGAGTTCGCCGACCGGGCCGCGGCCCTGGCCTGGTTTGACGCCGAGCGGCTCAGCCTCGTGGCCGCGGTCAGCGTCGGCCAGCAGATCGGCTGCTACGGGCTGGCGGCTGGCCTGGCTGCCTACCTCGGCGACTATCTGGATTGGCGGCGGCATCTGGAGGATCAGCTGGTTGTCGGCTTCATCGCTTTGGCCTGCGTGCGGGAGGTCGGTGACCGGCGCGGCGTAGGCATGGCGTGGAACAACCTCGGCCTCGCGCTGCAGGAGGTGCGGCGCTTTGAGGAGGCGATCACGGCCGCCACCATTTTCGAGGCCTTTGGTGATGACTACAGCCGGGATGTCGCCCTGGCCAACCTGGCTGAGGATGTACGCCTGCGTGATGGGTGAGCGGGGGCCGCCGGATGCTTCAGGTGGTAGATCCTTGCGGTGTTGCGCGGAGTTCTTGGAGGCCGGGAATGTGGTTGTCGAGGGTTCCGACGGAGATGCCGAGGAGTTCGGCGATGGAGGTTACGGGAGCGTTCGGAGTCGGGGAGGAGGTCGCGGGCGGCTTTGAGGAGTCCGGCGTTGACGAGGGTGGGGCGGCAGCCGGTACGGCCCGGCGCCCTGGCGGCGGCCGATCCTCGTGCGTACCCGCCACGATGACCGTGGGGCTGATCACCCATCGCTGGCATACCTCGGCATCGATGCCGATTCGGGCGACGCAGTGGTTCAGGCGTCCGCGGGATCTGATCCGCCGCACTGGCGGCCCCCAGACGTGTTCATCTACACCCGACGGCACATTTGATGAACGAAGGTGCGGTCATGATGGCGCCTATCGGCCTGGTCGGGCTTGATCTGCACCTGGTCCTCTCCTGGAGCGGTATAGGCCGTGGCGGCTGGTTTTCCTCGACTTGAAGAGGGCTTGATGAAATCGGTGGGCAGAGCGGGCCCGGGAGGAGATCGGGGAGCAACGGTGGGGCGGGATCTCAGGCCGGGTTTGTGGTACTCGCCAGTCTTCGAGGACATCACCGTGGAGCGGCCGCATGCAGATGGCGGGCATGATCAAAACTTGACGCAGCTCCAGGCATAACCCAGATCGAGGCGCCGACCAGATCTTCCGATGGGTTCTCTCGTGGCCTTCTTATGGGTCTGGCCCGACAATCAGGGGCGAACCGGGACCCGCAGCGCCCGGCCATGTGCCGGGACCGTACCGAAGAGCAACCAGCGAGCAACCGACGGCCCGTCTCGGCCCTGCCAGAAGGCTACGAGAACCGATAAAGCCCAGGTCAGATTGAGTATGAGGTGGTAGGGCGCCCGGGGCTCGAACCCGGAACCTACGGATTAAAAGTCCGCAGCTCTTATGTCGGGCAATGCCTCAATGTATTCGATAATATCACCGAGCTAGCCTTTGCTGCTTTTGAAATGTCCAAAAATGCCGCCCCGGTGTTCGTGCGTTGCGATGCCGAAGAGCAACCACCGAGCAACCGGGGCGGTGATTGCACAGCGTTGACGGTTCGGTTTGTGATGGTTTGAGGCGTCGGTTCTGTCGGTGGACACCCTCTCGGAAAGTGTCTCGCTGATGGAACCTTGAAGTCCGCTGTACCTGTACGTTCCTGCCGACATGAAGCGAGAGCTCGGCGATCTACAGAGATTGAAAGTTCGGGGTGTCATGTCGATCTCGGTTTGGTGACCAGGCCGGTGTGTGCCAGGAGGGCTGGGGCGGTACTGCATCTGCCTGAGCCGGCTGCGGATGATGGTGGCCAGGTCGTCGAGCGAGCAGGGAGCTACGTAGCTGGTGGTTCGACGCCACAGCTCTTATTCCCGAGGACAGCGCCGACCGCATCATCCGGGAGCTTTCTCACTGCGCCCCGGTGCGCTGACTACACGCCCAAGGCGCAACAGCCGCCGGTCTACCGTCCTGATGACCGCTCACCGATAATCACCGTGGCCGCCTACCTGGGGAGATTCGTGTCCGTCCACACACACGAATATCCGCATTCCGCTTGAGCTGTACGGATGGGGTTCCAGCCGCGCTTAGCGATCTTTGAGTTGTTGCCGCTGGTAGTGGCTTTGGCGGGCGCGGGTTTGGTCGCGTCGCCCGGACCTGGTAGTGGTCGAAGGCGGTTTCGTTCTTGCCGGCCTGGAGCATTCCTCGATCGTCTACTAATACCTCGGGAAGCCTATGGCGGCCACCCCGGCATACCAGCCATCCGTGGGATTCGTGCCAGCCACTCAGTGAACCTTTTTCATCCTCGCGCGACCTCTTAGTTCTGCTCTAGCACATGTGAAGATGACCACATGACCGAAACGATCCGCGTGGAAAAGCCTGCG
>NZ_JBITGW010000017.1:0-307416 GCF_044457345.1 Nonomuraea sp. NPDC050547
GGCCGGGTGGGGGGGGGGGGGGGGGGGGGGGGGGCCGCGCGCCGCCCGCCCCCCCCCCCCCCCCCCCCCCCCCCCCCGGCCCCCGCCCCCCCGCCCCCCCCCCCCGCCCCCCCCCCCCCCCCCCCCCCCCCGCCCCGCCCCCCCCGCGCCCCGCGGGGCCCCCCCCCCCCCCCCCCCCCCCGCCCGGTCACGTGTTGAGCTCGGCCAGCCAGCCGAGTTGTTCGGCGCGGTCGTCCACGGTGGGCGCGTTCAGGCCGACGATCAGCCGGGTGGCGCCCGCCTTGCGGTAGGCCGCCAGCCGCTCGCGTACCCGATCGGGCGTGCCGCACAAGGCCAGGGCGTCGACGAGATCGTCGGGGACCTCCTCCATCGCCTCGCCCAGGTCACCGTCGAAGTAGGCGTCCCGCACCCGTCCCGCCGCCGATCCGAACCCGAGCCGATGCGCGAGCCGGTTGTAGAAGTTGACCCCCCGCGTGCCCATCCCGCCCAGGTACAGCGCCAGCATCGGCCGGATCAGGTCACGGGCGTAGTCGGCGTCGTCGTCCACCATGGCCATGACCATCGGCGAGACCTCCACCTCGGCCACGTCCCGTCCGGCGCGGGCCGCCCCGGACCGCAGGTGCGTCATCGTCTCGGCGAGGTGCTCGGGCGGGAAATGGATCGGCAGCCACCCGTCGGCGATCTCCCCGGCCAGTTCCACCGCCTTGGGCCCCATGGCCGCCAGATGGATGGGCAACGGCTGCCGCGTGGGCGAAACGGTCATGCTCAGCGCCTTGCCCCGGCTGTCCGGCAGCGGCAGCACGATCTCCGGCCCCGGGTGCTCGACCGGCCGTCCCTCCAGTGCCTTGCGGACCACGGCCACATAGTCGCGTAAGTGGGCCAGCGGCCGCGCGTACCTCTGCCCGTGCCAGCCCTCGGCTACCTGCGGGCCCGACGCGCCGAGCCCGAGCAGGAACCGCCCGCCCGACACCCGGTCGACCGTGGTCGCCGCCATGGCCGCCGAGATCGCGGTGCGCCCCGTCACCTGGATCACGCCCGTGCCCAGCCCGATCCGCTCGGTACCGGCCGCCAGCCAGGCCAGGGTGGTCGCCGGATCGACCCCGTAGCCCTCCGAGGCCCACGCCGAGTCGTAGCCGAGCCGCTCCGCCTCACGTACCAGAGCCACCTGGGCATCATGACCGGCCGCCACGGGACCGAGAGTGCCGATACTGAATCCGAGCCGCACTGCCCGCCTCCTCGTAGGCCGATTTCGGGCTTACTCTCCCGCAGAAGCCACGCCGAAACCAGAGCCGCCGCCCGATAAGGGCCCACCCGCCAATCACCGAGGGGCGGGTGAGCCCCTTCGACGCCCAGGGCCGTGCGGCCCGGGTCCCTAGCGCGCCTGCGGGCTCAAGCGATTCCCGAGGCGTTCTGTCACCGTACGCTCACGCGACCGGCGCGGACAGGCCCAGAGTCAGCACACGAGGTTGACGCAGGTGAGCGACAACACCTGCCGGTTGCTGCCGTAGGAGCCGGTGGTGTCACCGCGGTACTCGTTGACCAGCCACAGCTCATTGCTGGCCGGCCAGAAGGACAGGTTCTGCGCGTTGCCGGGCGCGGTGGTCAGATAGCTGGTGGTGATCCGCGATCGGTCCGCCGAGATGATCACCTGGTGCAGGCATGATTTGCGGTACTGCGTGCCGCCGGTGCTGACGATCGACTGGGACACCCCGCCCACGGTGACGTGCGGCATGTAGGAGACCGCGGGGTAGCCGTTCGGGCACAGACCTTCCATGACGCCCATGTCGTTGTAGAACACCGCGCCCTGCATGTCCCACACCGGGCTGAACCAGGCCTCCCGGGGCCGGACCAGGCCGTCGGCGTCCTCTCCCAGCCGGGCGGTGACGAAGTCGAGCGGCCAGCGGACGACCCGTCCGGAGGCGGCCTGCACGTGCTCCACCGTGATCAGGCTGTCGACGCCCGACCTGTCGAGGGAGACTCCGCTGAAGCAGGGCCGCGGCCCGGTGACACCGGCGCAGCCGCCCGCGTCCCGGAATTGGTAGTAGCCGATCTGCGGCAGCGCGAAGCTCGACCAGGCCGCGGAGCAGACCCCGCCCACGCAGCCGACGTTGCCGGAGGAGGTGGAGTTCATCCGCCAGAACTGGGTGAGGTCGAAGACGCGGATGACCCGCCCGGCCGGGTCGCCTCCGGCGAACAGGAACAGCTTGTTGCCGTACCACGTGAGACCGTCGGCGTGGCTGTTGATCTCACGGAACCCCTCGGCCGAGCCGTCGGGCTCGACGAGCAGGGCGTGGCGGTAGTTCTCCGCCGTCGCGCCGGAGAAGCCGGTGAAGCTCACCCTGGCCAGCTGGTTCGCCTGCCAGCGCGGGACCGCGTTCGCGGGGAAGGTCCCGTTGCGCCAGCTGACCGCGGTGATCTTCCTGCCGGGACAGCCGGGGCACGGCGGGTAGTTCACCGAGCCGTTCATGGCGTCGCCGCTGCCGGTCATGCCCTGGGGGTACCAGTTGGCGGTGGTGGTGTCGGTCGCGTCCCAGCAGTTGCCGGTGTAGGCGATGTTCGCCTGCAGGTTGGTCCCGTTGTTCCAGGCCGCGCCGTGGCAGAGCGGCCTTGCCGCATGACCCCCGGGGGCCAGGAGGTCGTTCAGGGTCGTCTTGACCACGGGGAACCTGGCGGCGACGTCGTCGCGGTCGCCGAGGGTCTCGTGGTAGCGCAGGGGGCTGATCTGGGCGAGTTCGGTGTCGGTGAGCGCCCGTCCGGTGGCCGCGGCCTGGGCGGGAACGGGCAGGCCCAGTAAGCCGGCTAAGAGCAGGACGACGGTGACGGCAGAGGTGCGTCTCATGTTCGCGATCTTGCCTGCGGCCGTCCGGGTAGTCATCGCACCGATTCCCGTAGTTCGTCCGAAATCCCCCAGGTGGTCGGGGCCTACCAGGCGATCGCGGTAAAGGGCTCCTCCCCCTGCCAGACCCGCCGGCGAGGGAGAGCCGGGTCGGCCTGCCCGGCCGGCGGGCTCGCCTGGAGGTCGACGCGGTACAGCTCGCCAGGGTGCTCGGCGCACTCGCGCACCGTGCCCTCCATGCCGTGCTGATCGGTGTTCATGACCGAGACCAGCAGGTGGCGGCCCGACGGGTCTGTGCCGTAGCCCATGACGGCCGCGCAGCCCGGACTGAAGGCCACCCGGGCCGTCCGCAGCCGCGGGAGATCCACCACGGTGATCGACTCACCGTAGGAGTCGCCGTCGCTCGTCCACATCGCCACGCGTCCGTCGGGAAGCGTGAGCGCGCTGCCGTCCATCAGCGACCCGAACCTGTGCAGCTTCCTGGCGGCCAGCAGGTCGCCGCCGGGGTGGCCGATGTCCAGCGCGACGATGTGGGGTCCGCCACCGGCCGTGATCGCGCGGAAGGCGAGGGTGCCGGTGTTCCTCCAGTGCAGGGCCAGCCCGCCGGCGCCGTAGGGGCCTTCCTGAGGGGCTCGGGTCGACCATTCGCGCTTCTGGCCGATCAGGCCGACCACGGTCGTGGCGACCTCGCCGCTGTCCTGCGGGTCGGGCAGGAGTCTGGAATAGGCGATCGTGCCCGTCCCGGAGACCGCCAGGTCCATGACCCAACCCTCCAGGTCCCCGCCCACCTGGTCGCCGACGGTCGCGCCGCCGTCACCGTCCATCCGGACACGATGGACGCGTGACGTCAGCTCGCCGAACGCGCCGTCGCCCCGCGTGGTGACCGCGGCCAGGTAGGCGCCCGGGGTCACGTCTCTGGCGACCGCGGTGAACCGGTAGAACGCCGGGTCCGGCGCCTGGACGCGGGTCGTGCCGCCGTCGTCGAGGTCCACGACCGTGAGGGTGGAGCCGGTGATCGCCAGGACGTGCCGGGGCGTCCCGTCGGAGGAACGGCTCGCCACGGGTTCGGCGGGCGGCAGCCGTACGAGGAAGACCGCGAAGGCGGCGGCGGCCGTCACCGCGGCGGCCGCCGCGATCGGGCGCCACGGCAGGCGCGGCAGGTCAAGGGCGGCGCGCGCCCCGAACAGGACCAGCACGGCAGGGGCGAGCGTCCAGGCGATCTCCGCCCAGGGCGTCGTCTCGAAGGTGGCGGGGTCGATCGAGCAGGCGGCGCCCGCGGGCAGGGCGCTGACCGCGCGGGCGGCCTGCAGCAGGGTGTGGGTGAGCGCGATCAGGACGACGACCGTGGTGGTGGCGAGACGCGGGGCGCCGGAACGCCGGACGCTGACCCAGCCGAGCAGCAGTGCCGTGGCGATGGCGGTGGCGTTCGCGGCGGAGAGCAGGTAGCCGGGCAGGACCATCTCCCACGGGGGCCTGGGCTCGAAGCCGGACCACGAGCAGAACACCGTCTGACCGTCATCGGCGGGCAGCCATTGCCTGACCAGGCTCGACACGACCACCAGAAAGGCACCGAACCACCATAAGCGCGACACAGCGTGATCCTTTCGGCATCACACGCTCGCGTCAACGAACCGATCTGATCGACGAGCGCTTCCCCGGCAAGGAGAACCCCGGCTCACTTTGCTGCTCGGCCGGCGTGCGGGACGCGTGGGGAGGTCGCCGTGGCGGGTGAGCGGCGTGAGAGCAGGTATCCCGTCAGCGCGGCGGCCAGGCCGGCCAGGCCCGCGGCCGCGAAGCCGCCCGCGGGCGCCGACGCGTCGATCGCCATCCCCACGACCGGGGCGCCGAGTGCGAAGCCCGCGCTCGCGGCCGAGGCCTGCAGGCCGGCCGCCTCGCCGCGCACGCCGGCCGGCGCCAGCCGGCTCACTGCGTCGGAGACGGTGGAGAGGGCCGGCGCGGTGAGCAGCCCGGCACCGATCATGGCCGCACACAACCACCGCCAATCGTGGGCGAGCCCGGCCGGAATCGTCACCAGCCCGAGCAGGCCGAGCAGCAGCCAGGTGGGCATCGGCCGCGGCAGCGCTCCGTACACGAGACCGCCCACGACGGACGTCACCCCGAACACGGCGACAACCACGGCCGCCCACGAGAGCTGACCGGTTTCTTCGAGCGTGGCGACGATGGCCAGGTCGACGCCGCTGAGCAGCATCGCGAGGCCGAACCCCATCGTCAGGACGGCGAGCATGCGCGCGCCCAGCCACTCCCGGCGCCGGGGCCGTTCCGCCGCCTCGCCCGCCGTCTCCCTCGACGCCTCGTCCGCGGCCCGCAGCGGCGGGTTGAGCAGGGCGATGCCCGCTCCCCCCGCGACGATCACGGCGCCCAGGCCCCACGCCACCACGCCGGGGGACATGCTCGCCGCGCAGACGATCACCACCGCCGGTCCCACCACGTACGACAGCTCGCCCACCACCGACTCCAGCGCGAACGCCGCCTGCCGTTGCCCGGCCGTCGTCATCGCGGCGACCGCCTGCCGGGTGACCGCCTGGATGGGCACCATCAACAGCCCGGCGGCGAAGGAGGCGGCCGGCAGGATCACGTACGGCAGCATCGGCACGGTCAGCCAGAAGACGATCTGCGGCACGATCGTGACCACCAGCACGGTACGCAGGCCCCGCCGGTCGACCATCCGGCCCAGCAGCGGCCCGCCCAGCGCGACACCGGCGGTGAGCGCCGCCACCACGCCTCCCGCGGCCGCGTAGCTCATCTCGAGGGCGAGCACGACGTACATCGTCAGCGCCATCGCGTCGGCCGTGATCGCGGTACGAGCGAGCAGCGAGATGCCCAGCAGCGGCGACATCCCCCGCACCGCGAGCACCTGGCGGAATCTCGTCATTGATCTGACGGTAGGTCGTCCGTGAGGCTATAGGAAGTCGTTAATTCGTTGTGCCAGATATAATGAACGCTTATGGCACGCGATCTCGAGACCGCATTGCTGCGGACGTTCGTCACCGCCGTGCGAGCGGGCAGCATCAGCCGCGCGGCGGCGGCGCTCGGCAACACCCAGCCCGCGCTCAGCCAGCAGTTGCGCAGGCTGGAGAGCGTCGTCGGCCGCCCGCTGCTGCACCGGGCGCCGTCCGGCGTGTGGCCGACCCGGACCGGTGAGGAGCTCCTGCCCTACGCCGAGCGCATTCTCGCGCTGTCGGCACAGGCACTCGCCGAAACCGGAGGCGCGCTCACCGGGCACTGCGGTGTGGGACTCCTCGAAGACCTCGCCGTCTCCCGCCTTCCGCAGGCGCTCGCCGACCTCGCGCGGCTGCATCCCGAGGCGACGCTGGAGGTCCTTGTTCTTTCCGACGCGGCGATGCGGCAGGCCTATGACACCGGCCGCGTCCAGCTCGTGCTCGACGAGGTGCCGGACCTGCCCTGGCCGCCGCGCTGGACGGTGCGCCTGCCGCTGGTCTGGGCGGTCGGGCACGGCGTCGCCGTCGACGCCGATCCGCTGCCGGTGGTGCTGTTCTCCAACACCTGCGCCTGGCGTACGGCGGTGCTGGAAGCGATGGAGGGCAGCGGGCGGCGCTGGCGGGTGGCGTTCGAGAGCAACAGCCTGGCCGGAGTTCTCGCCGCGCTGCGGGCCGGGCTCGGGGTCGCGGCGCTCATGCCCGCCAACCTTGAGCCGGCCATGGCCTGTCATGACGCGGCGGCGTTGCCCGCCCTGCCGGACGTCGAACTCGGCCTTGCCCGCCGTCCGGGCACCGAGGGCGACGCTCTCATCGACGCCGTGGAGACCGCTCTGCGCCGGATGATCTGAGCTCGGGCTGCGGCCGCAGGACCATGAGCGAGTCTTCCGGGGTCGCCACCATGGCGAAGGGGAACCGGTCGAGCTCAAGACAGAGCGCGACGTCATCGGGATGAACTCCCTGACGTACCCCCTGCGCCAGTTCGGCGGCGGCGCGCGAGCCGGCGGCGCGGCGGAGGTACTCGGCGGCGTCCGCCCCGGTCTCGGTGACCCTCCGGGCGATGTACTGAGCGCAGGCCAGATCTTCGTCGGCCCGCCCGTCTTCGCCGGTGACCACGAACGTGACGCCGTCGCTCTCGCGTGTCCGCAGGAGCCGGGCGGTCGCCTCCGCCACCACGAAACCGGCGCACAGCACCAGCGACGCCTCCTTGACCGCGAGCGCGCCGACCGTCCCCGCCGTGGTCTTCTGCACGACGGTCCGTCCGCCGAGGTCGGCGGACCGCAGCAGGCCCGGCGAGTTGACGGCGTCGAACCCGGGCGCGGCCGGGCCGTCCTTAAGCGCCACCCAATCCGGGTGCCGAGCCTTGAGCGCCAGGGCCTCGTCCAGGGACTCGGCGAGAACGATCTTTTCGGCTCCCCGGGCGAAGGCCCAGGCGGCCACGGTGAACGCACGCATGACGTCGACGACGACCGCCACGGACGGCGCTTCGCCCAGATCGGGGATACCAAGGAAACGGGCGTACATTCCGGACATGTTTGCACATGTCCGGCCTAGGAGCGCAGGGCGCCGATCTTCCTGAGCCACTGGTCGCAGTTGGCGCAGGCGGCCCTGGGCTGCCAGCGCTGCGAGGTCACCTTGCCCTCCCAGTTGCCGCCGGGGTGCCACACCAGGGCGTTGAAGACCAGCGTGTTGCGCGGGATCTGGTTGAGCGCGGTGACCGGCATGGGCTGCGCGTGCAGGTACTTCTTCAGCGCGTCCACCTCGGCGCACGACTCCTGCGGCCAGTCCATCGCCTGGTGGGTGCCCTCCAGGAGCCGGGCGATGAGCGGGTGGTCGGGGAAGCCGTGTTTGTCCTTGCCGCTGATGCCGGTGTAGAGCTGCGTGGCGTCGCCGACGACGGCCAGTCCGGCGATGACCCGGCCGTTCTTCTTGTCCAGCGACATCATCCCGGCGGCGTTCTGCCTGCTGAGCGCCAGCGCGCCGCCGCTGGCCCGGTTCTTGGCGTCGTTGATCGCGGCCGCGTTCATGGCCTGGGCCTGCCGGTCGCTCTCGATGAGGTCCTTCGCCTGCTGGTCGGCGACGTAGTAGTCCCAGGCCCCGTAGTCGCTGTTGCTCGCGAGCCATTTCCCGAACTCGTCGACGGCGGTCGCCGGTGCGCCCTTGTTGGCGAGGAAGCTCTCCATCGACCTGAGCTCCTTCTCCAGCGCCTCCATCGCGTCCTGGCTGAAGGTCGAGTGCGGCGTGTACGACACGGCCAGCGCCGACACCTGCGTGCGCCTGCGGTAGAACCAGTCCTTGATGGCCTGCGCGGAGGCGGTGGAGGCGGGGATGGGCGCGTAGAACTGGTACGGCTCCATGACCGGGTCCTTCCTCGAAGGAGACGCCGCCCTCGGGACCGTTCCAAGGCGGCGGGTCAGCTCAACGTATGTCGCGGACCGTCCGGGAAGAACCCCTTCCGCCTGTCCTGAAGCGGACGGCGGGTCACGGCCGCAGCAGCACCTTGACGGCGCGGCGCTCGTCCATGGCCCGGTAGCCCTCGGCCGCCTGGTCGAGCGGGAGGGTCAGGTCGAAGACCTTGCCGGGATCGATCCGGCGCTCGCAGATCAGCTCGATCAGCTGGGGAAGGTACTGGCGTACCGGCGCGGGACCGCCGTGCAGGTGCACGAGGGAGAAGAACAGCTCGTCGCCCGGCAGGGCGACGTCGTGCGCGACGCCGACGTATCCGACGTGACCGCCGCGGCGGGTGGAGCGGATGGCCTGCGTCATGGATTCCTGGGTGCCGACGGCCTCGATGACGCTGTGGGCGCCGAGCCCGCCGGTGAGTTCCTTGATCAGGGCCACGCCCTCGTCGCCGCGCTCGGTGACGATGTCGGTGGCGCCGAACGCCATGGCGAGGCGCTGCCGGGTCTCGTGGCGGCTCATCGCGATGACGCGCTCAGCGCC
This sequence comes from Nonomuraea sp. NPDC050547, assembly GCF_044457345.1. Classification (NCBI taxonomy): domain Bacteria; kingdom Bacillati; phylum Actinomycetota; class Actinomycetes; order Streptosporangiales; family Streptosporangiaceae; genus Nonomuraea; species Nonomuraea sp. NPDC050547. The sequence goes on from NZ_JBITGW010000017.1 coordinate 8,737, forward strand.
CAGTTGCCTGGCGGCGAGCACCGCGCACAGCCCGACGGCCCCGTCACCGACGACGGCGACGATCTTGCCGGGGCCCGCCTGGGCGGCGACGGCGCCGAACCAGCCGGTGCCCAGCACGTCGGAGGCGGCCAGCAGGCTCGGAACCAGATCCGGGTCGGGCGGACCGGGGGTGGCGACGAGCGTGCCGTCGGCGAGCGGGATGCGCGCCAGCTCGGACTGGGTGCCGATGGCTCCCATCATGACCCTGTGGACGCACCCGCTCTGGTAGCCCGACCGGCAGATCTCGCAGGTGTTGTCGCTTGCCACGAAGGAGCCGACCACGAACTGGCCCGGCCGGACGGTGCTCACCTGGCCGCCGGCCTCTTCGACGACGCCGACGTACTCGTGCCCCATCGGGGCGGGTCCGTCCGTCTTCTCGATGCCGCGATACGGCCAGAGGTCGGAGCCGCAGATACAGGTCGCCGCCAGGCGGATGATCGCGTCGGTGGGCTCGATGATCGCCGGGTCCGGGCGCTGTTCGACGCGGACGTCGCCTGGGGCGTGCAGCACTGCTCCCCGCATGGTGGGCTCCTTCATGGGCGGCTCCTTCCTTCCCTGTTTCCGCGGACGGGCCGGGGCACCTGAGCCCGGGAGGTTTCTTTGCCTCGGCAGGCGGTGTCCGAACCGTGACTTGACGTCCGCCCTTCCCACATTCACGCTTATGTCTACTTGTTTAGTAGGAATTACAGGAAAGGGGATGTGGTGCGCGCACTCATCCTGCTCGGCCTGGTGGGATTGGCGGCCCAGCTCGTCGACGGCAGCCTGGGCATGGCCTATGGCGTCACCTCCACCACGCTGCTGCTGGCCATCGGCACCAACGCCGCAGCCGCGTCGGCGACCGTCCACCTGGCCGAGATCGGTACCACGCTGGCCTCCGGCATCTCCCACTGGCGCTTCAACAACGTCGACTGGAAGGTCGTCGCCAAGATCGGCGTCCCGGGCGCGATCGGCGCCTTCGCCGGGGCGACGTTCCTGTCGAGCCTGTCGACCGAGATCGCGGCGCCGATCATGTCGATCATCCTGCTCAGCCTGGGCGTCTACATCATCGTCCGCTTCACCGCCTTCGGGCTGCCGAAGGGCAATCTGGGCAAGCCGCTGCGCAAGCGCTTCCTGGCCCCGCTCGGCCTGGTCGCCGGATTCGTGGACGCCACCGGCGGTGGCGGCTGGGGACCCGTCGGCACGCCGGCCATTCTGGCCAGCGGCCGCATCCCGCCGCGCAAGGTGATCGGCTCGATCGACGCCAGCGAGTTCCTGGTCGCCATCGCGGCCAGCGTCGGCTTCCTGATCGGCATCGGCTCGGAGAACATCAACTTCGCCTGGGTCGGCGTCCTGCTGCTCGGCGGCGTGATCGCCGCACCCATCGCCGCCTGGCTGGTCCGGCACATCCCGCCGCGCATCCTGGGCTCGGCCGTGGGTGGCGTGATCGTGCTGACGAACGTGCGTACCCTGCTGCGCAGCGACTGGATCGACGCGCCCGGCAACGTCCAGGCCATCGCCTACATCGTCATCGCCGTCATCTGGGTTGCCGCGATCGTCTACTCGGTACGCGAGTACCGCCGCGACAAGGAAAACGAGTCGGTCGAGGCCATCGAAGCCGAACTGCGGCAGCGCGCGGCCGAAGAAGGGGAGAAGAGCCCCGCCTGATCATGCCAGTGACGCTTCCCGGCCGTGTCACCGGCCGGGACCGCGGGACCCGGCCGTCATACGACGCGCGGCCCCGCGATCGGGGACAAGCCGCGGGGGCGGTGATGATGAGGATGACACCGGCGGTACCGGCCGGTTTCGTGATGGCCGCGCCCGGCACGCCGAGCGCGGTCTTTCTGCTGCCGGTGGGGATGAGCGCGCCACGGCCGCCCCCCACCGCCCCGGCCCCGCTCGTGAAGCACTGACCGCCGCCCCCTTTGACCTCTCACGGCACCCGCACACCCCGTCAAGGACACCCCGACACCAAGGAGCCCCTTTCGTGAAGCCGAGCCATCACCCGCTCAGGCACCGGAGCGGCACATGACGCGCACCTCCGCCCGCACCCAGTACGCCCTGCGAGCCATGGTCACCCTCGCCGCGGCCGACGGACCCCTGACGGCCGGGCGCATCGCGGCCGGCCAGGACATCCCCCGCCGGTTCTGCGACAACATCCTGCTCCAGCTGCGCCGCGGCGGCCTCGTGATCAGCATGCGCGGCCCCGAAGGCGGCTACCGCCTGGCCCGCCCGCCCGAGACGATCTCCCTGGCCGACGTCATCGTGGTCGTCGAGGGCATCGACCAGGACCACGACCACTTCCCCGGCGCGGCCGCGCCCCTGGCCGCGGTCTGGAGCGAGATCCGCGAGCACGAAACCCGGCTCCTCGGCGAGATCACCCTCGCCCAGATCGTCACCACCTTCCGCGGTCACAGCACCCGCGCCTCCTGACCCCGCCACCGGCGGCCCGGAGACCGGGCCGCCGCGACGGCGCACGCGCGGGCGGGTCCGGCCACGAGCCGGAGAGGTTTGCCGGGACGCGCAGGGTTGACGTGCCACCACAGGCACGTATCTTTCGCTTAGGAAAGTTTCCTAAGAATTCCCTCTGCCGTACGCACCCGGAGTCAGGCCTGCACCGGGCGTACGGAAACATCCGCCACCAGCACGAGGAGAGGGTATGAGAAGAACCCTGCGCGCCTTGGCCGCGACCGCGCTCGCCGCGGGAGCCATCACCGTCGCGTCGGGCGCGCTGAGCCCGGCGTCGGCCCAAGCCGGTGACTGTGAGTACGCCATCGGCCAGAACTCGTTCTCCGCCCGATGCGCGACCAGCGGCCCCGCCTACGAGTTCCGCGCGTGGGTCCAGTGCGTCAACGGCCGCAGGGACGGCGGCTGGACGACGACCAACAGCGGCCAGTGGAGCAGCGCCGGTTGCGGACCATGGTGGATCGACCGCCTGAGCTACGGCCTGGACACGCGCCCGATCCCCTGACATCGCCGAGGCGGTACCGCCGCGGCGATCGCCTTGCTCTCTGACACACGACAGTTGACACTGCTCACTATCGGGGAAAAGTCGCTGTCCGCCCTCCAGGGAGTGATCGCCGTGGCCCCTCCGCATCCTCACACCCCCTCCCGCCGCCGATTACTGAAGTCCGGCATCGTCCTGGGTGCCGCCACGGGCATCGGCGGCACCACCGCCGCCGGCTCGACCGCCTGGGAACCCGTTCGCGACCCGCGCGAGAAGAGCATGGTCAGCGTGCCGTTCGAGGGTTTCGAGAAGGTACGGACCGGGCTCATCGGGCTCGGCAACCGCGGCGGCGGCCAGGATCTGCGGTTCGCCGCCGTCTCCACGGTCACCGCCGTGTGCGACATCCGGCCCGAACGGGTCAGCCGCACCATCACCCGGATCATGGACCAGGGCTTCCAGGACGTCGAGCCGGTCGGCTACTCGGCGGGCGAGGAGGACTTCCTCAAGCTCGTCCAGCGCGACGACATCGACCTGATCTACGTCGCCACCCCCTGGGAGTGGCACTACCGCCAGGCCAAGGCGGCCATGGAACACGGCAAGCACGTCGCCGTCGAGTTGCCGATCTCCCCGCACCTGGACGAGATCTGGAACCTGGTCCGCACCTCGGAACGTACCCGCAAGCACTGCATGCTCCTGGAGAACGTCAACTACTTCCGGCCCGAACTGCAGATGTTCAACATGGTCCGGGCGGGCCTGTTCGGCGACCTGCAGCACGGTTCCGGGGGCTATGTCCACGATCTGCGCTGGCCGTACCTGTTCGGCGGCGCCTACCACCCCGAGCACTGGCGGCGGCGCTGGCAGACCCGGATGAACGCCCTGCACTACCCCATGCACGGCCTGGGACCGGTGTCGGCGTCCATGGGCATCAACCGCGGCGACCGCTTCGACGAACTGGTCGCCGTGGCGTCCCTGCCCAAGGCGCTGGCCCTGTTCCGCGAGGAGGACTCCCGGGTGGGCCCGGACCACTCGTCCTGGCAGGACAGACCGTACATCTCGGGTGACCGGCACACCTGCTTCGTCACCACCGCCGGCGGCCGGTTCATCCGGGTCGAGCATGACGTGAACTCCCCGCACCCGTACACCAGGGAGACCACGCTCACCGGGACCAGGGGATCGATCGAGCTCGACAACGCCCGGGTCTACCTGGAGTCACTCGGCCACAACGACCACGCGTGGCGGACCGGCGGCGCGTACACCGGCATCCTGAAGCAGCACGACCACTGGCTGTGGCCTTTGCTGGAACGGCTGGCCGGCCAGTACGGCGGGCACGGCGGCGGCGACTTCGTCTCCATCTTCCGCCTCATCCAGCTGATGCGGCTCGGCATGACCCCCGACATCGACGTCTACGACTCGGCGGCGTGGTGCTCGGTGATCCCGCTCAGCCACGAGTCGCTGAAGACCGAGCGGCTCCACGCGGTCAAGGTGCCCGACTTCACCCGCGGCCGGTGGAAGGAGCCACGGCCCACGTTCGACCGCCCCCAGCCGGAGGACCCGCAACTCCAGGGCAGATAGGCCGGCCGGCACTCACAGGGTTACCCGCGTGCGTCCAGAGCCGGGTCTCGCCTCAGCACCGCCTGGTGCAGGGTGCGCAGCGCCGTTCCCGGCTCGATGCCCAGCTCGTCGGCCATGACGCGGCGAATGTCCCGGTAGACGTCGAGCGCTTCCGAGGGGCGCGAGGCCCGGTAGAGCGCCAGCATCAGCTGCTCACGCGGTCGTTCCCGCAGCGGATGCGCGGTGACGTGACCGGCCAGCATCGGCATCAGCCCGTGGTGGTCGCCGACGGCCAGGCGCAGGTCGGCGTGGTCCTCCTGGGCGGCCAGGCGTTCCTCCTCCAGGCGGGCGGCCTCGGCACGGGCCCACGGAGCGCGGATGCCCGCCAGCGCCTCCCCCCGCCACAGGGTCAGAGCCCGGTGGAACAGGCCGTCCGCCGCCGTCAGGTCTCCCTGCGCCTTCGCGGCACGCGCCCGGCGCACCAGGAGCGAGAACAGCAGGGCGTCCACGTGCTCACGGGGAACGTTGAGCTGATATCCGCCGGAAACGGTGGCGATTCCCGCGTGCGGTGAGAGCAGGCCACGCAGTTTCGACACCACGATCTGTAACTGCTTGGCCGCCGTCGTCGCGGTGCTCTCGCCCCAGACCTGGGCGAGCAGGTGGTCCGCTGAAACCGGCTGCCCGGCGCTCAGCGCCAACCTGGTCAGGACTCCGACCCGTCGCGCGCCTGCCAGCGGGAGCCGCGTACCGCCTGCGCTGATCTCCCAGGGTCCCAGGACGTTGATCTGCATTCCCATCAGAGCGTGCTACCGCGACCTTTCCGTCCGCCTCCCGGTTGATTCCACTGTAAGGACGGGACGGGACGGGCAATGTCCGGTGAACGCCCGACATCGGCATCTCATGGCCCACCGGCGCGACGGAGTACGCGGCGCACGGCGCCCCGTAGCCACTGGTGGCCCCCGTCGGCGGTGTGGCGCGGGTGCCAGGCCATGCCGATCGTCAGGGGTGGCAACGGCAGCGGGATCTCCAGCAGACACAGCCCCAGAGCGTGCGCCGCGTCGCTGAGCGGTGAGGGAGGTTCGCCCGGCAGCGCGGCCGGAACCAGGCAGACCACGTCGCCGGCCGCGGCCAGCGCCATCGCCGCCAGATGTCCGGGCAGGACGGCGCTGACCCGCCGGGTCAGCCCCTCCTCGGCCAGGGCCGCGTCCAGCGGGCCGGTGAAGCGTCCCCGGCGGCTGACCGCCACGTGCTCGGCCCCGGCCAGCCTGGCGGGCGTCAGGGTTCCGTCGGCCAGCGGGTGCCCGGCCCTGACGCCGGCCGCCATTCGCAGCGTGACCAGCTCTTCGACCCTGGTCTCCGGGTCGACGTGGTCGATGGCCCCGATCTCCAGATCGATCCGGCCTTCGCGCAGCGCGGGGCCCGCCTCCCACTCCTCGGCCAGCACCCGCAGGGAGACGCCCGGCGCCCGACGGCGGGCCAGGTCGAGCAGTCCCGGCGCGAGCGCCGTACCGACCAGGTCCGAGGCCTGCACGGTGAAGGTGCGCCGCAGTGCGGCGGGGTCGATCCCGCCGCTCGGGGTGAGCAACGCCTCCAACCGGCGCACCACCGCGGCGGCCTCGTCTTTCAGGGCCTCGGCGCGAGGTGTGGGCACCATCTTCTGTCCTGCCCGCACAAGGAGCGGATCCTGGAGCACCCGGCGCAGCCGGGCCAGGGTACGGCTCATCGCCGCGGGGGAGGTGCGCAGCCTCGCGGCGGCCCGGGTGACGCTCTGCTCGGTCAGCAAGGCGTCGAGGGCGACGGCGAGGTTGGCGTCGAGGTTCGGGTCCGGGCTGCTCACCGGCATCATTCCGTTTCAGGCAATGATTGGATGCTGAAGTTCCCATTGTGGCAATACCGGTGGGGTCCTCACGATGGGGGCTGTATCCATCCGGCACCCACCGCGAGGTTTTCATGATCGTCATTACCGCTCCCACCGGGAACATCGGCCGGCGGCTGCTGTCGCTGCTGGTCGAGGCCGCGCCCGCACGCGGAGAGGAGGTACGCGTCGTCGTCCGCGATCCCACCCGGCTCCCCGAGACCGTGCGCGGAAAGGTCAAGGTGGTCACCGGCTCGCACGGCGACGCGGCGACCGTCGAGCGCGCCTTCGCCGGGGCCGACGCCGTCTTCTGGCTGGTGCCGCCGGACGCCTCGCGCACGCCCGACGAGGCGTACAGCGGCTTCACCCGCCCGGCCGCGCGGGCGTTCGCCGCTCACGGCGTCGGCCATGTCGTCGGCGTCTCGGCGCTCGGCCGCGGCACGCCGCAGGCCGCCCAGGCCGGGCTGGTCACCGCCTCCCTGGCCATGGACGACCTGATCGCCGGCTCCGGCGTCGCCTACCGGGCCCTGGCATGCCCGTCATTCTTCGAGAACCTGCTGGAGGAGGCCGATGCGATCCGCGAGAACGGCGTCTTCACCGACACCGTCGCCGCGGACCGTCCGGCCCCGATGGTGGCCGTCGCCGACATCGCCGCGGCGGCGGCCGGGCTGCTGCTGGACCATTCCTGGACCGGCGTCGGCAGCGTCCCGGTGCTCGGCCCGCAGGACCTGTCGCCCAACGACCTGGCCCGCATCATGACCGAGGAGCTGGGCCGTCCGGTCCGCTACGAGCGCCGGCCGCTCGACGAACTGCGGTCCACCATGCTCGGCCACGGCCTCAACGAGGCGTTCGTCGAGGGCATGGTCGACATGAAGCGTGCCAAGGACCAGGGTCTCGACGCGGGCGCCGGCCGCTCGCCGCAGGCGGGCCCGGCCACGGGATTCGCGCAGTGGTGCGCGCAGACCCTCAAGCCCGCCGTCCTCGCCGGGGCCGAGGCGGTCGATGCCCCCTGACGGAACGGGCCGTAGATTTCAGCCGAGGCAGGACCGGACGGCCTTGGCCAGGTTGGCCGCCCTCGGGTCGTCGGGCCGGAAGTTCCAGAGGTTCGTGACGTAGCAGAAGCCGACCTCGCTCTCGGGGTCGGCGAGGGCGATCGATCCGCCGGAGCCCGGGTGGCCGAACGACCCCGGCCCGATCATCGGCGCCGGCGGGCATGCTCGCCAGAACCCCAGCGACATGGAGAAGGAGCGGTCGGCCGGGATGTCCAGGCCGGGCGGCAGCCCGTACATCCGCGTCCTGTCGGTCTGGACCTCTGTCATCGTCTCGACCGCGGGCGGATCGAGCAGCCGTACCCCGTCGACGTCGCTGACCGTGGCGGCGTACATCCGCGCCAGGGAATGCGCGTCGGCGAGCATGTTCGCGGCCGGGAACTCGGCCGCGCGCCAGGCCCGTGTGGCGTGATAGCCGGAGGTGTTGTCCAGGGCCCCGCCGAGCTCGCCGGCGCGCATCTGGATCGAGCCCGGACTCCACATGGACTCGACCCACGCGGTGACCGTCGCCGCGTCGAGGCCGGTGGCCGCGATCATCCCGGCGAGCAGTTCCTCCACGCTGAACGCGTCGGCGTAGTGGAGGGCGGCCACCCGTTCCTCGTGCTCTTCCGGCAGCCCGATCCAGGCGCTCAGCCCGAGAGGGGCGGCCACCTCCTCGGCGAAGAACGTGCCGAGTGACTTGCCGGTGATGCGGCGCACGACCTCCCCGACCAGGAAGCCGTAGGTGACGGCGTGGTAGACATGCTCGGTGCCCGGCTGCCACAGCGGCTTCTGCGCCTCGATCGCACGGATGACCGGGTGCCACGCGCACGCCTGCTCGAACGTCAGCGGTCCGTCGAGGAGCGGGAGGCCGGCCTGGTGGGACAGCAGCCAGCGCACTTTGATCTCTTCCTTGCCGTGGGCGCCGAACTCCGGCCAGTACCGGGTGACCGGGGCGTCCAGATCCAGCTCACCGCGCTGTGCCAGCATGTGGGCGCAGATCGCGGTGGCGCCCTTCGTCGTGGACGCGACCTGGACGATCGTGTCCTCGCGCCACGGCCGGTTCGCCTCGCGATCGGCGAGGCCGCGCCACAGGTTGACGACGGGGCGGCCGCCCGCGTAGACGCTGCACGCCGCGCCGACCTCGCCGGGGGCGTCGAAGTTCGCGTGGAACGCGTCAGCGACCTTTCCCCAGCCTTCCTCGACGCCGCCGCCTTCGGTGACGTGGTCGTTGCCCTGGTTGGTGGTCATGCGGATGTCCGTTCTCTCGTTCGGGGTTGTCTCTCGCTCTGACCTACGGCAGGCGCGCTCGTCCCAGGCGACGCCACGTCGTGGCCGGTCACCTGGGAGACGCGAGTCAGGCGATGGGGGTTACTTCCCGGTCGTGCCGTGTTCGCCGGTGAGAGATTCCTGGTAGATGTCGGCGTAGGTGGGCGTGTCCTTGATCAGGTCGTCGCAGAAGGCGGCCACGTCGTTGCCGATGAGCTGCAGGACGCCCTTGCCCGCCGCGACGCCTTCCTCGAAGAAGTCGACGATCCCGGGCAGCAGCGGCCCGTCGGGCAGGTCGACCGGCCCGACCTTGAAGAAGTACCGCTGCATCTCCTTGTAGACGATCTGGTAGTCCGGCGGCAGCGCCTTCACCCGCGCCAGGTGCGCCCGCCACTGCTTCTTGCCCTCGATGATGTCCTGGATGCCCACGTCAGCTACCTCCCAGCCGGCCCAGTTTCCTGGCCACGTTCCTGTTCAACTGCTCGCGCCAGCGATCGCGATAGCTGCGGGCCCGCTCGCCGCCGGCCAACGCCGCGCAGAAGCCCGCGATGTCGTCGCCCAGCACGTCGCCGACGCGCTGCCCCTCGGCCGCGGACTCTTCCAGCAGCCCCAGCACGCCATCGACGATCGGCATCAGGTTGCGCCCGGTGAAGTCCCCGTGCAGCATCAGATGCCCCTTGATCTCCTCCCACGCCGCCCGATAGTCGACCGGCAGCGTCTCGGCCCGAGCCTCGAACGCCTTCCATTCCCTGGTGAGATCACTGCCCGTGATGGTCTCCCAGAAGTTCATCTCCCACCCTCCTTGAGCGTGTCGATCCGTGATGTCACGTACTCCCACTTCACCCAGAACCTCGCCAGCTCCGCGCGCCCGGAGTCGTTGAGCGCGTAGAACTTACGCGGCGGACCCTGTCCGGACGGCCGCTTCGTCACCACGACCAGCCCGTTCCTCTCCAGCCGCAGCAAGATGGTGTAAACCGTCCCCTCCACCACATCGGCGAAGCCCAGCTCGTTCAACCGGCGGGTGATGGCATACCCGTAGGTCTCCTCGCCGCCGATGATCTCCAGCACGCAGCCCTCGAGCGTGCCCTTCAACATCTCCGTCAGGTCGTCCATCGCGGTCCTCTTCGCTGCCTTGGTACTTTGTAGTACCGAGTACCACTACACAGTATCACAGAGTAGCGGCGTAGGTAGACATCACCGACGCGAATGCGCGCGCAGTCGTGGAAGCGTCATCTCGTCGAGGTCACACCGAGGAGAGGAACTTCTGTGAACGATCACGAAAACGCCCGTACTCCAGGTCCGGTGACCCGGCGGACGCTCCTGCGCTCCAGCGCAATCGCCGCCGGCATCGCCTCGGTCGGAGCACTCTCCCAGCCGGCACCCGCGCGGGCACGTACGCCCTCCGGCGGAACCGACCTGGTACTCCTGGGAACCGCGGCCGGGCCGGCGCCTTCGAGCGGGCGCTTCGGCATCGCCAGCGCGCTCGTCGTCCGGGGCAACGTGTACATGGTCGACTGCGGCCGCGGGGCGGTGTCGCAGTACGTGCGCGCGGGCCTGGACCCGGCCCGGCTCAAGGGCGTCTTCGTCACCCACCTCCACGCCGACCACATCGCCGACTACTTCAACCTCGCGATGTACATGGCTCCCGCGATCCTGTCCCAGACCGGCGCCATGCCGCGCATCGACGTCTACGGCCCGCCCAGCGCGGGCGCCCTGCCCGACGTTCCCGGCGCGCAATGGGTCGCCCCGCACCGCCCGACCCCCGGCCTCGCCGACCTGACCAGGCTCTCCAACGAAGCCTTCGCCTACTCCAGCAACACCTTCATCGCCGAGAAGATCGGATTCGACCCGGCCGCCGCCCTCCGCGTCCATGAGATCGAACTGCCGGACGTGGGCGCGTCCCCCATCGGCGACACGGCACCGGCCATGCGGCCCTTCCCCGTGATGAGCAACGACGACGTCAGGGTGACGGCCATCCTGGTCTCCCACGGCGTCGTCTTCCCCAGCCTGGCGTACAGGTTCGAGACCGAACACGGCAGCGTGGTCTTCTCCGGGGACACCACGCTGACGCCGAACATCCCCACCCTCGCCGACGGCGCGGACATCCTGGTCCACGAGGCCAACGATCCCCAGTGGTGGCACGAGCACGGAGCGTCGGAGCACTTCGTGGAGCACATGCGCGCGACGCACACGGACGTCCTCGACCTGGGCACGGTGGCCCGGCAGTCGGGCGTCGGCTCCCTTGTGCTGAGCCATATCGGAGATTTCCAGCCGCACACGCAGTGGCAGGAGCGCGCCCGTACCGGCGCGCAGAAGGCGGGATACCGCGGCAAGATGATCGTGGGGAAGGACCTCATGCGCCTGCACGCGCGGCGCTGACCTCACCTTTCGCCCTCCCGCGAAACCTTACCGCCCGGGCCCGGGAACCCGATGAGATCCCCGCATGGACACGCTCCCCGCACAGCTCGCCCGGACCATGCGGTTCACCCTCGGCTCCCCGCGCCACATCACGGTCCGCCCCGACGGCCGCTCCGTGTACTTCCTCCGGAGCAAGGCGGGCGACGATCCGGTCTCCTGCCTGTGGGCCCTCGACTGCGCGACCGGCGAGGCACGCCTCCTCGTGGACCCCGCCGACCACGACGCGCCCCCTCCTGCGGCGGAACTGGCCCTGCGCAGGCGTAGCAGGGAGACGTCCTCCGGAATCGTCGCCTTCGCCGCCGACGGCGCGGGCGAACTGCTGGCGTTCGCGCTGGCGGGCGAGCTGTGGACGGTACGCCCGGCCACCGGCGAGGTGCGCCTCCTGAACACCCCCGGCCAGGTCGTGGCCCCGCGCCCCGACCCGGCGGGCCGGCGGATCGCCTACGTCAGCCGGGGCGCGCTGCGGGTCCACCACGACGGCCACGACCACGCGGTGGCCGAGCCGGACGGCGAGGAGATCACCTTCGGCCTGCCCGAGTTCGTGGCGGCCGAGGAGATGGGCCGCGACCGGGGCTACTGGTGGGCGCCGGACGGCCGATCGCTGCTGGTCGCCCGCGTCGACAACACACCCGTCCAGCGGTGGTACCTCGCCGATCCCACCGACCCCGCCGCCCCGCCCGTCACCGTCCGCTACCCGGTCGTCGGCACGGCCAACGCCGACGTCACCCTGTGGCTGGCACGTCTCGACGGCGCCCTCGTCCCCGTGGCCTGGGACACCGGGGCCTTCGAGTACCTGACCGCCGCCGGATGGGACGCCTTCGGCCCGTACGCCGCCGTGCAAAGCCGTGACCAGCGGCGCCTGCGGATCCTCGGCATCGACGGCGAGACCGGCGCCACCGAAGTGCTGGCCGAGCAGCACGACGACGCATGGGTACGGCTCGTGCCCGGACTTCCCGCCCGCACCGCGGCCGGCGTCCTGGTGACCAGCGCCGACGTGGAGGACACCCGGCGGCTCCTGCTCGCCGGGCAGCCGGCCACCCCGGCCGGTCTGCAACTGGACGAGGTGGTCGTGATCGACGGCGAGACGATCCTGTTCACCGCCTCCGACGAGCCCACGCAGGCCCACCTGTGGGCGTACCGGCAGGACTCGGGGCTGCGGCGGCTGAGTGAGGAGCCCGGCGTGCACACCGGCACCTCGTCGGGGTCCACCACGGTCGTGATCTCCCAGACCCTGACCCACCACGGGGCCAAGATCACGGTCCGTCCGGAGGACGGGCCGCCCGTGGAGATCGCCTCGCGGGCCGAGCGACCCGTCCTCAAGCCTGATCCGCGCCTGCTGAAGCTCGGGCCGCGAGGGCTGCGCGCCGCCCTGTTCCTGCCCTCGTGGCACCGGCCGGGCGACGAACCGCTGCCGGTTCTCATGGACCCCTACGGCGGGCCGGCCATGCGCAAGGTCATGGCGGCGCGGACCTGGTGGACGTACGTGTCGCAGTGGTTCGCCGAGCAGGGTTTCGCGGTCCTGGCCGTCGACGGCCGCGGCACTCCGGGACGTGGGCCCGCCTGGGAGATGGAGCTGCGCCACGACCTGGCCGGGCCGGTGCTGGCCGACCAGGTGGAGGCGCTGCGCGAGGCGGCCGGGCAGGTGGCGGGGCTCGACCTGACCAGGGTGGGCGTTCGCGGCTGGTCCTTCGGCGGCTTCCTGGCCGCGACGGCCGTACTGCGCCGTCCTGACGTCTTCCACGCCGCCGTCGCCGGCGCCCCCGTCACCGACCAGCGGATGTACGACACGCATTTCCGTGAACGCCACCTCGGCCACCCCGCCGAACATCCGGAGGCCTACGACCGCTGCTCCCCCATCCTGGAGGCGGCCTCCCTGACCCGGCCGCTGCTGCTGATTCACGGGCTGGCCGACGACAACGTGGTCGCCGCCCACTCCCTGCGGCTGTCGGCGGCGCTGCTCGAAGCGGGCAGACCGCACGAGGTCCTGCCCCTGCCCCGGGCGAGCCACCTGGTCGTCCGGGAGAACGTGCTCCGCCACGAGCTGGACTTCCTGCGCCGGGCCCTGAACCTGCCTACGGATACTGGCTTTCGACCAGAGCCTGGCCAAGATCGGTGCGGGAGTAGAGGACCGAGCGGCCCACCCGCCGTCGCCGGATGAGGCGCGCGTCCAGGAGAACCTTGAGGTGGCGCCCCACCGAACCGAGTCCCTGCCCGGTCAGCGCCACGAGCTGGGTCGTGCTCTTGGGACCGGCGAGCAGGACGAGAACGCCGGCCCGAGCCTGTCCCAGCAGCTTGGTCAAGGCGTCGGGCACCGGCACCCGCTCACCTTCGGCCAGCGCACCCCGGCAGGGGTAGATCACGGCATAGCGGTGGGGCAGGCGCCAGCTCACCCAGCGTCCGCAGCCCGGGGTCACCGGCACGAACAGCAACTGGACGCCGGACAGCTCCCGGGGCGGGTTGTCGTGCGCGTTGATCTGCAGGCGGCCCTCTCCCAGCCAGCGCATCCCGGGCCGCATGCCGTCCAGCACCGCGGCCCACCCGCCCTGGCTCAGCCGCTCCGATCTGACGGCGATGTCCGCCTCGACGACCCTGCGACGCCGCGGCCAGGAGGGCGACACCGTCTCCCGCCACACCCACGCCAGGAGGCCGGCGGCACGTTCTCCCAGGTCGGCGCGGTGCAGCGGGGTGGGAAGCGGCCCGCCGAGCGACACCTCCAGGTCCGCGTGGATGATCTCGGCGGGTGTCTCGCGCACGCGCTCCAGCTCGTCCTCGAACCTCGCCGCTCCGTCGTCGTCAGGCGTGGGGATGAGGAAGTCGGCGATCCAGTGACGTCCGAGCGCGGCGCGGAGCAGCAGCGCGCTGATCGGATCATCGGACATGCGGCGCCGGTAGGCGGGCCGGTGGGCATCCAGCCACGCGCGCTCACCCGGATGCGCCGGGCCGCCGTTCTCCAGGGTCAGCAGGCTCGCGGTGGTCTCGGCCAGCGCGGACACCACGAACCGGCTCCTGGCGAGGGTGTCGGCGTTGACTTCCCAGTAACCCATGTTTCGCTCCCCCGCGAAACCTTACCGGCCCGGCCGGCGGCACCGATGAGATTCCCCCATGCGTACGTATGGGGAGCTCTTCCGGGTGCCGGAGTTCACGCCGCTGTTCGCCGCCTCCGCCGCGCAGACGATGGCCTCGACGGTGAGCGGACTGGCGCTGGGCACGCTCGTCTACGCGGCGACCGGCTCGCCGCTGCTCGCGGCCTTGAGCATGTTCGGTCCGTCGCTGGCCCAGGTGGTGGGCGCGACGGCGTTGATGTCCGCGGCCGACCGGCTGCCGCCGCGCGCGGCGCTGAGCGCCCTGGCCGTGGCCTACGGCATCGGCACGGCCGTCATGGCGGCTCCCGGCCTGCCGGTGTGGTCGATCTTCGCCGTCCTGTTCTGCCTCGGACTGATCGCGTCGCTGAGCGGCGGGGTGCGTTTCGGGTTGCTGAACGAGATTCTTCCGGGGCACGGGTACCTGCTCGGCCGATCGGTGCTCAACATGTCGGTGGGCCTGACGCAGATCTGCGGGTTCGCCCTGGGCGGGCTGCTGGTGACCGTGGTGTCGCCGCGGGGCGCCTTGCTCGCCGCCGCGTTCCTCGCGCTGGCCGCCGCGCTGATCTCGGGTTCGGGACTGTCCCGGCGGCCGGCTCGTGCCCCCGGCCGCCCATCGGTCGCCGCCACCTGGCGTACCAACGTGCGGCTGTGGTCATCGGCGCCTCGCCGGTACGTCTATCTGGCGCTCTGGGTGCCCAACGGGCTGATCGCCGGCTGTGAGGCGCTTTTCATCCCGTACGCGCCCGGGCACGCGGGCCTGCTCTTCGCCCTGGCCGCGTTCGGCATGCTGACCGGGGACGTGCTCGTCGGGCGGTTGCTCGCCCCGCGGTGGCGGGAGCGGCTCGCCGTACCGCTGCGGCTGCTGATGGCCGTGCCGTACCTGATCTTCCTCCTGGAGCCCGCGCCGCTGCCGGCGGCGGTCGCCGTCACGCTGGCCTCGGCCGGCTTCGCGGCAAGCCTGCCGCTGCAGGAGCGGCTGGTGGCCCTGACCCCCGCCGAGGTCCGGGGGCAGGCCCTGGGGCTGCACGCGTCGGGGATGACGACCCTGCAGGGTGCCGGGGCCGCGCTGGCCGGGGCCGTCGCTCAGCACACCTCTCCCGCTCTGGCCATGTCCGTGATGGCGATGGCGTCGGTCCTGGTGACGTTGTGCCTGGTACGCGGGCTGCGGCCCGGCGTCGGAGACCTGGTCAGGCCCGCGTGACGCTCAGATCGGCGCCCGCGTGGAGATGGGGCCGATCGGCGCAGGCCCGGCCGGATCGTGCGGGGCTCGCCTGAGCACGGCCCCCGCCACCAGCGCCGCCATGCCGGTGCTCACCAGCGCGCCGGCCGCCACCGCCGCCGTGAACCACGGCGACGCCTCCTCAGCCCTATCGCCAGGAGCGCCGCCACGGCCAGCCAGGCGATCGCGTTCAGGATGGCTGCCACCGCGAGTGACTTGCCGGCGGCGCGTACGGCGTCCGCCAGCTGGGGAGATGCCGCCCCGACAAGGGGCACCCTGCCGGAACGGCGACCAGAGCCGCCGCCATGACCACCTGCCCTCTGATCGCCCGCGCCGCCGACCGGTCCGGGGCGTGCTTTCCCACGGCGCGTACCCTCACGGCGAGTTGCCAGAGCGACCGCAGCGCCAGAAGCACCGCCATGGCGAACAACGCCGTGCCCGTCCGGCGCAGTTCGGCGGCGATCGCGCCCGCTCCGGCCGCCTGCGCCCACACGCCGTGCAGGCCGGCCGCGTCGCGTACACCCGGATTCCACAACAACCACAGCACGCACGCGCCGACGGCCAGGATCGCCGGGAGTGGCACGCGCAAGGGCCTGGCGCCGGGAACGCGCCGGCCCCAGCACGACCTCCGCCACGATCCGCAGCATGCCCCTGCCCCGCCTCACGCCTGCCCCCAGGCCACTCGCCTGAACCCTGCCTGTTCGACCCGGCGCAGCGTGGCGAGCTGCTCACGCAGCGCGTCACGTCCGCTCTCGGTGATCCGGTACGGCTTGCGCCGCTCCTGCTCACATCCTCGTCCGGCGGCATCCAGGAGCGCGCGATCGAGGAACAGGGTGCGGACGGCGACCTGCTCGGCCATGACCTGCGGGAAACGTGCGGTTGCCGGAGAAGGCCCGGCGGCCCAAGGGGTGAACGCCGGATCGACGGCCCGGATGAAGTGCCGCGCGCAGGGGTCATCGAACAGCCGGTCCGGTCGGCTGCTCTCCTGGGCGCGCAGGAGAGCCACGCCCCAAGGCGGTCGCGCCGATTCCGGCCAGGCTCGTCACGGGGTTGTCCGGTTCCTTTTGTTGGCAGGCGGTGTCACGAGTGGGCGCCCAGGGCGCGGAAGTAGTCGTGCACGGGTGTGAGGCCGAGGTCGTCGCCGCGGAAGCCGACGTACTTGTCCGGGCGGATCAGATACAGGCTGGGGCGGCGCACGCCGTAGCGGTTGTGCGCCTCGCTGCGCAGGTCGGCGAAGACTCCGTCCAGAGGGTCGGGCGGCAGGTGGCCGCGGGTGATGAGGTGGACCTCGCCGTGCCCGGCCATCGCCTCGTGTGCGGAGGCCTGCCAGGCGGCCAGGGTGGTGGGGTCCGTCGTGTCCGCCGCGAACAGGATGAGGTGGTGGCCCGGCGGCCGGAGGATGTGGCGGAGCGCCACCGGCCCTTCATGGTTCTCGACGTAGGCGTCGCGTACCAGTTCGCCGGCTTCGGGTCCGGTGCGGGCCAGGTCGCTCCACGCTCTGGCTGGTGATTCGTGCCAGCGCTCGAAGACGAGGTCGCTGTCGCGGTAGTGGACGAGGTGTTCGCCGAAGGCGTTCGACAGCCGTTGCTGCACGGGGTTGAGCCGGCCGAACAGGCGCAGCGCGTGCCGCCTGGCCCTGCGGGCGATCAGCGTGCTGCCGGTGGCGACCTTCGTCGTGGCCGAGGTCGCCTCGACCACGGCCTTGATCACGGGCAGGCGTTCGGCCTGATAGCTGTCCAGGAGGGACTCCTCGGCGCGCCCGGTGACGACGAGCGCGAGTTTCCAGCCCAGGTTGTAGGCGTCCTGCATGCCCGTGTTCATGCCCTGGCCGCCCACCGGGCTGTGGCTGTGCGCGGCGTCGCCGGCCAGCAGGACCCGGCCCTGGCGCAGGCGGTCGGCCAGGCTCTCGCGGGCCACGAACGACGAGCTCCACTGCAGATCGCGTACGTGAGAGTCCAGCGGCGTGCGTTCGGCGACGTAGGCGGCGAAGTCGTCCAGCCCCGGAGTCTGCGGCGGCCGGTCGTCCGGCGTGCTGGCCAGGATGCGCCAGTAGCCCCCGACCATGGGGAAGACGGCCACGAGGCCAGACGTGCCGAAGTAGACATGGAAGCGGTCGCGGGTGAGCGGCCAGTCCACGGCGACGTCGCCCAGGATGAACCCCCGCTTCAGGTCGGCTTTCTGCCGGGTGATGCCCGCCGTTTCTCGCACGGTGCTGTGGGCGCCGTCGGCGCCGATCAGCCATCCGGTTTCGTACCGTTCGCCGCGTCCGTCCTCGTGGCTGAGCTCCACGCTGACGCCCTTTTCGCCGGCCCGCAGCCCGGCCAGGCGGGTGCCCCATTCGATGGTGACCCCCAGCTCCTGCGCGCGCTCGCGCAGCAGCGCGACCGTCTGCCACTGCGGGATGCACAGGTCCAGCGGGAACGGGGAGTCCACGGCCGTCACGTCCATCTCGGCCAGGGCGGTCGTGCCCTGGTAGAAGTTCAGCGTGTGCAGGGGTATGCCACGTTCGATGGCGGTTTGGGCCAGCCCGAGATCGTCCAGCATCTCCAGCGTTCTGGCCACGATCGACACCGCGCGGCTCTCCCGATGGTCGGCGCGCCCGGCGTCGATGATCCGTGGGATCGCTCCCCGCCGTGCCAGGTCGATGGCCAGCACCAGGCCGGTCGGCCCCGCGCCGACGATGAGAACATCCGCTTTCGTCGTCACAAACCCACCCTCTTAGAACGAATGATCGTTCTTTTTAGAAGAGCACGGCTGGGTCGTGACCGTCAAGAGCGAATGTTCGTTCTCTATGGTACGGCTTGCGCGGGCGCCGACATCAGGGCCCGCATGCCGTTCCTGAAAGCCGCCGAATCCGCGTAGCCGTACACCGCGCGCCGCACCAGGAACCCGTCGACCAGAGCCATCAGGACATCGGCCACCTGCTCGGCGGGGACGTCGGCGGGAAGCAGGCCGCGCCGCTGATGCCGCGCCACGAGGCCGCCGACCACGCCGCGGGCCTCCGCCATGACCTCCTTCAGCTTCGTGCCCAGCGACGGCGACCGCAGCGCCTCCGACCAGACCTGGACCAGCAGCTGAGCCGACTCCCGCGACCCGGATAGCGGCGGGCGCTCGACCCCCAGCACCAGATCGACGATGCTGTCCAGATCCGGCGGCCGCGCACCGTCGTCCGCCTCGAACGCCGACGCGACCTCGGCCAGCGCCTCGGCCGCGGTCGCCGCGATGATGTCATCCTTGCTCTTGAAGTAGCGATAGACGGCCCCGGCCGACAACGCGGCCTCGGCCAGCACGTCCTGCATGGACGTGGCATGGAAGCCGTTGCGGATGAAGCAGCGCCGGGCGGCGTCCAGAATCTGACGGCGGCGGGCTTCGAGGTGCTCCTTGGGCATGCGTGCCATGGCATCCAACGTAGAACGAACGTTCGCCCTTGACAAACGCGCCTCTTCAAGAATAGAGAAGGAACGTTCGCTTTCTTTGTTGTGAAGGGTTGCGCCATGTCGATCGCCACCAACACCTTGAGCGCCCTGATCGCTCTCGTCTTCCTGCTCGCCGGAGCGCAAAAGGTCCGGCTACAGGCTTCGGTGACGGCCAACCTGCTGAGGCTAGGAGTCGGCCCGGCGATGACCCGCTCGATCGGCACCCTGGAAATCACCGGCGCGCTCGGGCTCGCAGCCGGCCTCTGGTTCAAGCCGCTCGCCGTCACGGCCGCGACCGGCCTCACGCTGCTGCTGATCGGCGCCGTGGGATTCCACCTCCGCGCCCGCGACTTCACCCACCGGCGCCACCGCTCCCACGCCATGGCGCCGGTGGTGCTGGCCGTGGCCACCGGAACGACCACCGCCCTGCTGCTCGCGACTTCCTGAGCGAAGAACACGGTGACAGAGCGTCAAGATCGAGCTGGCGGGTGGCCGGCGAGGACCCGGCTGCGCGAAGGCGGCGCCGGCCTCGCCCAGATCCCCACCTCGCCGTACGGGTTGACCCGCAATGACGTGGGCCGCCTCGCTCATCGAGCGAGGCGGCCGTCTGACGATCGCTCAGACAATCCACCAATCACAGTCCGGGATTCCGTTGTCGTCATCGACGCATACCGTGACGACGACGGCGAACCCCAGATCGGTGACATAGACCGTGTACCTGCCCCACTCGAAGACCTTGCGCGCCATGTCATCGAACGTCGTATCCGGGGTGAGCGGGCTGATCTCGCCCCGCCCTGGCAACTGGTCGAAGCGGCGCTCGGCGACGATCTGCTCGAACTTCTCCCTCGGCATCGACGCGTCGGCGGCATAGATGGTCGCCCGTACCGGGTCGCCGGTCGGCCGGCCGATCTGCTTTTCGACGATCTGCTGGAACTCCCGGATCGTCAGCCTGCCCTCGCGCAAGTTGATCGGGAACCCGTCCTCGGCGTGCGACGGGCTGATGGTGAGGGTGGCCAGTACGGCGATGCCGACGACCGCGGCGACGCCCACCCGGATGATGTTGACGAGCATCTTGCGCATGTTCGGGACTCCCCTGTGTGGTCTGTTCTCGCCCGGCCGGGATGGCAACGGCTTCCGGTGCTCTACTCCTGGAGGCGTTCCATCCCGTTCCATCCAGGTGCCGCAGGGCCGCGACGGCGACACCGTCCGCGGCCGTGACCGCGTCTTCGACGGCCGCGGCCTCTGACACGGACCCGACCACGCCAAGGGCCGCGCCTGGCAGGATCGAGGCAGAGGGCGACGTCGCGGTGGCCCGCCGCCCCAGGTGTCGCATCGCCAAACAGCATCAGGCCCGCGTCCGCGAGAGCGCAGCCGTCGCCGCCCTCCTGGCCACGCGGGGCGTACCGCCCCAAGGCATGAGCGCCGAACGGGTCGGACGAGCGTTCCACGCGACCGGCGGCACCGCCAGAGCCCCTTGAAGCCTTCGGCGGAGATGAGTTTCGCCGTGGCCGCGGGTCTGTACTTCCGACGGCACCCGAGGAGGGCATCATGACCGCTTCCTACACCTTCGACGTCTTCTCCAGCCTCGACGGCTTCGGCTCCGCCGGCGGCGACTGGGGCGGCTACTGGGGCAAGCAGGGCCCCGAACTGCTTGAGCGCCGATTCGCCCTGTACGGGCAGGAGCAGCGGATGGTCTTCGGCGCCACCACGCATCGGGCGTTCGCGCGGATGCTGGCCACGAGCGCCGAGGACTCGGGGGTCCATGACCCCTGGGTCACCCGGATGCTGAACCTGCCCGCGACGGTGGTGTCGGCCACGCTGCGGGGTCCGCTCGACCGGCCGGACGCGACCGTCGCGAGCGGCGACGCGGTCGACGTCGTCGCCGCGCTCAAGGAGACCTCCGGGGTGCCGTTGCGTTCGCACGGCAGCCTGTCGATGAACCGGGCGCTGATGGCCGCCGGCCTGGTCGACTACGTCCAGGTGACGCTCTTCCCCGTGATCACCGGCCAGACCGGGCAGGACCCCGTCTTCAAGGGCGCGCTCGACTTCGACCTCGAACTGATCGAGCACCGGACGCTCGACGGCCACACCCAGGAACTCATCTACCGGCCCACGCTGCATACCCCCATGGGGTAGCGTGAGTGACATGAGGACCCAAGGTTTCGCCGAACCCGGCTACGAACGCGTACGTGAGGTCTTCCAGGACCTCCTCGACAGCGGCCGCGAGACCGGCGCCGGCGTCTCGGTATGGCGCGACGGCCGCGAGGTGGTGAACCTGTCCGGCGGGTGGGCCGACACCGCACGCACCCGGCCCTGGCGGTCCGACACCCTCGTCATGCCGTACTCCCTGTCCAAGGCCTTCGTCACCGTCGCCGCCCTGGTGGCGGTGCGCGACGGCGCCCTGAGCCTGGACGAGCCCCTCGCCGCACGCTGGCCCGAGTACGGCGTCAACGGCAAGCGGGCCACCACCCTCCGCCAGGTGCTCACCCATCGGGCCGGCCAGCCGCGCTTCCCCGCAGGGGCCGCCGACACGGACCTGCTGGACGAGGCGGCGCTGCGGGAGAGCCTGGTGCACGCGCCCCCGGAGTACACCCCCGGCACCAGACTGGGCGAACACGCACTGACCTATGGCCACCTGGTGGACGCCGCCCTGCGCGCGACGGCGGGCACGACCCTCGGCCAGATCCACAACGAGGTGGTACGCCCAGCGCTCGACCTGGACGCCTGGTTCGGCGTACCCGAGCGGCACCTGGATCGCGTCGCCGACCTGGAGTACGCCGACCCGGCCTGGCCCCGGCAGCTGCACGCCGCCCCCTGGCTCCAGATCCCCGCCGGTGCCCTCGACACCGCCCGCACCAACTCCACCGTATGGCGCCAAACCGTCTTCGGCGCGGTCAACCTCCAGTCCACCGCCACCACCATCGCCCGCTTCTTCTCCCACCTCACCGACCCCGCGGGCCCGGTTCGCGAACTCCTGGGCCGCGAACTCCACGAGGAACTGCTGGCCGCCCAGGTCACCGACTTCGACGAGGTCTTCGGGACCCGGATCACCTGGACCCTCGGCTTCGTCCGCGACTCCGGCAAGATCGCCAAAGGCGGCATCGGCGGCTCGGCCGGCTGGTGGTCGCGTACCCACCGCCACGCCGCCGCCTACCTGACCCGCCGCCTGGCCGACCACTCCCGCGCCGCCGAAATCGCCAATGCCCTCGGCGACGACCTCCGCGTCGTGGGCGAGGACCAGCAGCCGTCCTGACTCGGACATTGACCGCGTGTGTCTCATCGGATCGAATGCAAGAGGCTCCTCCCCCATCCGCAGCCGGCAGCCCGGCACCTCCGCCGCTGCCGCCCAGCTCGAAGGAGCGCCTCCCGTGAGACGCCGTGTCGCGTTAGCCATGGTCACGGGCACCGTCAGTGTGCTCGTGACCCTCTCGATCCCACCCGCCTCCGCCGACCCGCCGAAGACATCGGATCGCGTCACCGCGGCCACCGACCACCTGGTGGCCTCCAGGCCCGCCCTGCTGCACAGCTCGCCCAAGGACGCCTACACCCGCCATCGAGTGATCGCCGGTCAGGGCGGCCTGCGCTACACCCCCTACACCCGCACCTACGCGGGCCTGCCGGTCCACGGCGGCGACTTCGTCGTGGTCACCGACGCCGCCGGCGGCGTACTGAGCACCTCGGTCTCGCAGGAGGCCGCCCTGCAAGTGGACACCACCCCCAAGCTCAGCGCGCAGGAGGCCGCCCGCCTGGCCGGGGCCCAGCTGAGCGAGGTCGCGTCGGTCGCCGCCCCCAAGCTGAGCGTCATGGCGGAAGGACGCGGCCGCCTGGTCTACGAGGTCGTGGTCACCGGCGCCGACCGGGGCAGGCCGAGCAGGCTGCACGTCTTCGTCGACGCCCGTACCGGCGCGATCGCGCAGAAGTCCGACGAGGTCATGGCAGGGGTGGGCAACAGCTTCTACAACGGCGACCCCGTCACCATCCCGACGCGCCACTCCGGCGGCGTCTACTCCATGACCGACCTGATGCGCCCGGGGATGGGCTGCGGCGGGCAGAACGGCGTGGCCTACACCGGGTCCGACGACTCCTGGGGCAACGGCAGCGGCACCAACCTGGAGACCGCCTGCGTGGACACGCTGTACGCGGCCGACCAGGAGTGGCAGATGCTCGACGTCTGGCTGAACCGTGACGGCTTCGACGGCTTGGGGCGCGGTTTCCCCGCCCGCGTCGGCCTGAACGACGTCAACGCCTACTGGAACGGGACCTACACCAGCTTCGGCCGTACCGCCGACAGCCGCCGCCAGGCCACCTCGATGGACGTTGTGGCGCACGAGTACGGGCACGCCATCTTCGCCCACACCCCGGGCCAGGATTACGGCACCAACGAGAAGATGATCCTGAACGAGTCCTCCGGCGACATCTTCGGCGCGCTGACCGAGCACTACGCCAACCAGCCCGCCACCCTCGACCCGCCCGACTACATGGTCGGCGAGGAGGTCAACATCGCCGGCACCGGCCCGATCCGCTACATGTACCGGCCCTCCACGCTGAGCGGCCACCCGGACTGCTTCTCCAGCCAGGTGCCGCCCATGATGCCCCAGATCGGAGCCGGAGTTCAGAACCACTGGTTCTACCTGCTGGCCGAGGGCAGCAACCCGGCCAACGGCCGGCCGCCGAGCCCGACCTGCGACAACTCCATCATCGCCGGGCTCGGCATCCGCAAGGCCGGCCAGATCTTCATGGGCACGCTGCTGCGCAAGACCCAGATCTGGACTCACCAGCGGGCCCGCAGGGCCTCCCTGGACGCGGCCGCCCAGCTGTTCCCCGGCTCCTGCGTGGAGTTGAAGACCGTGCGGACCGCCTGGAACGCCGTGCGGGTTCCCTCCGTGGCCGGTGAGCCCCAGGGCTGCTCGAACACCTTCGGGATCACGCTCACCCCGGCCTCGGTGACCGTCCGGCCCGGCGACCAGGTGAGCGTCGCCGTCTCCACGGTGACCGCCGTGCCCCCCGCGCAGGACATCAGCCTGTACGCCACCGGCCTGCCCCCGGGCACGACGGCCGGGTTCGCCCCGCCCGCCATCACCTCCGGCGCCGGCTCCACGCTGACACTGACGGCCGGCGCCGCCACGGCACCGGGCACCTACCACATCCCGGTGCGCGCCAACGGCACCTCCACCGACCGCATCGCCGTCCTCACCCTGACCGTCACCGCGTGACCGTCCGCGCAGGGTTCCGAGCCTGGGGCCCTGCGCCTCGCCGGCCGACGAGCACGGCGATGCCGTCCAGCACGCGCTGCAGCCCGAACTCGAAGAACGCGGTCAGGTCGAACTCCTGGGGCGTCTCAGCCGCGGGAAGGGCGCCGGACGGCAGGCCGGCCTGGAAGATCGGCATGTGGGAGGTGAACCACTGGTCCGAGGTCAGGCCGGTGTCGCGTTCTGACTCCGCCTGCTGCTCCAGGTTGGTGGCGGTGCCCCTGACGTAGTTGGCGACCGTCCACCACGCCATCTGGCCGGCCTCGGGGTCGAGCCCGAGATCGTGCACGGCCTTCATCGCCCAGTCCGCGTAGAGGAACAGGTTCGGCATCGGCTGGGGATGGGTGAGCGAGACCAGCCGGGGCAGCCAGGGATGTCGCAGGTAGAGGCGCCATTGGAGGCAGGCGGCGAGCTCCAGCCTGGCCCGCCAGCCCGCCGGCGGCGGGACGGGGAACTCCAGTTCGCCGAAGGCGGCGTCGGTCATCAGCGCGGCCAGGTCCTCCTTGCCGCGCACGTGGCGGTACAGCGACATGGTGGGCAGGGCGAGGGCGGCGGCGACGCTGCGCATGGAGACCGCGTCGAAGCCCTGGGCGTCGGCTATGGCGATCGCCGCGCCGACGACGCGTTCGCGGCCCGGCTTCGGGGGTGACGGGGCGGGCGCCGGCCGTACGAGGCGGCCGTTGGTCTGCTCCGCCACCACGGTGCCGGCCCGCGCGACGGTCACCACCACGCCCTCCTGGCGCAGCGCGGTCAGCGCCTTGGCGGCGGTCGCGGTGGCCACGCCCCACTGCTCGGCGACCTGCCGGGTGGACGGGACGCGGTCGCCGGGACGCAGCTCGCCCTCGGCGACGCGCCGCTTGATGTCGGCCATGATCTGCCGGTACCGGTCCATTGTGCTAGTACACAGCACGATGGGCCAGGGTGCCAAGTCTTCGAGGTCGCGGGCGGGTTTCCGCTCGTGCGCTGGCCTAG
Organism: Nonomuraea sp. NPDC050547; assembly: GCF_044457345.1. Taxonomy (NCBI): domain Bacteria; kingdom Bacillati; phylum Actinomycetota; class Actinomycetes; order Streptosporangiales; family Streptosporangiaceae; genus Nonomuraea; species Nonomuraea sp. NPDC050547. The sequence goes on from NZ_JBITGW010000017.1 coordinate 33,759, forward strand.
CACACCTTGTCCGAGCGCCTGTCCGCTGTTCTGTACGGCGTACCGTCGTCCTCGTACACCGTACAAAGGAGTGAACATGAGCAACCGCTATCTGGAAGGCCCCTTCGCCCCGGTGAAGGAGGAGGTGACCGCCCTCGACCTGCCGGTGACCGGCAGCCTTCCCGCCGACCTGGACGGGCGCTACCTGCGGATGGGGCCCAACCCGCTCGGCGTGGAGGATCCCGCCACCCACTTCTGGGCCTTCGGCGCCGGGATGGTGCACGGGGTCAGGATCCGGGACGGCCGCGCCGAGTGGTACCGCAACCGCTGGGTCCGCTCGGCCGAGGTCGAGGACGGGCTGCGCAGGATGGAACGCGGGCAGGAGCCCGGGTTCGTCGTGCCCTCCCCCAACATCCACGTGATCGGGCACGCCGGGCGCACGCTCGCCCTCATCGAGGGTGGCGGGCTCCCCCACGAACTGGGCTACGAACTGGACACGATCGGGCCGTGCCCGATGGGCGCCACCCCGGAGGGCTTCAGCGCCAACGCGCATTCCAAGGTGGATCCGCGCACCGGTGACCTGCACTCCCTGGCGTACCTGATGGGGCAGCCGTTCGCGCAGCACATCGTCACCGACCCGTCCGGAACGGTCACCCGCGCGACGAACATCCCGCTACAGGGAGTCCAGACCCCGTTCCTCCACGACTTCGCCCTGTCGCAGAACTACGTCATCGTCTTCGACATCCCGCTGGTCTTCACCATGGAGGCGATGTCCTTCCAGTGGGACCCGGCGTACCAGGCCCGCGTGGGCGTCCTTCCCCGGACGGGCGGAGAGGTCCGCTGGCTGCCGGTCGGCCCCTTCTACGTCAGCCACGTCCTCAACGCCCACGACGACGGCTCCACGATCACCGTCGACTTCATCCGGTCGGACGGCCCGGTCGACATCCTCGACCCGGGCGCGATCGAGCCGACGCTCGACCGCTGGACCATCGACCCGGTCGCCGGCACCGTCGATCAGCGGCGTCTCGACGACCGCGCGCAGGACTTCCCGCGGGTCAACGACGCGTTCGCCTCTCTCCCTCACCGCTTCGGCTACTCCGCCGTCACTCCCGTGTACGGCATGCCGTTCACCCTCGACGGCCCCCACCCCGACCAGTCGTTCACCAACGCGCTCGTCAAGCACGATCTACGGCACGGCACGACCGAGGTCCACGGGTTCGCGCGCGACGCGGCCGTCGGGGAGGCGACGTTCGCGGCCAACCCGTCCGGCGGCGGCGAGGAGGACGACGGCTACCTGATGGCCTACGTCGCCGACCCCGACCGCGGCGCCTCCGACCTGGTGATCCTGTCCGCCCAGGACTTCACCGGCCCGCCGGTGGCCCGCGTCCACCTGCCCGTCCGCGTCCCCCTCGGCTTCCACGGCAACTGGATCCCCGACGCCTGAGCCCTCAGGCGAGAGTGAGGGTCGTCAGGCCGGTCGTGCCCGTGAGGCCCGTGGTGAGGCACTGCAGGAGCTGCGTCTGCGGCAGGGTGATCGTCTGGAGGACCGTGCGGCCCTGGAAGCGTCCCGCGGTGACGGTTCCGGTGATCGTGGTGACGACCTGGCCGAGGACGGCGGTCGTGGAGCCGGAGACGGTGAGCGTGCTGGAGTCCCCGGTGCTCCAGGCGACGACGCGCTCGGCCTGGAAGGAGTCGAGGAGGTTGTTGCATCCGGCGGCGATGGTGAAGGTCTCCCCATACGAGCCGCTCGTCACCTGGCCTTCGCTGTCCACGCATGAGGTGAACCCGCCGGAGGTGGTGATGGTGATGTCGCGCGGCGTGAGGATGATGCTCGGGCTGTAGCTCACGCTCTCCGTTCCCTGACACTGCAGCAGCCCAAGCGCCGCGGGGGCGGCTTGGGCTGTGCCGGTGAGCGCGCTCGCGGCGAGCACGCCGGCGGCCACGAGGGCCGGCAGGCGGATCCAGGCCATCACGTTCTCCCTCAGGGCGGCGGTAGTGCTGTCGCTGGAGCGTCCCTCCCGTGACCTTGGACCACCACTGCCCTGCCGGCCACAGATCGCATACCGCGGACATCCGGTTGGATGATGCCATGGCAATGATCGAGGAGTACGTGAGGGACCTTCGGGAGGCCGACGAGACGAAGGCCGCGGTCGTGGGCGGCAAGGCCGCGCATCTGGGCGCGCTGTCGCGGATCGAGGGCATCCGCGTGCCGGCCGGGTTCTGCGTGACGACGGCCGCCTTCCGCCGGATCATGGCGGAGGCGTCGATCGGCGACCGGCTCGATCAGCTGTCGCGCCTGAACCCCGATGACCGGGAGGCGATCCGCACGCTGAGCGCGGAGGTCCGCCGGACCGTCGAAGGGCTGGCCGTCCCGGACGATCTGGCGGCGGCGATCACCCGGGCGCTCGCCCGGCTCGGCGAGGAGACCGCCTGCGCCGTGCGATCCAGCGCGACGGCCGAGGACCTGCCGACGGCGTCCTTCGCCGGCCAGCAGGACACGTACCTGAACGTCGTGGGACAGGCGGCGATCCTCCGGCACGTCAGCCGGTGCTGGGCGTCGCTGTTCACCGAGCGGGCCGTGACCTACCGCCTGCGCAACGGCATCGGCCACCGCACGGTCCAGATGGCCGTGGTCGTGCAGCGGATGGTCTTCGCGGACGCGGCCGGCGTCCTGTTCACGGCCGACCCCGTCACGGGCAACCGGAAGGTCGCCACCGTGGACGCCGGCTTCGGCCTCGGCGAGGCCCTGGTCTCCGGCCTGGTGAACCCGGACGTCTTCAAGGTGCGCGACGACGAGATCGTCGCCAGGAAGGCGGCCGGGACACGGGATGTGACGATCGATCCGCGACGGCAGGAGCAGCCGGCGCTGACGGATGCGCAGGTGGTACGGCTCGTGCGGCTCGGACGGCGGATCGAAGCGCATTTCGGCCGCCCGCAGGACATCGAATGGTGCCTGGCCGGCGACGACTTCCAGATCGTGCAGAGCCGGCCGATCACCACGCTGTTCCCCGTCCCCGCGGCCCGCGACGGGGAGAACCGCGTCTACCTCTCCGTCGGTCATCAGCAGATGATGACCGACCCCATGAAGCCGCTGGGGCTCTCCATGTGGCAACTGACGGCCATGGCGCCGATGCAGGAGGCCGGCGGGAGGCTGTTCGTCGACGCCACCCGGCGCCTGGCCGCACCCGGCTTCCTGGAGATGGTGGGCAGATCCGATCCGCTGACCAGGGACGCGGTGGAGACCGTACTCGAGCGCGACGACTTCGTCCCGGCGTTTCCCGACGCCGGCCCCGGCGGGCCGCCGCCCGGCGGCGCGCCCGCGGCGATCGAGACCGATCCGGCCATCGTCACCGGGCTGATCGAGCGCAGCCAGGCCGCCATCGCCAACCTGCGGCACGCCATCAGGACGAAGAGTGGACCGGCGCTGTTCGACTTCCTGCTGGAGGCGTTCCAGGAGCACAAGCGCGACCTCGGCGACCCCCTGAGCATGCGGGCGATCATGGCGGGGATGGACGCCACCTGGTGGCTCAACGACCGGCTGCTGGAATGGCTGGGCGAGAAGAACGCGGCCGACACCCTCACGCTATCGGCCCCCGGCAACATCACCTCGGAGATGGGACTGGCGCTGCTCGACGTCGCCGACGTGGTCCGCGCGCATCCGGAGGTGGTGGCGTTCCTGCGGGGCGTCCACGACGACGGCTTCCTGGACGAGCTGCCGAGGTTCGCGGGCGGGAGCGACGTGCGCGACGCCTTCGAGGGCTACCTTCACCGGTACGGCATGCGCTGCGTCGGCGAGATCGACATCACGCGGCCGCGCTGGCGCGAAAGCCCCGCCACGCTCGTGCCCGTGATCCTCGACAACGTGAGGAACTTCGAGCCGGGCGCCGCCGGACGGCGTTTCGAGCAAGGACGGCGGAAGGCGCAGGAGAAGGCGCGGGAGGTGCTCGAACGCCTGCGGGCCCTGCCGGACGGGGAGCACAAGGCCGGCGAGACCCAGCGCATGATCGACCGGGTCCGGACCTTCATCGGCTACCGGGAGTACCCGAAGTACGGCATCATCAGCCGCTATTTCGTCTACAAGCAGGCCTTGCTGAGCGAGGCCGAGCGCCTCGTGCGGGCCGGCGTGCTCACCGAGAAGGAGGACGTCTTCTACCTCACGTTCCAGGAGTTCCACGACGTCGCGCGCTCACACCAGGTGGATGACGAGCTCATCCGGCGGCGCAAGGAGGAGTTCCGGTCCTACCACGCGCTCACGCCGCCCCGGGTGCTCACCTCCGACGGCGAGGCCGTCACCGGGACGTACCGGCGCGACGACGTGCCGGGCGGCGCGCTGGTCGGCCTGCCGGTCTCCGCCGGGACCGTCGAAGGACGCGCCCGCGTCATCCTGGACATGGCCCAGGCCGATCTCGAACCGGGTGACATCCTCGTCACGGCCCACACGGACCCGAGCTGGACACCCCTCTTCGTCGCCGTCGCCGGCCTGGTGACGGAGGTCGGAGGCCTGATGACGCACGGCGCGGTGATCGCGCGGGAGTACGGCCTGCCGGCCGTCGTCAGCGTGGTCGACGCCACTCGGCTGATTCCCGATGGGCAACGGATCCGCGTACACGGAAGCGACGGGTACGTCGAGCTCCTGCCCTGACCGTTGGGTGCGGCGGAATCCTCCCTACCAGGGGATAGATGCATGCTCTAGGTATGGGAGCTGTGACGAACGACGACGACCAGGTACTGGCCGTGATGCCGCGCCTCGCGCAGCTGGGCGCGGAGCAGATGCGGCTCGTCCAGCCGCACGTCACGCGCCAGGTCCGGCAGCTGGAGCGGCGCGGCCCGATACGCCGCACGGGCGAGCCCGGCGACCGCCGCGTCAGCTTCATCGAGCCCACCGGCGAGGGCCAGGCGGCCGCCGACCTATACGCGCGCTCCCTCATCGGCTGGTTCGCCGGCGCCATCGCCCACCGGCCGCGCCAGGACCGCGCCGACCTGGGCCGCCTGCCGGCCCGCTTCGCCGACGACCTCACCGCCCACCTGCCGGCCGTGACGGAGCCGGCAGAGCGGTCAGCCGCTCCAGACCACCCTTGATGAGCCGCGCGTACTCGTCGTCGCCAAGCGCGCCGATCGTGGCCCGCGCCTGCCGCAGACGCTCACGGGCGCTTGCGAGATCGCCCAGTTCGCGATAGCACTCGCTCACGTTGAGATGCAGAGACGGATACAGGCCGGCCACCGGAAGCGCCACCCCCGCCTCCGCCACCCGCTCACCGGTGATCAGCCCGGCGGCGGCGAGCGCGCGCAGATCCCACATCAGCTCCCGGCCCACGTCGTCCTGCACGTCGGCCATCGCGTGGGCAAGGACGCAGATGTGCAGCGGATCGCCTTGCTCAGCGCCGATGTCTTCCCAGATCTGTGCGAACAGCTCGCGGGCCGCCGCGAACTGGTCGCCGAACCCGCCTCGGCGTCCCCGTTGTCCGGCGTCGTCCTGTCGCTGTTCATGGCGCTGCCCCGGTGGAGGCGAGTGACCTGCTCAGACAACGGCTCGCGGCGCTCTCCGCGGCCGCCGAGGAGATCGGCGCCACCATCCGGCGCGCCCACGACCAGGACCTGGCCTGGTGGTTCCTGATCGAGGAGGACTACCGGCCGGCGAAGGTCGAGGCCGAACGGGCCTTCGTCGAACGGCTCGCCGCATCCGTCGCCGGCGACGACTACCACCGGGCGTGGAACCACCACGTCAAGGGGTTGCTTCCTCCCAGGCGGCATGACGACGGTGGTCTCCGGCGTGACATCGCGGCCTCGGCGGTGTTCCGATCGCGCGGATCAGAGCGGGTGGCTTCGGGCCTGATCAACCCCCGACCATTGTTCGCGGTTGATTGATTGAGGCCGCCGCCCTGAATCCAATCAACCGCCGCGTGCTACATCGGCAAGAGACAGCCACGCGCTGTCTTCTCGTTCCCTGGAAGGAGTTGCCCCGATGCGGAAGCCCATGTTCGTGGTCGCGGGCGCCGTGACCGATACACCGCCTCCAGAGCCACGGCAGAAGCGCTTACCCCAGCTTTGTCGTGCGCCGCCGGCCGAACTCGTCCACGTCCATTCCACCCTGCCAATCTGACGGCGCCCCGCCGCCGTCGTTGCGGCAGACGAACTCAGAATTCAATCGCGTGTGCCTGCGGCACGACACCCCAGGAAGGTCAATGCGTATCAGGCGCTACACCTTATCCGTGGAAGACCTGGCCAAGACCCGGCTGATCGGGACGCTGGGACCGCTTGCCGAGACGGCTTTCGCTCTTCAGACGCTGCAGCACACCGCGAGCCCCGCACTGTTCGAAGCGTGGCGGAAAACCGCGAGGAAACGTATTCCGCCGCAGGCCGCGGCCCTCACACGATTCATCGCCCCAGCCCACGGCGTCATTCTGGACGTGCCTTCGCTCGTGGGCGTACACGCGGAAATGGATGACGCGCTCGACCGGCTGCACGGCGTACCCCAGTGGATGCTGTACGCGGAGGTCGACTATGTGGTGGGCTCCCGCCGGGTACCCGATCCGGTAGGTCAGCTCGCCTACGGCGACGGGCCGGCACGTACGGCGCTGGTGCGGGCGCTCAAGACGGGATTCTCCGCCACGGTCGAGCCTTATTGGGACCGGGTCAAAGGGCATCTCGAGGCGCGGACTCTGGTTGCCTCGCGGGTTCTCGCCGCGCACGGTATCGCCGGGCTGCTGAGTTCGCATCCGTCGCTGACGTGGAATCCGCCGGTTCTGGAGCTTCGCAGAAGAACAGCCTCGAATGACCCCTGGAACGCGACGTTGAGCGACTTCTGCCTGGAGGGACGCGGACTCGACATCGCATTCTCCCTGTTTTCTCCTTGGCCCAGCATGCTCCATCCCGAAGACACGCAGCGGCCCTTCATTCTCGTTCTGCCGGCGCGGCCGACGTTGCAGGCGGGGGCCGACATCTGGTCCAAGGGTGAGCATGCCGATCATCGGCGCCTGGCCGCTTTGCTGGGCCGTACCCGCGCCGCGGTTCTGGAGTCCGTCGCCGAAGGACGCACGACCGGTGAGATCGCCCGCCACCTGAACATCTCCTCCGCGGGCGCCAGCCAGCACGCGACCGTACTGCGTGAGGCCGGGCTGATCACCACACAGAGGCATCGCAACACCGTGATCCACACCCTGACCGCGTTGGGGGCCATGCTCCTCAACGGCGGGTGAAGAGAAACGCTCAAATGGAGGAAAGACCATGAGAAAGCCCGCAGCGCTCGCCCTCGCCGGCATCGCCATGATCGGCGCACTCGCCGCCACTCCTGCTCCCGCCGCCGCGGCCGTCGGGCGACTTGTCCTGACAACGGACACCGGCTCCTCAAGCCAGCTCATCTACGGCGGCTGCGAGAACCCCGTGCTCACCCATGCTCCCTCCGGCTTGGCGACCTTCAACAACACGCCCGCGCCGGGCTGCGCCGTCTGGCTCAGCAACGGGAGCCAGCACTTCGTACTGTGCGCGGGCCAAGGCACCGTGCCCGCCGTCTACGCCAACAACGCCCTCATCCACATCCGGCAAGGCACCAGCCTTCCCTGCCTTTAGGCCTCCCAGCAGCAATGCCGTTCCCCGCACGGGCGGATCCAGACTGACCGGTGAAACCCGGATCGAGCCGCACCACCCGAGCCGACACACCCACCTACAGGGCCTGCCAACTTGCTGGGCGGTTCACCGCCCGTGCGGGAGCCAGGCTGACCCGCGAGACCCGGACCGACCCGCTGCAACCAGACCGACACGCACGACCCGGGCTCCCTCGCGGGTCTTGGGGTGACCAGGGGATCGTGAAGGCGGCAGGGCAGGACTTCTGGTGATCTTGACGATGGGCTTCGCAGCCGGGCCTGACGCCACCGGAGGGACAGGGCAGTGGCTGATTCCTGGGTGGCTGGCCGGCTGGGCCGGGCCGGGTCAGACCGGGCCGGGTCAGACCGGGCCGGGTCAGACCGGGCCGGGTCAGACCGGGCCGGGTCAGACCGGGCCGGGTCAGACCGGGATGGGTCAGACCGGGATGGGTCAGACCGGGATGGGTCAGACCGGGATGGGTCAGACCGGGATGGGTCAGACCGGGATGGGTCAGACCGGTTGGGTGGCTGAGATGGGTCGGTTGGGCGGTCCGAGTTGCTTGGAAGTTGTGGTGTTGGAAGTTGTGGTGACAGATTTTGAAATCTGTCATCCTATATGCCATAGTGAAGCCATGCGAACTCTGGGAAACAACGGACCGTCGGTGTCAGCGCTCGGTCTTGGGTGCATGGGCATGTCGGATCTGTATGGGCCGGCCGACGAGGCCGAGTCCGTCGCCACGATTCGGGCGGCGCTGGATGCCGGTGTCACCCTTCTCGACACCGGCGACTTCTACGGGATGGGGCACAACGAGTTGCTCATCCAGGAGGCGCTTCGGGGAAGGGACCGCGCCGCCGTACAGATCAGTGTGAAGTTCGGCGCGCAGCGCGACTTCGACGGGAACTGGCTCGGGTACGACGGGCGACCGGCGGCGGTCAAGACGTCGCTGGCGTATACGTTGCGGCGGTTGCGCACGGATCATGTGGATGTGTATCGGCTGTCGCGGGTGGATCCGGCGGTGCCCGTCGAGGAGACCATCGGGGCCATCGCGGACGAGGTCGCCAAGGGGCATGTGCGCTACATCGGACTGTCCGAGGCTGGAGTCGGGACGATTCGGCGGGCGCAGGCGGTGCATCCGATCGCGGATCTGCAGATCGAGTACTCGCTGCTTTCGCGTGGGATCGAGAACGAGATCCTGCCCGTCTGCCGAGAGCTGGGGATCGGGGTGACGGCTTACGGGGTGTTGTCGCGGGGCCTGCTCAGCGGCCGCTGGGACAAGGACCGTCAGTTGGCGGCGGGCGACTTCCGCTCCGTGAGCCCTCGGTTCTCCAGTGAGAACCTCGCCCACAATCTGGCGCTGGTCGACGCCCTCCGGGAACTCGCCGACGCCAAGGGGGCCACGGCGGCTCAGCTGGCGATCGCTTGGGTTCTGGCGCAGGGTGAGGACATTGTCCCGCTCATCGGGGCGCGTCGCCGGGATCGCCTGTCCGAGGCCCTGGGCGCGCTGGACATCGCCCTCACACCTGCCGACCTGGCAGCCATCGAGACCGCCGTCCCGCAGGGCTCGGCTGCCGGCGCACGGTACGCCGAACAGCAGATGGCCCACCTCGACAGCGAAATCACCACCTCCTGAACCCCCTCGCCCCACACCGCCTGCCACTGCGATGCGGCCCTGCCCGGATCACAGCGCCGCCCGTCCTGCAGGCTCGCCGCCTGTCCTGCAGGCTCAGAACAAGTCCGCCCAGGCCGGACACAAACCGAAACGATCACTCCGAGTGAGCACCCACCTCCTCTGTGCCGTGTGGCCGGTCGTGGCGGAGCGGAGGTGCGCTCTACGCAGAGGCGTGGGTGCTCTCCGCGTGGATACGGGAGCGTGCTCCGCGTGGATACGGGAGCGTCCTCCGCGTGGATGTACGCACACGGTTGGGCTGACAGAATTGGTCATATGACAGAGGGCGTGTTGACTCCGGAGCAGATCCTTGGCGCGGCCGAGGATGCGCTCCGGAGGTATGGGCCGGCGAAGGCCACCGTGGTGGATGTTGCGCGGGCCCTGGGAGTGAGCCATGGGAGTGTCTATCGGCATTTTCCCAGCAAGGCGGCCCTCCGGGAGGCGGTGACTGAGCGCTGGTTGGATCAGGCGCACGCTTCGCTTGTCGCCGCCGTCGAGGCGGAGGGGCCGGCGGTTCCTCGGTTGGGGACCTGGTTCGCTGTGCTGTTCGCGGCGAAGCGGGCCAAGGCGTTGAAGGATCCTGAGCTGTTCGCGACGTACATGGTGCTGGTCCGTGAGTCCAGTGGGGTCATTGAACGGCACATTCAGGGGCTGGTCGGGCAGATTGAGCGGATCTTGCGCGATGGGATCGCGCGAGGAGAGGTCTCCGTGGAGGATCCTCCGGTTACGGCGCGGGCCGTTTTCGATGCCATGAACCGCTTTCACGATCCCGCCTATGCCGATGAGTGGGCACGGCCGGGGATCGAGGAGGCCTTCGATGCGGTGTGGGCGCTGATCGAGCGGGGGATCGCTCGTCGTCGCCGGTGACCGCCGCCCCGACAGTCGGGCGCCTATCGGGTTGGTTATGCCTCTCGGCGGTTGTGCCTCTTGGCGGTTGTGCCTTTCGGGGGTTGTGCACCTGGACGCGACAGGGCGGGCCACTGACGCTGCCCACGCCCGCATACCAAGGATGGTGCAGACGGCTGACGACTGACGGCCGACGGGCAATTGTCAGACCCGTAGCGGGCTTGAGCAGGGTGACGTAGCCGCGGTCGTCGAGCAGGATGGTGCGGACGCTGCCGCCCTTGCCGTGGATGCGGACGTGTTCGTCGTCCAGGCGCAGGTCCAGGTGTTCGACGTATAGGCCGCACACCTCCGAGGCGCGGGCGCCGCACACATAAGCGGTTTCGAACAGCACCCGATCCCGTAGCCGGTCCAGCGGTAGATCCTTGCGCGGCCGCCGCGAGCAGATCACCGCCAGCACCTTGGCCACGTCGGCGGCCGCGGCCGGGCGGGGAAGCCTCTTGGGCACCTTGACGGTGTCGATGCGGTCCATCGGGTTGGCGGCCAGGAGGTCGTGGCGGACCCTCCACTTGGCGAAGGAGGCGACGGCGGCGCGCTTGCGCTTGCGGCTGGCCGGCGACAGCTCGGCGAGTTCGGCCAGGAACGCGCGAACCGGCGCGGCGGTCAGCTCACCTGAGTTCTTCGCCGTGGTGGGCGGCGAAGGCGATCAGGTCGCCGCGGTAGGCGCGCCGGGTGTGCGCGGAGGCGCCGGCGTTGGCCAGGTCGGTGAGGAACTCGTCCAGGTGCCGGGCGAGCGGGTGAGCGCGGCCGAACTGCTCGACGATGGCCGGATCCACCGTGCCGACCTCGCTATTCGCAGGGTTGCCAGATAGCCGGAAACAAAGCCTGCGCGCCGAGCGACGGCCGCCCAGCTCACGCTACCCGGTGATCGCTATCTTGCCAGATAACGCTGATTATCCCGCAACACGCGCGGTCGTGCGCGTCTTTGGTGTGGGAGTACCGCCGGTCATGTGTGGGAAGGGCACCGGACCCTGCCCTGGAGCGTGGCAGACGCCGTCTCACGTGGGACGGGCCGGCGCCACCGAAGGTGGAGAAACGCGCTCGACGCCCCGATCAGCCCCTCTTGGGGAAGGCGGCGCGCAGTGCGGAGCCGCGGGTGATGAACGCGACCCGGATGAGGGGCAGCATGCAGACGACCTGCATCACGGCGTACCATAGCGGACAAATCCCCGGGATCAGGTCGACGCCGATGATCGCGATCGGCATGATGACGGCGAGAGCATTCACGCGCTCGAAGGCCCGTCGAGATCCCCGGGAAGCGGAGACCGTCATCCAGTAGATCAGCACGGCCACCACCGGCAGCAGGATCGCCCGGACCCACATGAACGTGTTCACCATATGACCGCTGCTCGATACCACGATGACTGCCAAGAGGGCGATGGCGCTGAGTGCGCCGTACACCTTGATGCTGTTCTTCGCCGTGCCGAAGGCCCCTTGGGTGCGGGGGGTGTTGAGGAGTGCCGCCTCGGTCGTGGTGTGTGTGTTGGATTCCATGCTTAGCGACGCTACGAAGCGGTTGGTCGAGGCGGTATCGGTTCAGGCACACGGGTGGGTGGGGCCAGACCCACTCCTTGGCCGGTCCGGGCAGTAGCGTGCTCGGCGCGGTGCACAGTAGAAGCATCGAATGGAGAGGCGAAGGAAGAGGCATGCGGCAGTTGGGTACCTGGGCGAGGCGCATCGGCGTGGGGTTCGTGCGGTCGTGCGTCGTGGCGGTCGTCACCATGCTGGCCCCGGCCGTGTGGGCCGTGGCCGTGGCGTGGGCCATCTGGTGGGGTGCGGGGAACCCATGGTCGTGGCTGGGGCCGTTCGTGCTGGTGTGCGTGGGCACCCTCGGGCTGTCCCGACCGGTCTGCCGGCTGGTCCGTTCGCTGGTGGCGAGGTGGACGGGCACCTTCATCCCCGCCGGCTACCGGGAGGCCGGGCCGGTGGTGCGGATGTCCACCGGGTACTGGTGGAACGGCTTCTCCTACGAGCGCAGCCGGCGTGACGCCGTCCTGGATCAGAAATGGCGGGTGCGGTGGAAGGATCCCGCCGTCTGGCGCGACGTGCGGTTCACCGGGATCGTGCCGTTCGCCGCGGGCGTGGTAGCGGCCGTTCCGCCGGCCGGGGTGGTCGCGGCGGTCCTCGGGCTCGGCCAGCCGGGGCTCACCTCGCGCCTGGCCGGAGTGTTCGGCTTGGTCGTGGCCATCGCCACAGCCCCGTACGCCTGGCGGCTGCTCGTACCAGTCGCCGTCCGCTTCCTGCGCCCGTCGCGCGCGATGGCGATGACCGAGCGGGTGGAGGAACTGACCGCCCAGCGCGCGGACGCGACGGTCGCGCAGGCCGCCGAGATCCGCCGGATCGAACGGGACCTGCACGACGGGGCGCAGGCCCGCCTGGTCGCACTCGGACTCGCGTTGGCGACCGCCGAGAAACTCATGGAGACTAACCCCGACCAGGCGAAGGCGCTGATGCGGGAAGCACGGGGCGGTGCCGCCGCCTCGCTGGCCGAGCTTCGCGAACTGGTCAAGGGGATCAGCCCGCCGGTGCTGAACGAGCGGGGGCTCGTCGACGCCGTCCGCGCCCTGGCCCTGGACGTCCCCCTCAACGTGGCCGTCAGCGCCGACGCCGGCCTGCGCCTGGACCCCGTGATCGAGGCCGCCGTCTACTTCGGCGTCGCCGAGCTGCTGACCAACGCGGTCAAACACGCCCAGCCGTCCCAGGCGCGGATCTCCCTCGCACAGGACGACGCCGATCTCATCGTCGAGGTCGAGGACGATGGGCGGGGCGGGGCCAATGTGCGCGCCGACGGCGGACTCGCCGGTCTGCGCCACCGCCTCGCGGTCTTCGACGGCACCCTGGAGATCAGCAGCCCGCCGGGCGGCCCGACCCGTGTGAGAATGGCACTGCCATGCGACTCGTTGTAGCCGAAGACCTCTACCTCCTGCGCGAGGGGATGGTCCGCCTGATCCAGGCGTACGGGCACCAAGTGGTGGCCACAGCGGCCACGGGCCCCGAGACGCTGGAGGCGCTACGGAGATGGCGCCCGGACGTCTCCGTCATCGACGTTCGCATGCCGCCGAACCAGTCCGACGAGGGCCTGCGCGCGGCCCTGGCCGCCCGTGCCGAGATGCCTGGGCTGCCGGTCCTCATCCTCTCTCAGCACGTGGAGCAGCTGTACGCCCGGGAGCTCCTGGCCGACGGATCCGGCGGCGTCGGCTACCTGCTGAAGGACAGCGTGTTCGACGCCGACCAGTTCATCGGCGCCCTGGAGCGCGTCGCGGACGGCGGGACCGCCATGGACCCGGCCGTCATCGCCAAGCTGTTGTCCAGCAGTTCCCCAAGCCGCGGGCTCGAGCGGCTCACCGAACGCGAGCACGCCGTTCTGGCGCTCATGGCCGAGGGACTGTCCAACCAGGCCATCGGCCGCCGCCTTTTCCTCAGCGACAGCGCCATCAGCAAGTACACCACCTCCATGTTCGGCAAGCTCGGCATCGTCGACGACGAAGACACCAACCGCCGCGTCCGCGCCGTCCTGGCCTACCTGAACAAGCCCTAGCTTGATCGGTCGCCTGGCACGTTCACCTGACCTCATGCCCGCCGAGCATGGCCTCCGTCCACGACCCCCGCCCTCGCTGTCGTCGGCATCCAGGCCGTCACGGTGGGCTGATTCTGGGCCACCCGCCGCCCGGCCAGGCGGCGGCGAACTCGGAACGCCGACGCTTTCCCGACGATGAGCGAGGCGGTGGCCTCCCCGAACTTCAGCGACCCGCCCATCCGCAGCAGATCAGGTCCTCGTTCCACCGGTCGGCCGGCAGCGGCCCGGCGTGCGGGTAGAGCGCGCTGGTCGCCGCCGGGGTATCAACCCGGAGCATGGTGATCCTGCCCAGGTCCCGCATCCTGGGGTGAGGACCTTGCCGACCAGGTCGAACAACCCGAAGTTGACCAGCGTGGCGCCGTGGGTATCGGTCGCGTGCTCGTGGATCGGCAGATCGGTGGCGTTGCCGAGCATCTCATCCAGAGTGCAATGACCCTCGCGGGTAGTGGGCACGATCTGCTTCGTGCCGTACGGCGACCACTGGTCGGAGACATGGGTGTAGGTCGACAGGACCCGGCCGCCGTGGATGTTCATGTCCCGGGCCGTCAAGCTCTTGCGCGGACGGGGAAGCGCTGCCCGTCCGAGGACGACCTGGTGCCGCCGCCGAACTTCCCGGCCAGCTCCATTGAGTAGTGGTGGTTGACCAGGATGGTGTTCGCCTCGCGGAGTGTCTCCTCCCGCACATACCACTCCTGAGTCCAGGCGAGGGTGTCGTAGGACACCCCCGCACGCCTCCGGCGTGCGGGTCAGCCCCAGGTTGGTGGCCCCGGCGATCAGGACGGCCAGCATGTTGCGCTTCTGCTCATCGCCCGGTCCAGCAGGAACTGTTCCAGCTCCTTCAGCGTCTCGTCCCTGGCCGGAACCGGTTTCCAGTCCAGGTACTTCCGCACCAGCTTCAGATGATCACTGCGGGTCTGCGCCCGCCGCCCGTACTGCTCCAGCATCCCCGCATAGACCGCCAGCTGGTTCGCCAGCCGAGGCACGGCCGCCCGCGGCACCGCCCAGATGTCATCGGGCACGAAACCCAGCCACGGTAACGTACACAGCTGGACGGCCAGCCCCAACCACGCCGCGGGCCCGCGGGCCCGCGGCCACCGCCACGGTCCAGGTTGTCGATGAAGCCCAGATCCTTCCGCGTCAGCGTGAAGAACCGGATCAGTTCCTCCCGCCCGATGTCCGGATACGCCCGCAGCCGCTCCATCTGCTCATCAGAGAAGAACTGGGTCGCCAACCCCATCAACCTCCACGGAAGCACTACAACCAGTACGAACCGTAGCGGGCAAAGATCGTCAACCGTCCCAGGGAGGCGAAAAACAGCAGGTCAGAGATGGGTTCGTTGGATTATCCGCGATTGCTACCGGGATCCCGTGCCGTGTCACGTACGTCGGCGCTCCGTCCCGGAACCGCGCCGGTCAGGACCCGTTCAGCAGGCCCCACTGCTCGCTGTTATAGGTAGGAAACGACAGGCTGTTGTCGCGGATGTTGCCGAGCTTCGCGTCGTATGCGAGGAACGATCGATTCTGGTAGAGGGGCAAGATCGAGTAGTCCGATGAGACGATCTTGTCCGCCTCCTGCAGCTTCTTCGTCGCCTCTTCGGCGCTGGTCGCCGACAGGGCGGCGTCGAGGAGCTTGTCGACCTTGAGGTTGCGGTAGTTGCCCAGGTTGAAGCGGCAGAAGTTCACCCCTTCCTCGCAGCTCAGGAAGTACGGGATGTTGCTGGTCGCGGTGAACGGCGACTGCGACACCGTGCCGACCGTCATCGCCCAGTTCCCCTCCTGTACGGCGTCGACCGTGTTGGACACCGCGGCCACCTGCACCTCGATCCCCAGCGGCGCGACCGCGGCCTTGACCAGCTGGGCTTCAGAGGCGCGCAGCTGGTCGCCTGCCTGGACGGCGAAGCGCAGCGCGGGCACGGGCTTGCCGTCGGGCGCCACCAGCTTGGCACCGATCCCGGTATACCCGGCATCGCCCAGCGTCTTCTTCGCCTTCTCGGGGTCGCCGATGCCGTACTCGAACTCGCTCACCACGTCGGCGTAACCGGGCGCGCCGCTCAGGAACATCTGGCTCAGCCGGGGCTCCGCCGTACTGTCGAACTGGCCGATCGTCTTGGCGATCAGGTCCTTCACGCTCACCGCCTGGAAGATCGCCTTGCGCAGGGCGAGGTCTTTCAGGGCCGGGGCGTTGTGGTTCAGCCAGATCTGGTGCACGGAGGCGCTCGGCGACACCTGGTAACGGACCGCGGGCAGGTCGTCGACCTGCTGGACGATGTCGACCTGCGGGTTCGGGTAGATCACGTCGACCTCCTCGTTGGCGAGCGAGGTCGGTTGCTGGGAAACGTCCGTGATGAGGCGGAAGATGAGCTTGTCGAGGTTCTGTGGCTTGCCGTACCACTTCTCGTTGCGAACCATCACCACCGAGCCGTCCGCCGTGAACTCCTCGATCCTGAAGGGCCCCGCCGAGAACTTCGGGACCGACTTGGCGAAGCCCTCGTTGAAGCTCTTCTCCAGGCCCGCGGCGGTGTCGGTCGGCCCGTAGGTCTTCGCGACGTGCGCGGGCAGGATCGGCGAGAACAGCGCCTTCCAGTCGACGTACGGCCGGTCGAAAACGACGGTGACGGTACGGCCCTGCTCGGAACCCTTGACGGACTTGATCCGGTCGTAGCCGGCGTTGTTGGCCGCCTGGCATTTCGGGCAGGTGCGGGGGTCGAGGGCCCGCCAGGTGTACACGAAGTCGTCGGCCGAGATCGGGGTGCCGTCGGACCAGACGGCCTTCGGGTCGATCGTGTACGTGATCGTCTGCGGCGCGTCGGCGGTCTTCTCCGCGCTGGTCACGAGTGTGGCGTTCTGGGTGACCGAGCCGTCGGGCTGGATGGAGAACGCGTTCGGCAGCAGCACGCTGGAGATGTCGATCACGGAGTACGTGGCGCCGCCGGCGTTGAGCACGTTCCAGTTCGAGATCGGATACGTGATCGTGTAGGTCACGGTGCCGCCGGTGCCGACGGTCGCGGTGTTCACCGTGTTCACCTCGCCGGTGACGCGGCCGTCGCCGGACGTCGCCGTCTTCGCGCCGCCTCCGCCTCCGCCCGCGCAGGCGGTGAGCAGGAGCGCCAGGGCGCCGGCCGTCAAGGCCATCGGAAATGTGCGGCGCAAAGCCATGTTCGGCTCCAAACAGGGGGTGAGTTGGATCAGTGACGCTCGCCGCGCACCTGGGCGACGGCTTCCGCGGCCGCCCAGCCGATCAGCGCGTCGAGGTGTGGGGCGTTCGGGGTGGGGTCGGCGGCACGGGTGAAGACGCCGACGGCGTACCTGCCGCCGTCGCGGAACTCGAGCACGCCGGCCTCGTTACGGATCAGCGGCAGGGTGCCGGTCTTGCCGCTGATCACCACGTCGTCCCCCGGGAAGCCGCTGCTCAGGCGGTGCGGCCAGATCTGGGCGCCCATCCAGCCGCGTACCAGGGCGCAGGCGTCCGGCACGGCCGCCTCCTCACGCCAGATGCCGGCCAGCAGGCGGGTGATCTCCTCGGGCGTCGTGCGGCAGGTCCGCGCCGGGTCCAGCGCGCGCAACGACCGCAGTCGCTCCAGCGGCACCTCGCTCAGCTCGCGTTCGTCGTCGCCGTAGGCGGTGCCGAGGTCCTGCGCCACACTGGCCAGAATCTCCGCGCAGTTCTGCGGTACGGCGGTGCCCCCGAGACCGAGCTCCGCCAGAAGAGCGGCCACCCGGTCCTTGCCCACCCGATCGAGGACCAGGTCGGTGGCCACGTTGTCGCTGATGACCATCATGAGCTGGGCCAGGTCTCGGTAGGAGGCGACGACGTGGTCACGGTGCGCGGCCAGGCCGTACGGCGACGGCACCCTGCCCTCGTCCGGGACGGTGACCCGCTGGGTGAGGTCGATCTCGCCGGCCGCCGCCTGGCGGGCCAGTTCGAGGGCCACCGGCACCTTGAAGACCGAGGCGGTGACCACCGGGGTGTTCTCGCCGACGCCCACCGACTTCCCGGTGTCGAGGTCACGCGCGTGCAGCCAGATCTCGGCGCCGAGCCCGGCCGCGTGCTCGCGGATCTCCTCGGGTGTGGCCGCCCTGACCGCACCCGGCCTCCGCACGCCACTCCCCCGCGATCGCAGGCGATCATCCGCCGATCGCACAGGAGCGTCCGCCGACCACACGAGCGTGTCCGATCGCTCGGGGGCATCCTCCGATCGTTCGGGAGCGTCTGAGCGCTCGGAAGCGTCCGATCGCGGGTGGTCGCCGCACGCGTGTGGGTGGCCGGCAAACGCTCGCCCGTCCACGTCCGAACACAGGCACTCGCCCGGCGAACGCGAGTGAGCGTCCGACAGCGGGTGCTCGCCGGATGAGCGCGGTTGGTCGCCGGATGGGCGCAGGTGGTCGCCGGATGATCGTGAGTGATCGCCGCCGGGCGAGCGCAGGTGGTCGCCGGGCGAGCGTGGGTGATCGCCGCCGGGCGAGCGCAGGTGGTCGCCGGGCGAGCGTGGGTGATCGCCGCCGGATGAGCGCAGGTGGTCGACGGCCAGGCGGCCGAGGGTTCCGACGCAGGCGTCGGCGGCGGGCTGGCGGTAGCGGTGGTCCTCGGTTCTGATGAACACCGCGACCGCGAACCGCCCTCCATCGGCCTCCACCACCCCGGCCTCGTTACGCCAGAACGGCAGCGTCCCGGTCTTGGCGCTCACCCGCGTCCCCGGCTCGGTGAACCCGGCCCGCAGCCGATGCGGCCACGCCTGCAGGCCCAGGATGCGCCGCATCTCGGCACACTCCGCGGCCCCGGCCGCCTCGTCCTTCCAGATGGCCGTGAGCAACCGGGTGACCTCGCGCGGCGTACCGGAGTGCTGGGTGCGCTCGGGATCGACCGCCCGCGCGGCGCGCAAGGCGTCGGGACCCGCGCCTTCCGGCACGTCCTGGTACATCGTCTGGTAAAGGTCGTCGCAGGTGCCGTCGACCCTGGTCCTGGTCAGGCCCAGCTCGCGCAGCGTCGCGTTGATCGCGTCGATGCCCAGCAGGTTGACGAGGATGTCGGTGGCCGCGTTGTCGCTGACGCTCATCATCCAGTACGCCAGGTCACGCAGCGAGAGCTCGATCGGGTCGGCCATGACGGACAACCCGGTGGGCCCGGCCGAACGTCCCTCGGCGGGGACGTCGAGCCGCGCGTCAGGAGACAGCCGCCCGTCCCCGAACCGGCGGAACAACTCCACCAGCACCGGAATCTTGAAGACGCTGGCCAGCGCGACCAGCCCGTACTCGCCGTACCCGGCCTCCGCGCCGCTGTCGAGATCGACGGCGTGCACCCAGGCCCGTGCGCCGATCGGCCCGAGAACCTGCTCGACCTGCTCTTTCATGACGACCTCCCCCTCCTCAGCGCCCGTCCGGGCAACCGCCCGGTGGGCGCGCCGTCGGCGAACGCGGTCTGGCCGTTGACGACCACGTGCCGCATCCCCCGCGCGTACTGGTGCGCGGACTCGTAGGTGGCCAGGTCGCCGACGGTCTCGGGGTCGAAGACGACGATGTCGGCATAGGCGCCGACGGCGAGGCGGCCACGGTCACGCAGGCCCAGGTTGGTGGCGGGCAGGCTGGTCATCCGCCGCACCGCCTCGCCGAGGGTCAGCAGCCCCTGCTCGCGCACGTACCGGCCGAGGATCCGGGCGAACGTCCCGTAGGCCCGCGGATGCGTGGGCGCGTCGGTGTAAGGGGGCTCCGCTGCGAAGGTCTCGGCGTCGGACCCGACGGAGACCCACGGGTTGCGCAGGGCGGTCCGCAGCACGTCCTCGTCCATCATGAAGTACATGGCGTGCAGCCCCGGCTCCTCCTCGACCAGCTGCAGCAGCGTCTCGACGGGGTCGGCGCCCCGGTCGCGCGCCGCCTGCCCGAGGCTGAGGCCGCGGTAAC
Source organism: Nonomuraea sp. NPDC050547 (assembly GCF_044457345.1). Taxonomy (NCBI): domain Bacteria; kingdom Bacillati; phylum Actinomycetota; class Actinomycetes; order Streptosporangiales; family Streptosporangiaceae; genus Nonomuraea; species Nonomuraea sp. NPDC050547. Next base: position 53,359 of record NZ_JBITGW010000017.1, read on the forward strand.
CGGCGGCGGGCCCCTTCGGGTCGGGCAGCAGCATGACGCCGTCCGCGCCGCCCGAGGCCAGGTAGATGTTCTCCCAGCGCTCCGACGGCGTGCGCACCCCTTCGCGGATGCGGGCCCGCTCGGCCGGGTCGGCCAGCCGGGCCGCGAGCGCCTCGTGACCTCCCTCGTGGAAGTGCGGCGGGATCGAGGCGGCGAGGTTGGTCTGCCCGGCGAGGTAGGGGTAGATGTCCGCGGTCACCACCTGCCCGGCGGCGCGGGCGGCCTCGACGCGTTCGACGGCGCGTGCCATCTTCGGCCAGTTGTCGCGCCCGGCTGCCTTGAGGTGGTAGATCTCCGCCCGCACCCCGGCCCGGCGGCCGATCTCGATCAGCTCGTCGACCGCGTCGAGGAAGTGGTCGCCCTCGCTGCGCATGTGCGAGATGTACATGCCGTCGTGGCGGGCGACGACCTCGCACAGCGCGACCAGCTCGTCGGTCGGGGCGAAGCAGCCGGGCGGGTAGATGAGCGCCGATCCCAGGCCCAGGGCTCCGTCGGCCATCTCCTCGTCGAGGACGCCGCGTACATGGGAGAGCTCGGCGGCGGTCATCGGCCGGTCGTCCGTGCCCGCGCCGATCATGCGCAGGTTGTGCGCGCCGACGAAGCTGACGACGTTCTGGACCACGCCCTTGCGCTCCAGGTGCGCCAGGAACTCCGACAGCCGGTCCCACTCCAAAGACCCGAAGCTCGCGTCGAGCTCGGCCCTGATCGCGGGGGTGAGCGGCCCGATCGACAGTCCTTCGCCGAAGACCTGCGTCGTGACGCCCTGGTAGAGGTCGGACAGGCCACGGCCGTCCTTCTCCAGGGTGAAGTACGCGTGGCTGAGCACGTTCACGAAACCGGGGGCGACCACCAGCCCGGTGGCGTCCAGCACGGGCACGTCGTGGCCGCCCGCCGAGGGGCCGACGGCGACGATCCGATCGCCTTCGACCAGGACGTCCGCGACCCTCCCAGGGCCACCGCCGCCGTCATGAACCGTGCCACCGCGAATCACCAGAGAAGCCGACATGCGGGCATCCTGCGACGTCACGCCCACCGAATGTTCATCGAATCCGATGAAGTGGCGCAGATCTTACGTCGCATCCGACGAAGTCCGGGCGAGTCGGAACGACTGCACTGGGTGACCAAACCTCAGCCACAGAGAGCCGGTGACCCCTATCGTGCTCACCTTCACCTTCCGCCGCCTCCTGATCTCCATCCCGGTGATCGTGGCGTCGACGTTCGTCGTGTTCCTGCTCGTGACGATGTCCGGTGATCCGCTCGCCAGTCTCAAGGGCCGCAACCCGCCGCCGTCCCCGCAGGTCATCGCGGTCGAGGCGCATCGCCTGTATCTGGACCAGCCGGTGCTGCAGCGCTACTGGACCTGGATGACCGGCGTGCTGCGCGGGGACTTCGGCCCTTCGGTGCGTACCAACCTGGACATCGGCCACGAGATCGCCGCCCGGTTCGGCGTCACGCTGCGTCTCATCGCGGTGGCCGTCGTCCTGGCCCTGCTGCTGGCCGTGGTCGTCGGCGTGCTCAGCGCGGTGAAGCAGTACTCGGGCGTCGACTACGGCTTCACCTTCGCCGCGTTCCTGTTCCTGTCGATGCCGTCGTTCTGGTTCGCGGTGCTGCTCAAGCAGGGCGGGATCTCGCTCAACCAGCTCGTCGGCGATCAGGTGGTGTACACGATCGGGGAGAAGTCGGTGGTCGTGGACGGCGGCGCCTGGGCCCAGCTGACCGACGCGGCGGGCCACATGGTGCTGCCGACGGTCTCGCTGGCGCTGATCTCGTTCGGCGCGTGGAGCCGGTTCCAGCGCGCCTCGATGCTCGACGTGCTCAACAGCGACTACGTGCTGTTCGCACGGGCCAAGGGACTGACACGGCGGCGGGTGGTCGTACGGCACGCGCTGCGCACCGCGCTCATCCCCATGACCACGGTGACCGCGCTCGACTTCGCCTCCCTGATCTCCGGCGCCGTCATCACCGAGACGGTCTTCCAGTGGCGCGGGCTCGGCGACTTCCTCGTCACCTCGATCAACCAGCGCGACGCCTACGCGGTGCTCGCGTGGCTGCTCGTGGTGGCCGTGGCGGTCATCGTGTTCAACCTCGTCGCCGACCTCCTGTACGCCCTCCTCGACCCCAGGATCCGCTATGAGTGACGACACGCGCATCCGCCGGCGCAGCCAGCGCGAGCTGGTGCTGCGCCGCTTCCTCAGGCACAAGGCGGCGGTGGCCAGCCTGGTGCTGTTCGCCGCCGTCGTCCTGCTGGCCTTCGCCGGCGGCGCGCTCTGGCGCTACGACTACGCCGACATCACCTCGGCCGTGTCGGTCCCGCCCTCCCTGGAGCACCCGTTCGGCACCGACAACCTCGGCCACGACACCTTCGCCCAGGTGCTGCGCGGCACCCAGCGCTCGATCGAGATCGCCCTGCTCATCGCGCTGCTCGCCGGGCTGGTGGGCACCCTGTGGGGAGCCTTCTCCGGCTACTACCGCGGCATCACCGACAGCGTGATGATGCGCATCGCCGACCTGGTCCTGACGCTGCCGCTGCTGGCGGTCGCCGCGGTCCTGACCCGCGGCACGTCGGGCTCGTGGTGGTTCGTCGCCCTCGTCATCGCCTCCCTGCAGTGGGCCTACGTCTCCCGTGTGGTGCGCGGCGTCGTCCTGTCGCTGCGCGAGAAGGAGTACGTCGAGGCCAGCCGCGCGCTCGGCGCCACCGACCGGTGGATCATCTTCCGGCACCTGATCCCCAACGCGCTCGGGCCGATCATCGTCAACGTGACGATCCTCGTGGCCGCCGCCATCCTGGTCGAGACCGCGCTGTCGTTCCTCGGCCTCGGCGTCCAGCCGCCCGACACCTCGCTCGGCCTGCTCGTCAGCGAGGCCGACACGGCGGTCAGCACCCGGCCCTGGCTGTTCTACTTCCCCGGCGCGTTCATCGTGGTGATCGCCCTGACCATCAACTTCATCGGGGACGGGCTGCGCGACGCCTTCGACCCGACGCAGCGGAAGGTGCGCACATGAGCGAGCCCGAGATCGTGCTGGAGGTCGAGGACCTCACCGTGTCGTTCCCGACCGAGGACGGCCTGGTCAGGGCGGTCCGCGGGGTCAGCTACGAGCTGCGGCGGGGCGAGGTGCTCGGCATCGTCGGCGAGTCCGGCTCGGGCAAGTCGGTCACCTCGATGGCGGTGATGGGCCTGCTGCCGGGCTCGGCGAAGGTCGGCGGCTCGGTCCGCTTCCGCGGCCAGGAGCTGGTCGGGGCGCCGGACAAGGAGCTGCGGGCCATCCGCGGCGGTCGCATCGCGATGGTCTTCCAGGACCCGATGACCTCGCTCAACCCCGTCCACCCGGTGGGCGACCAGATCGCCGAGGCGGTCAGGGCGCACCATGACGTCAGCGCCGCCGCGGCCCGCGAGCGCGCGGTCGAGCTGCTGGCGATGATGCAGATCCCCCGGCCGAGGGAACGCGCCCGCGACTACCCGCACGAGTTCTCCGGCGGCATGCGCCAGCGCGTCGTCATCGCCACCGCGATGGCGAACGACCCCGACGTCATCATCGCCGACGAACCCACCACCGCGCTCGACGTCACCGTCCAGGCGCAGGTGCTGCGGGCGCTGGAGACCGCGCGGGCGGCCACCGGGGCCGCCATGGTGCTGATCACCCACGATCTCGGCGTCGTCGCCGGCACCGCCGACCGGGTCCTGGTCATGTACGCGGGCCGGCCGGTGGAACTCGGGCACGTGGATGCCATCTACTACGAGCCGCGCATGCCGTACACGCTGGGACTGATCGGGAGCCTGCCCCGGCTGGACGACGCCCGCAGGGGCGAGCGGCTGGTCCCGATCACCGGCTCGCCGCCGTCGCTGCTGGACCTGCCGCCCGGGTGCCCGTTCGGGCCACGCTGCCCGATGCGGCAGGACAGATGCCACGCCGCCGAGCCGGAACTGCTCGCCACCGGCCCCGGCCACCTGGCCGCCTGCCACTTCTCGGCCGACCTGGAGGGCCGCCGCCCCGAGGACGTCTTCGCCCTGACCTCGGCAGACCACGAGGGAGGTGCGGCATGAGCGGGTCACCGCTGCTGTCAGTGCAGGATCTGGTCAAGCACTATCCGGTACGCGGCAAGGGCCTGATCCCGCGTACCACGGGACAGGTGCACGCCGTCTGCGGCGTCTCCTTCGACCTGCACCGGGGCGAGACCCTCGGCCTGGTCGGCGAGTCGGGCTGCGGCAAGTCGACCACCGGCCGGGCCGTGCTCAGGCTGCAGCCGCCCACCTCGGGGACGGTGCTGTTCGACGGCAGGGACCTCGCGGCGGCCGGCGCCGCGGAGATGCGCCGGCTGCGCCAGCGGATGCAGATCGTGTTCCAGGACCCGTACGCCTCCCTCGACCCGCGGATGACCGTCAGCGACGCCATCGCCGAGCCGCTGCGCATCCACGACACCTACCGCCAGGAGGGCCACGAGCGGGTACGCGAGCTCCTGGCCACCGTCGGGCTCAACCCCGAGCACGGCAACCGGTATCCGCACGAGTTCTCCGGCGGCCAGCGCCAGCGCGTCGGCATCGCCAGGGCGCTGGCGATGCGGCCCGAGCTGATCGTGCTGGACGAGCCGGTGTCGGCGCTCGACGTGTCGATTCAGGCCGGCGTGGTGAACCTGCTCCAGGACCTGCAGGAGCAGCTGGGCCTGGCCTACCTGTTCGTGGCGCACGACCTGTCGGTGGTCCGGCACATCGCGCACCGGGTCGCGGTCATGTACCTCGGCCGGGTCGTGGAGATCGGCGACAGGGACGAGCTGTTCGACCGGCCCGCCCACCCCTACACCCAGGCGCTCATCTCGGCCATCCCGCTGCCCGATCCGCGGCTCGAACGTGTCAGGGCGCGCGAGCGGATCGTCATCGGCGGCGACGTGCCCAACCCGGTCAGCCCGCCGAGTGGCTGCCGGTTCCGCACCCGCTGCCCGAAGTTCACCCAGCTCACCGAGGGCGAGCGGGAGATCTGCGTCGAACAGGCGCCCGAGCTGGTCGACCGCGGCCACGGCCATCCGGCCGCCTGCCACTACGCGGAGGTGGCCGCGGTCGTCTGACGCCCTACCGCCACGGCTCGCCGTGCTCGTCCCCGGGACGGCGGCGCCGGGCGGGCGGCGGCGGGGGCGGGTCGTCGCGGCGGGAGGAGGAGTGCGACTCCCCCATGATCTGGATGACGACCCACACCACCGCCACCGGGACCCCGACGATGAAAAGGGAGATCTTCCAGCCGCCCGGCACCACGATCGCCACGATGAGGGCCACGACGAGCAGCGCGAACGCCCCCACGAGGCCGAGACCGAGCTTCTTCCACAGCGACATAAAACCTCCAGGAAACAGCTGGAACGCGACAAAGTATCCCCGACTTGGCGATCTACCGCATCACCCGCCAAACCCCGGGGTAGCGGGGCAGAGACGCGTGTGCGAGGGTGGCGAACATGGTGATCCCGGGGCCGGCGCCGTCCGCGGCGGGCGACAACCTCGACGACATCGCCGCCGCCGGTGGCCTGCACACCTTCCAGCTGGCTCTGCACCGCGACTACGGCGACGTGGCCGCGTTCCGGATGCCCGGCTCGCGGCTCGTGTCCGTCGCCGATCCCCTGCTGCTGGAACGGGTGGCGCGGGTCGACAAGCGGCCGGAGAAGCTGTTCGAGTTCCTCGCCCCGCTCTTCGAGACGGGCAACCTGCAGGTGATGCCGTCCGAGGAACACGTGCCGTGGCGCAAGCTCGTGCTCTCCGCGCTGGCCGGGCGCAAGTCGCACGAGGCGCACTACCCCTCCTTCGCCCGCATGACCGCCGGCATGGCCGACCGCTGGGCGGCCGCGGACGGGCCGGTGGCGCTGCAGAAGGAGCTCAGCGAACTGTCCCTGCGCATGGTCTGCCAGTACGCGCTGGGCATGGAGATGGACGAGGGCGAACTGCCCCGGCGGGTGGTGGGCGCCTTCGAAGAGGTCCTGTCGGAGTATCTGGGCAAGCTGTACGGCACGCCGTACCAGGAGGGCAGGGCGCGGGAAGGCCTGGCGTTCCTGCGTGACGCGGTCGACCAGGTGCTCGCCGGACGGCGCCCGCCGGACCGGCCCGACCTGATCACGCTGATGGCCGAGGCCGGCGAGCGACCGGCGCGGGTGCGCGACACCGTGCTGTCGATGATGCTGGCCGCCCACCACACCACCGGCGTGGCGATCTCCTGGACCCTCTACCTGCTGGCCGCGCACCCGGAGGTGACCGAGCGGATCCGCGCGGAACTGGCGGGGGTGCCGGACGTGCCCGGGTTCGCCGACCTGAGCCGGCTGCGGGTGCTGGAGATGGCACTGAAGGAGTCGATGCGGCGCTACCCGCCCGGCCCGTATGGCGCCCGCGAGACCACCGAGCACCTCACGCTGGGCGGCTACGACCTGCCGGCCGGGACGAACGTGTTCGTGCCGATCTGGGCGGTGCACATGAACCCGCGCGTCTGGACGGATCCGGAGCGGTTCGACCCCGACCGGTTCACACCCGAGCGGATGCCGGAGCGGCCGAGGCTGGCCTACATCCCGTTCGGCTTCGGCCCGCGCGCCTGCGAAGGGGCGTCGCTGGCCATGCTGGAGGCGCGACTGGTGCTGGCCGTCCTGCTCAAGCGCTTCACCTTCCGCCCGGTCGAAGGGCATCCGGTGGTACCGGTGGAGCGCTTCGTGCTGTGGGCCGAGCACGACATCGAGATGACGGTGCTGCCGGCGCCGTCCTGACCGGTTCTTTCGGGCTGCTTACGTCAGGCCCGCGGCTCTCCTCCGGAGGGGTCCGGGCGCTCATGATACGAGCGACACAGCCCCGAAAAATCGGAGTGAATCAACATGTTCCGCCTCACCGCCGCCGCCGGATTCCTGTGCGCGGTCGTCCTCGCCTTCAACACCGCCCGCCGCGCCGGAGTCCTGCCGGAGACGGCGCTCACCCACGCGATCGCGCCCCTTGCTCCGCTGGCCGGCCTGTTCGCGATCACCGGCTGCTACTTCCTCATCTCCCGTACGGCCGGCCGCCTCGGCCTGATCGGCTTCACGCTCAACGCCGCGGGCCTGGCCGGCGCCTTCGCCGTCGAGTACACCCTGCACTTCGTCTTCCCCGCCCTCGGCCGCAGCACGGTCGCCACCCTGGTCGCCGGGGGCACCGGCCGGGCGTTCCTGGTGACGTCCCTGGTGCTGATGGCAGGCGTCCTCACCTTCGCCGCGGCCGCCATCAGGGCGGGCGGCCTGCCCACCGGCGCCATCGTCCTCTACGCGGCGGGCATGATCCCGGGCTCGCTCAGGAACGTCGTCCCCGAACCCCTCTACCTGCTGGGCCTGCTGGTCGCCGCCGCCGGAGTGGCCTGGCTGGCCCTGGGCCTGTGGCGGGCGGAACCCGCGCGCGCGACCCTGGCACAAGCCTGACTCAGAGCGCCGCCCGGATCGCCGTCTGGGCGGCCTCGCGCAGCTGGGCATGGACCAGGGCGTTGGACTCGCGCTCCGAACGCACCTCGACCACCCGCAGCCCCTCCCCGCGCAACGCCTTGCCCAGCTCCGAGATGTCACTGACCAGCGTGTACGGCGTCCCCGTGGCCGCCGCCACATACCCGAGATCGACCCCGTGCGGAGTACCGAAGACCCGCTCGAACGGATCGCGCACCGCCGCCTGCGGCAGCAGCGAGAAGATCCCGCCGCCGTCGTTGTTCACCACGACGAAGCACAGGTCGGGCCGGGGCTCACGGGGCCCGAGGATCAGCCCGTTCTGGTCGTGCAGGAACGACAGGTCCCCCAGCAGCGCGAACGACGGCCCGTTGTGCCCGAGCGCCGCCCCCATCGCGGTCGAGACCAGCCCGTCGATCCCCGAGGCGCCCCGGCTGCTCAGCACCCGGATCCCGCGCCGGGGCCGCATGGCCTGGTCGAGGTCCCTGATCGGCATCGAGGAGCCGCTGAACAACAGCGCCCCGTTCGGCAGCGCGTCCACCAGATCACGGGCCAGGCGCGGCTCGCTGAGCCCGGAGGCGTCGAGAAGCTCGTCGATCGCGGCGCGGGCGGCCAGGTCGGCGCCGCGCCAGGAGTGCAGCCACGTGTCGTCGCCGGAGGCGACCGGGATCTCCACCGCCTGCGCGACCTGCGTGGCCGAGCGGGTCGGATCGGGCCAGCGGGCCAGGTCGGGCGCGACGACGATGTGCTCCTGCGCCCGCTTCAGCCACGTCAGCAGCGGGCGCGACAGGCCGGGACGACCCAGCGTCACGACCACGTCGGGCTGGTGGGCGTCGGCGAACTCGGGCGTGCCGAGCAGGAAGTGGTAGGTGGAGATCGCGTGGTCGCCGTAGCGGCCGCCACCGTTGGGCTCCGACAGCACCGGCCAGCCGGCCATGCCCGCGGCGGCGATGTAGCGGCGCACGTTGGCCGCGCCGTCGCCGACGACCAGGACGCCCCGGCGGGTGGGCGGGATGTGCAGCGCCACGGGCGGCGGGGCGACGCGGGCGCGCACCCACGGGCCGTTGACGTCGCCGTCGAGCGACTCGCACCAGCTCGTGTCGCCGTCGGGGATGAGCGGCTCGCGGAAGGAGAGGTTGAGGTGGACCGGTCCGGGATCGGCCGGTCCGAGGGTGCGCTGGTAGGCGCGGCAGGCCAGCGAGCGCCAGTACGCCACCTGGCCGGGGCGCTCCTCCGGCACCCCCACCTCGGCGAACCAGCGGACGGCGGAGCCGTACAGCTTGATCTGGTCGATGGTCTGGTTGGCGCCGGTGCCGCGCAGTTCGGGCGGCCGGTCGGCGGTCAGCACCAGCAGGGGTACGCCCGATTCGCCCGCCTCGATGACGGCGGGGTGGAAGTTGGCGGCGGCGGTCCCCGACGAGCAGAGCAGGGCGACCGGCCGTTCCGAACGCTTGGCCAGGCCGAGCGCGAGGAAGGAGGCCGAGCGCTCGTCGATGCGCACGTGCAGGCGGACCCGGGACTCGGCGTGCAGGGCGAGCGCGAGGGGGGCGGAGCGGGAGCCGGGCGCGAGCACGACGTCGGTGAGTCCGCAGCGCACCAGCTCGTCGACCAGCACGGAGGCCAGCGCGGTGGCGGGGTTCACGGGGCAGCCTCCTGCATCCGGCGAAGCCACGAGGGGGATTCGATCTCAAATTCCGACAAATACGAAAAATCCACGTTCGGGCGGCGGACCACTATCTGTCCGTCTACCGGCATGAGGGAGTCTTTCACGACATCTCCCGAAAGGAGGGTCATGGTGCCCAGACCGCACGCATAGGGCAGCTCGGGCAGAGCGGCGGCCAGCGCCAGGCCCGCGGCCAGGCCCACGGAACTCTCGACCGCGCTGGAGACGACCGCGGGCAGCCCGCACGCCTCCACCACGCGCAGCGCGTCGCGCACGCCGCCGAGCGGCTGGACCTTCACCACCGCGATATCGGCCGCCTCCGCCGCGCGCACCCGCAACGGATCCTCCGCCTTGCGGATCGACTCGTCGGCGGCGATCGGCACGTCACACCTGCGGCGCACCTGGGCCAGCTCATCGAGGGTGGCACAGGGCTGCTCGGCGTACTCCAGGTCGAAACGGCCGAGATCCCTCAACCGGCGCACCGCCTCATCCACGCTCCAGGCGCCGTTGGCGTCCACGCGCAACCTTCCCGAGGGGCCGAGCGCGTCGCGCACCGCCTCCACCCGGGCCAGGTCCTCGGCGAAGCTCTGGCCGCGCTCGGCGACCTTCACCTTGGCGGTGGCGCAGCCGGCCCGCCGTACGAGCTGGAACGCTTTGTCCGGCGGCACGGCGGGGATCGTCGAGTTGACCGGGACGGCGGCGCGCACGGGCGCGGGCCAGCCCTCGTCGGCGGCCTCGCGGGCGCAGGCCAGCCAGCGCGAGCACTCGCGCGGACCGTACTCGGGGAAGGGCGAGAACTCACCCCAGCCGGCGGGCCCGTGGATGAGCACGCCTTCCCTGACGGTCTGCCCGCGAAAACGCTCGCGCATGGGGATCCGGAAGACGACGGGAGAACGCTCCACGACCCTCCCCGCACTCATATCCGAACTGTCGCCACTAACCTTACGAGCATGGTGAGCAAACCGTTGCACGCCCTCGCGCTGCCACCCGGTCCGCGGCTGTTCGCGGCGATTCGCGATGCTCTGACCGGCGACGGTCCCGCCGTGCTCCCCCTGCCGCCCGCCGACGCCGGCGCCACGCTGACGGCCCTGCGCCCCACCCATCTCGACGGGGTACGGCAGGCCGGCGGAGAAGGCGTGCCCGAGGACGTCGCGGTCGTGATCGCGACCAGCGGCAGCACCGGCGTGCCGAAGGGCGTCATGCTCACCGGGCGGGCGCTGCGCTCCTCCGCCGAGGCGTCGCTGCGCCACCTGAAGGCCGCCAAGGGCGAGCGCTGGCTGTGCTGCCTGCCCCCCTCGCACGTGTCAGGACTGCAGGTGCTGGTCAGGTCGGTGCTGACCGGCAGCGAGCCGGTCATCCACGACGGCTTCTCCCCCGAGGCGGTGCTGGGCTCGGGCGCCGAGCACGTGTCGCTGGTGCCGACCCAGCTGCACCGGCTGGTGGAACGGGGTGCGGACCTGTCGGTGTTCCGCTCGATCCTGCTCGGCGGCGCGGCGCCCCGGCCGGGCCTGCTGCGGGAGGCTCGGGCGCTCGGTGCGCGGATCGTCACGACGTACGGGATGAGTGAGACCAGCGGCGGCTGCGTGTACGACGGCCGGCCCCTTTACAATGTAGATCTCAAGATCGGGGCGGACGGCCGGGTGCGGATCGCCGGTCCCGTCCTGTTCTCCGGCTACCGCTTCGGCGCGGCGCCGTTCGAGGACGGCTGGTTCGTCACCTCCGACCTCGGCGAGCTGAACGGCGGGCGGCTGCGCGTGCTCGGCCGGGCCGACGACGTCATCAACACCGGCGGCGAGAAGGTCGTGGCCGGGGTCGTGGCCGCCGTGCTCGGCGAGCATCCCGAGATCGCCGACGTGGCGGTCGTCGGCGGCCCCGACCCGGAGTGGGGCGAGCGCGTGGTCGCGGTCGTGGTCCCCGCCGACCCCGCGCGCCCGCCCACGCTGGACCAGCTCCGCGCCTACGCCAAAGACCGGCTGCCGGCCTACGCCGCCCCGCGCGAGCTGCGGCTTCTCCCCCGGTTGCCGCTACTGCCGAACGGTAAAACCGACCTCGCCCTGTTGCGGACCGGAACCTGACGCGGCCGGGCTGCGTCATAGGTGGCGAGAGAAAGAGGGAGCGCTTCATGAACCAGACCCGCAAGATGTGGGCGTCCGCGGCGGCCGTCGGCGTGATCCTCGTCGGTGGCGCCACAGTCGCGGCAGCCGCCTCGGCGGGCCGGGTCGACCAAGCCCGGGGAGAGACCCGGGCGGAGGTCGGGAAGACCACGCCCGCGCCCACCCCGACCGACCGCGTCGTGGTCTCCCAGGACATCAACCCCGACCCCTCCAAGGTCCTGGAGCACTGGACCGAGCAGCGCATGGAGGGCGCGGAGCCGATGCCGATGCCCGAGGTCGAGCTCAAGCCCGGGGAGTTCGAACTGGCGGAGTGAATTCCCGCAGGGTGTGGGGTGGATCGCATTCTCCGCGGTCCGCCCTTTTTTGCCGGGTCCGGGAACAAATGGCGGCGAATGACGTTATTGATACTGGTGCGTCGAGCGGCCACACCGCCCCACCACAAACTGCCTGATCGCTTCGACTCCGTATGGAGGAGGTGTCCTCATGCCCAGAACCGCCGTGGCGGCCCCGCCCGCGACCCTCGACCAGCTCCTTGACCGAGGGCGAGCTCAGGGTCACCTTTCTCTTTCGGAACTGCGCGACGCGTTCGCGCTGGCCGGCATCAGCCCCGCCGAGGGCCGTTCCATCCTGCGCGAGCTGACCGAGGCCGGGGTGAGCCTGGCCGCGGAGAACGAGCCCGCCCTGACCAAGAAGGTCCCGGCCGCGAAGAAGACCACCGCCAAGAAGACGTCCGCCGCCGGCAAGACGTCCGCGGCCAAGAAGAGCGCCGCGCCGAAGGCGTCCGGGAAGTCCGAGGCCGCCTCTTCGGAGGACGAGCCCGACGAGCCGGCGATGTCCGACGAGGACGCCGAGCTGGAGCAGGAACCGCTCGACCTCGACGACAACCAGTCCGTCATGGGCGACTCCGTGCACACCTACCTCAAGTCGATCGGCCGCCGCACGCTGCTGACCGCCGCCCAGGAGGTGGAACTGGCCAGGCGCATCGAGGCCGGGCTGTACGCCGAGTACAAGCTCGACTGCGACCAGAACTGCTCCGCCGCGGTGCGCGCGGACCTGGAGCTGGTCATCGAGGACGGCAGGCAGGCCAAGGACCACATGCTGGAGGCCAACCTGCGCCTGGTGGTGTCGGTGGCCAAGAAGTACACCGACCGCGGCATGTCGCTGCTGGACGTCGTCCAGGAGGGCAACCTCGGGCTGATCCGGGCCGTGGAGAAGTTCGACTACACCAAGGGCTTCAAGTTCTCCACCTACGCCATGTGGTGGATCAGGCAGGCCATCCAGCGCGGCTTCGCCGACTCCGCCCGCACGATCCGGCTGCCGGTCCACGTGCTGGAGATGCTGTCGAAGCTGTCGCGGATCGAGCGCGACATGCACCAGCGCCTCGGCCGCGAGCCCACGCCGGAGGAACTGGCCGTCGAGCTCGACAAGACGCCCGACCAGATCGAGGAACTGCTGCGCACCAGCCGCCAGCCCATCTCGCTCAACGCCACGATCGGCGAGGACGGCGAGACCACGATCGGCGACCTCATCGAGGACGTCGACTCGCCCGAGGCGTCCGAGATCGTCGACCGCCAGCTGCTGGGCGACCAGCTCCGTGGCGTGCTCGACAACCTCTCGCCGCGTGAGTCCAAGATCATGGCGTTGCGGTTCGGCCTGGTGGACGGCAAGCCGCACACCCTGGACGAGATCGGCAAGCACCTCGGCCTGACCCGCGAGCGGATCCGCCAGCTGGAGAAGGAGTCGCTGTCCAAGCTCCGCCACCCCAGCAACACGCGCCCGCTCCTGGACTGGGCCAGCTGACCCACCCCGGAAAGGCCCGGCACCCCGCACGGTGCCGGGCCTTCCCTTTTTCCGGTACGGCAAGCCGCCCCCACCCGGCGCTCCTCACCATCCAGAAGCCCTGACCAGACCCCCGCGGCCGATCGCCCAGGCGAGCAGCCTGACCAGATCCGGCCCAGCACCCCACGGCCGACCACCCTGGCCGGCACCTTGGCGGCCGCCGGCCCACCGGGTCTCGCCCGCTCCCGCGGCAGCGGCAGCGGCTGGGGCGGGCCCGCGGTCCGGGCAGGCCCGGGACCGGGTTGGCGGGTCCGGACGGGGCCCGAGGCGAAGCCGGGCCGGGGGCCGGGGAGGGTTCGGGATGGGTTGAGGGGGTTCGGGTGGTTGGGGTGGTACCAGGGAAGATGTCCACGTTCCGTAGTGTGATACTTACGGTATGACCGTCTTTGCCGGAGGCAAGATCGAGGCATTTGTCGGGCCCACCGAACTGGGCGCGGCCGACAACCTCGAACAGGTGATCATCGACTTCATCGGCGGCGCCAAGCGGTTCCTCGACATCGCCGTCCAAGAGCTCGACTCCGAGCCCATCGCCCAGGCCATCCTCGACGCCCGCTTCCGCGGCGTGGACGTCCGCATGGTCCTGGAGCAGGACTACCTGATCTCCGCCAAGCTCCCGAACATCGCCCCCAAGGCCGGGGAGGACGAGGCCGCCGCCCGCCTTCGCGTGCAGTGGGGCCAGGAGAGCGGCGCCAAGAGCCTGGAACCCAACCGGAAGATCCTCGCCGCGCTGCTGCGCTGCAACGTCGACGTCAAGGCCGACTACAACCCGGCGATCTTCCACCAGAAGTTCATCATCCGCGACTTCCGCGAACGCGCCCTGCCCAGTTCCGCCATCCTGTCCGGCTCGGCGAACTTCACCGGCACCGACTGCCACCGCAACCTCAACCACATCGTGATCTTCAACGATGCCCGGGTCTGCCGCGAGTACACCACCGAGTTCGCCCAGATGCGCGCCGGCCAGTTCGGCCGCGGCGCCCACGGCAAGGTGCCCATGGCGTTCAACCTCAACGGCGTGCCGGTCAAGATCCTGTTCGCGCCCGACCACGCGCCCGAGCTGGAGATCATGAAGCAGATGCTCAAGGCGTCCAAGCGGGTCGACTTCGCGATCTTCACCTTCTCCGGCTCCTCGGGCATCGACGACGCCATGATCGCGCTGGCCGCGGCCAAGCGGACCGTCACCGGCGTCATGGACCCGGGCCAGGGCGCCCAGGCCTGGGCCGCCACCCACGACCTCGACCGCGCCCGCATCGAGCTGTACTTCCCCAAGCGCAGCGCCGCCTTCGGCAAGCTGCACCACAAGCTCATGGTCATCGACGAGGCCGTCGTCATCGCGGGGTCCTTCAACTACACCGCGCCGGCCAACAACTACAACGACGAGAACATCTTCGTCCTCGGCAGCCCCTACCCGGAACTGCCCAAACGTGAGGGAGGCCCGGTCGACCCCGCCGCCTGCGCGGAGCTGGCCCGCTTCTTCCGCACCGAGATCGAGCGCATAGAGGCCGCCGGAGAACGCTTCATCGGCAAACCCTGAGCGCGATCTGTCGGAGGCCGCTGCTATAGATGGCGCACCACTGTCAAGATCCCTCGCGGACGGGAACCATCGGCATGCAGCTCTCCCCCCTCGCCCAGCGCCTGTTCGCGCTCATCAGCGGGTCGGCGAACGACCCTTCGTACTGGCCGGTGACCTCCCAGCTGAGCACCGGTCTGGTCGGGGTGGCGCCGGAGCGGCTGACCGCGCCCGCACGTGAGCTGGTCGGATTCCTGCTGCCGGACGCGCTCCCGGTCCACGCGCCGTTCCCCGCGCTGGTGGCGGCGGGACTGGCGGGCATGGACGGCGAGGTACGGGCCCGGCTCGGCCGGGAGCAGGGGCCGATCGCGCTGACCGAGTTCGACCTGCTGCTCGGCTGGGACGTGGAGCGCCGGGCGCTGTTCGCCGAGGTGATGCGAGAGGAGCCGCCCCAGGGCGTGACCGCGTGGCTCCGCGGCCTGCCCGGCTATGCGGGCTTCGCCCGCGAGGCGCTTGAGGCGGCGCGCGACCGCGTCGCGGCGATCCACGCCGGGGAGATCGCCTACCAGGCGGACAAGGCGTTCGCGGACGGGGAGAAGGGGAGCGTCGGGCGGGCCGCGCGGGTCGCGCTCTCCCGCGACGAGCCCTGGCTGCCCGAGGTGCTGGAGCCGCTGCTGCTCGGGGTCGCGGTGGCGCCCACCCAGGCCAGGACCCTGCCCTCGCAGGCGGTGCTGTTCGAGATCGCCCGCGCGGTGGAGGAACATCCGACGCCCGAGGCGATCTCCGCGCTGCGCGCCGCCCGCAGGGCCACCCGGCACGCCGGGGTGCCCAAGCAGCTCGACCGCATGTTCAAGCGCATCGAGCCCGCGCTGGCCGAGCGGCTGGAGGTGGCCTTCCGGCTGCCCGACGGCCGCGTACGCCAGTCCGTCGGCGAGCACACGGCGGTGATCTCCACCGACGGCGCGGTCGAGTTGTCGTGGTGGCACGGGGACAAGAAGCTCAAGGCGGTCCCGGCGGCGGTCAGGCGCGAGCATCCCGGCGAGGTCGGGCGGCTGCGCGAGCTGGCCAGGCAGGCGACGGCGCAGCGGGCCACCCTGGTCAGGGCGCTGGAGGCCGGATACACCGGGGAGACGGCGCCGCCGTACCGGCGGCTGGAGGGTCACGCGGTCGCCGACCGGCTGATCTGGGAGTTCGAGGTCGCGCCGGGCGTGTGGCGGGCCGAGCTGGGGATGGGCGTGCCGGACGTGCCGGTGCGGCTGTGGCATCCGGCCCGCGCGAGCGCGGAGGAGGTGCGGGCATGGCGGGACGTGGTGCTGGGCGAGGAGCTGCGTCAGCCGTTCAAGCAGGCCTTCAGGGAGGTCTATCCGCTCACGCCCGCCGAGGAGGCGAGCGGGATCTACTCCCAGCGGTTCGCCGGGCACGTGGTCGACTACCGCAAGCTGTACGCGCTGTTCAAGCAGCGGGGCTGGAAGGCGGAGTTCCTGGGCCCGTGGGACGGCGGCGGCGACGGCGAGGCCAGGCGCACGATGGCGGGCGGGCGGTGGCGGGTGAGCCTGGGGCACGGCCTGTACACCGAGGCCCAGGCCTGCACCTCCCGGGTGTCCTTCCAGCGGCGGGCCGAGGGCGGGTGGCAGGACGCGCCGTTGACGGAGGTGCCGCCGCTGGCGTTCAGCGAGGCGCTGCGCGACGTCGACCTGTTCGTGGCCGTCGCCTCGATCACGACCGAGCAGCGGTGGGCCGAGGAGGGGCCGGAACGCATGCGGGACTACTGGCGCGACGGCTCGTTCGGGCCGCTGACGCCCTCCGCCGAGGTCCGCCGCGACGCGCTGGCGCGGCTGATCGGGCGTACGGCGATCGCCGGCCGGTGCGCCCTGACCGATCGGTTCCTGGTGGTCAGGGGGGATCTGCGCACCTACAAGATCCATCTGGGGTCGGCGAACATCCTCATGGAGCCCAACGACGCCTACCTGTGCGTCGTCTCCGCCGGCGACCCGCGCGCCGGGCTGTTCCTGCCCTTCGAGGAGGACGGCAAGCTGGCGCTCATCCTCAGCAAGGCGTTCCTGCTGGCCGGCGACACCGCCATCACCGACCCCACCATCACCCGGCAGATCCTGGCGCCCTGACGGCTCTAGGCGGCCACTCCGGCGGGGCGGCGTACCGGGGCGGTGGCGACGATCCGGCCGGTGGCGGTGTCGATGGCCGAGACCAGGTGGGCGCGGGTGCTGCAGACGTACAGGCGGCTTCCCTCCCCGGACAGGGTGAGCGCCTCGGGGCTCTCGCCGACCTCGGCCCGGGAGACGATCCGCCTGGTCAGGGTGTCGATGCCGAGGACGCTCCTGCTGTAGTAGTGGGTGACGTAGACCCGGTCGTGGGCCGGTGAGGCGGCGATGCCGTAGGGGCCGGACTCGACGTCTATGGTGGCGACCTCCTCCAGGGTGGCCGTGTCCAGGACCAGCACGTGGTTGTCCTGGCCGGGCAGGTTGGCGCCGGTGGTGGTGACGTAGACGTGGGCGCCGTCGCGGGTCACGGCGACGCCGTTGGGGTGCAGTCCGACGGGGACGGTGGCGATCACCTTGCCGGCCGCCGTGTCGATCACCGACAGGTCGTGGCTCTCGAAGTTGGTCACGTACAGGCGATCGCCCGACAGCGCGGGGGCGGCGGCGTTGCGGCCGACGGCGATGGTGGCGGTCACGGCGCCGCGCCGCAGGTCGATCACCGACACGTCGCTGCTCTGGTAGTTGGTGACGTAGGCGTGGCGGCCTTCGGGGTCGACGACGATGCCGCCGGGGTGGTCGCCGACGGGGATGCGGCCCACGACGGCCAGGGTGGCGGTGCTGACGACGGTGACGCTCCCTCCGCCGAAGTCGGTGACGTACAGGCGCTCGCCCGCCAGCGCCGGCGCGTACGGCCGCGCCCCCGCGCCGACGCTCGCCAGGTGTTCGAGGGTGACGGCGTCGAGCACGGACACGGACGAGGTGTCGGGGCCGGCCACGTAGATCCGGTCGTTCATGAGCTCGCCGCCGGCAGGAGCTGGCCGGCCGCGAGGTCGCGGTAGAGGCCGTCGGCCATGAGCAGTTCCCGATGGGTTCCCGCCGCGCGCACTCTGCCCTCCTCCAGGACGATGATGGTGTCGGCGTTGACCACGGTCGACAGCCGGTGGGCGATCACGATGACGGTGGTGGTGGCGGCGATCTCCTCGACCGCCTGCCGCAGGGCCAGCTCGGAGGCGGCGTCGAGCTGGGAGGTGATCTCGTCGAGCAGCAGCAGCCGGGGACGCCGCAGCAGGGCGCGGGCGACCGCGACGCGCTGGCGCTGCCCGCCGGACAGGGTGGTGCCCCGGTGGCCGACCGGCGTGTCGAGTCCCTGGGGGAGCTGGTCGAGCAGGGGCGTGAGCCCGGCCCGCGCCAGCACCTCGTGGATCTGCTCGTCGGTGGCCTCGGGCGCGGCGTAGCGCAGGTTGTCGCGCAGCGTCCCGGCGAGGATGGGCGCGTCCTGCTCGACGTAGCCGATGGCCGCCCGCAGCTCGGCCAGCGGCCAGTCCCGCACGTCGCGCCCGGCCACCTCGACGGCGCCGTCCTCGACGTCGTAGAAGCGCTCCAGCAGGCCGAACAGCGTGCTCTTGCCCGCTCCCGACGGGCCCACGACGGCGGTCATGGTCCTGGGCGCGACGCTGATGTCCACGTCCCGCAGTACGGCGCCGCCGCCATAGCCGAAGCGCACGCCGCGGAAGCGAACCGAGGCCCCGTCGCCATCGGGGTCACCGGGCGCCTCCAGGGGTTCGGCGGGCAGGCGGTCGACCTCCTGGAGGCGGCGGACCGCGGCCAGACCCACCTGCACCTGCGTGAACGCCGACAGGATCTGGCCGATCGGGCCCGACAGGTACATCAGGCAGAACAAGAACATGATCATCGAGGGCAGCGTCAGCGTGCCCTGGCTCACCCGCAGGCCGCCCAGGCCGAGCACGACGAGGAAGGTGACCTGCGTCGACAGGGTTCCGGCCACGCCGGTCGCCGACTGCCAGCGGGCGGCGGTGATCGCGTGCCGCCACGCCGTACCGGATGCCCGCGCGGCGCGCGCGCTCTCGCGGCGCTCGCCGCCGCTGGCCTTGACCGTCCGGTAGGCGCCGAGCACGCGCTCCACGATGGCGCCGAGCAGCCCGACGGCCGCCTGCGTGCGCTGGGTGGCGGCCGAGACGCGCGGCATGACCAGGGCCATCCCGGCCAGCGTGAGCGCCAGGACCGCGGCGGTGGCGCCCAGCAGCACCAGGTCGGTCGTGGCCATGAGCGCGAGCGCCCCGGCGCCGAGTACCAGGCCGGTGGCTCCGGTGACGACGGCGTTGGTGGTCGCCGAGCGCAACAGGGTGATGTCGGCGGTGAGCCTGGACATGAGGTCGCCGGGTTCGAGCCGGTCGAAGTCGGCCAGGCGCAGGCGGAAGACGCGCTCGGTCAGCCGGTCGCGGGCGGCGCGCACGACGTTCTCACCGGCGACCTCCAGCACGTAGCGGCCGCAGGCCGACAGCACGGCGCCGGCGACGAGCAGCGAGGTGAGCAGGGCGAGCGTGCCGAGCACCGGGGTGCCGGCCAGGAGGTCCTCGGTGACCATCTTGGCGGCCACCGGCTGGATCAGGCCCGCGGCGCCGCCGGCCAGGCCGAGCAGGCCTCCGGCCAGGATCCGGCCCCGGTGCGGGCGTACCTGGGCCAGCAGGGCGCTCCAGGCGGCCATCACGGCCCCCAGGTGACGGGCAGGCGGGTGACGCCCTGCAGGGACAGCGCGGGTTTGACCGGCAGGCTCCCGGCGGGCTCGGCGAGCCGGAGCGTGGGCAGGCGGGTGAGCAGCGCGCTCAGCGCGGTCTCCAGCTCGGCTCTGGCCAGGTTGCTGCCCAGGCACTGGTGCGGGCCGTGGCCGAAGGTCAGGTGGCGGGCGTCCCGGCGGCCCAGGTCGAGGTCGTCGGGGGCGGGGAAGGCCGCTGCGTCGCGGTTGGCGGCGGCCAGGAGCACGACGACGCCGTCGCCGTCCCTGATCAGCCGGTCGCCGAGCGGGATGTCGGCGGTCGCGACCCTCGGCAGCGGGTCGGCGACGCTCGTGTGGCGCAGGAGTTCGTCGACGGCCTGGGGCATCGTGGCGGCGGTGAGCGCCTTCAGCCCGCCCGGCCTGGTCAGCAGCGTGAACACGCTCAGCGCGAGCGTGTTGGCGGTGGTCTCGTGCCCGGCGATGACCAGCATGGCGGCCATCTCCTCGGCCTGCCGTCCGCTCAGCTCGCCGTCGGCGACCCGGCGGGCCAGGGCGGAGAGCACGTCGTCGCCCGGCCGGGCCGCCTTGTCGCGCAGGAGCCGGGCCAGTAGGTCGTAGACCACCCGGAACGGCGGGCCGGTGGACGGGTCGAGAAGCGTCGGCCAGCGCAGGTGATCGGTGAAGACGGCCTGGTCCTCGCGCGGCACGCCGAGCACCGCGCAGAGCGTCAGCGCGGGCAGCGGCGCGGCCAGAGCGCTCACCAGGTCGGCGGGCGGTCCCGCGCCGATCATCGCCGTGATCAGCCCGTCGGCCAGCGAGCGCAGGTGCGGGCGCAGCTCGCGCACCCGGCGCGGGCCGAAGTGGGGGATGACCATCCGCCGGTGCTCGGCGTGCAGGGGGTCGTCCATCTCCACGAAGCTCAGCGCCTGCCTTTTGCGCTCCGGGTCCGGCGGCGGCGCGCCCTTCTCCCGCGCCAGGTGCGGGTGGGCCGGGTGCAGGGCGTCCGACGACAGCCGCGGATCGGCCAGCAGCGAACGCGCCCGCGCGTGGCCGGTCACCACCCAGACCGGGGTGCCGTCGCGCAGGACGGCGCGCGCCAGCGGGCCGTGCCCGCGCAGCCGGTCGTACCCCGGCGGCGGGTGGTGGGGGCAGCCGCGTGGCATCGGGATCTCCGGCAGCTCGCTCATGGGGTGGCCTCCCGTGGCACCTGCAGCAGGACGCGGTGGTAGCCCGGCGGGGCGGGCTCGTCGACGGGCCGGCCCTCGGCCAGGACCCAGGCGTGCGCGCCGAACGGCGGCAGCACCCGCACACCCGCGCACCAGGTCGGCCAGCTCCCCCGCGACCTGCACAGCAGCGCGGTGGCGATCGAGCGGGGCAGGCAGCCCTTCGGGCTCGCGCACGCCCTGCTGGTGCGGGTGACCACCTCGCGGGCCCGGCTGGCCTCGGCGTAGGTGGCCGGGCGGGTGCCCGCGCTGACCCGGCCCAGCACCCTGACGATGGTGCTCGGCGAGCGTCTGGCCAGCGCCTTCGCGGCCAGCACGGCCAGGCGGGCGCGCCAGCGCTCCAGCGGCGGGTACGCCCGCGGCGCGAGCGCCATCGTGGGGTCGACGCTCATGCCGGCCTCCGCACGAGGATGCCCATGGTCACGAGGCTGTCCATGAGGTGGGCGACGTCCTGGGCGGCTTCGCCGCCGTCCACGTCGAAGGCCGCGACGAGCCGGTCGACGGCGTCGCCGGGGTCGCCGGACTCCAGCGCGGAGCGCAGCACGATCGCTCCGGTGGGGTTGAGGCTCCAGTACTCGCCGCGTACCTGGTGGAGCAGGGCCATGCCGTAGTCGGTGTCGACGGCGGAGATGTCAGGCGCCAGCGCGTACACGCTCGTCCTCCTTCACGGTGCGCAGCCACATCTCGCACGCCAGCGTGGGCTCGATGCGGCGGTGCTGGGTCAGCACGTCGATCGGCCCGCGGCAGGTGGCGCGGAAGAGATCCGGGTCGATGAGGCCGAGCTCGCCCAGGAGGCTGTCCTCGGCGAGTGCCATGATCTGGTCACGGTGCTTCCTGCTGCCCATGACCGCGCCGGCGGAGGTCTCCGACTTCGTGGTACGGCCCAGCGTCACCGCGGGCACGATGCCGCGCATGGCGTCGGCCAGCACCGGCTTGTACCTGGCCGGGTCGTAGCGGTCCCCGGGCCTGGCCGCCAGCGCCGCCTCGACGACCCGGTCGTCGAAGAAGGGCGCGGACAGGGTGATGCCCCGGGCGGCGGCGATCTGCTGAAAGTCGCCGACCATCTGGCAGCCGCCGTGGATCGCGGCGAGGTTGTGGTGCGCGCCGCGCCCTCGTGCCAGCGGCAGGTGGCGCGCGGCCGCCTCGCGCAGTTCACCGGCGGCCAGTTCGACCGCGTACGGCGTCGCCCACGCGGGCATCGTCGGCGGCAGATCCCACCCCAGCGCGGGCCCGTCCACGCCGTGCCCGTCGCGGCCGAGGCGGTCGGCGGCGGCCCGCATCCACGCGTCGTACGCCCTGCCGGTCACCAGGTGCCGCAGCGTCCGCCGCAGCGGCCAGCGGTTCTTGGCCGCTGCCGTCAGCAGGTGGCGCGTCCCGGTGAGCGGCGCCTGCCTGATCAGCGTGGGCAGCCAGGTGGGCATCATGGTGGCGGCCTCGTCCCCGCCCAGCCCGGCCAGGTGGGCGGCGGGCGCGTACGCCTGGCCGCGCCGCAGGATGTGCGTGAGCCGGCTGCGGTGGTGCAGCAGCAGGAACGGCGCGTCGAAGCGCTCGTGCGCGCCGAGCATGTCGTGGTAGACCAGCGGGCACTCCTCCGCGGAGATGATCTCGTGCCGCACCGGGTGTCCGGCGGCGGCCAGCGCGGCGGCGGTGCGCCCCGCCCACAGCACGTCCTCGTCCATGGGGTCGGGCTGGGCGGCGGTCAGGGCCACGACGTCGGCGCCGGTGCGGGCGGCCAGGGAGCAGACCGACGAGGAGTCCATGCCGCTCAGGTGCGCGACGACCGTGCGGCCGGGCCCCGCGCGCAGGGCGACCGCCTCGCTCAGCGCGGTTCTGAGCGCCTCGACCGCCTCCTCGCGCGCCATCGGCTCGGGATAGCTCCACCAGCGCGCCTGTGTGAGGCCGCCGCGCTCGTCGAGGACGGCGTCGTGGCCGGGCGGCACGGCGTCGACGCCGTCCCACACCGGCAGCCAGTTCAGCGGCCACGGCGGGTGGGCGAACAGCAGCCGGGTGGCGAGCCTGGCCGGGTTCGGCGCGGCCCCGGTCAGTTCCGCCAGCACGAGCGCCCGGTTCGCCGCGACGGGCGTCCCGCCGACCCGGCAGGTGTACACCCTGCGCAGCCCGGAGGCCGTCCCCCGCACCCGGACCCGGCCGCCCTCCGACACCATCAGGTACGCGCTGCCGGGAGCCGTCGCCGGCAGGCCGGGCGCGCCCCCGGACAGGTGCTCCTCGCTCATCGCGTGCTCGCCGAAGGCCGCGACCGCCGCGCCCGCCCTCCTGCCGACCGTGAGCGTGCCGGGCTGCCAGCGCCCGATGAGCCACGGCCGTCCGGAGGGGTGGCTCACCTCGTGCGCGCCGCCGCGGGTGTCGTGGATCCGCCGTGCCACGTCCGTGCTCTCCTCCCGGTCGGGCAGGACGGTGAACCATGGGTCTTCTGTCACGGACAAGGTCGCTCTCCCCTCCTTCGCGGTACGGCAGGCGGCCGGGCGGCCGCCTGCAATACCTCATGGGCGGTTAACGGCAGTAGTTCGGGTAGATCCACTCCCAGTGCGGGCCGCCGCAGCCCCCGTTGGTCAGGGTGTGGAAGTCGCCGGCGAACGTGATCTCCGGGCGTTCGTAGACGCGCATGTCATTCACCTCCAGGTGTCCGCTACCAGTCGAGACGGTCGGTAAGCCATTCCCAGACACAGCCGCAGCCGGCGTTCGTCAGGGCCGTGAATCCGCCTTCCGGCGTGATTTCCGGACGTTCGTAGACACGCATTCAGCTCACCTCCTTTCCTGCTCGGCCTTCGATCCGGCCGGGTTCCGGCTCCGGATCCCGAACCTGGGCGGGACCGTGGGGCGAGAGCGCCTCGATCCCGGTCATCAACCGGAGCATGCGGGCCAGCAGCAACGTCAGCACCAGCAGCCACACCAGCGCCCCGTAGACCAGGATCGTGGTCATGCCCGCCTCCTCTCCCTGTGCGCGGACTGGACGGTGAGGTAGGTCCCGAAGGCCGCGGGCAGGCCGATGACCAGGACCGTCAGGCCGAGCGCGTCCGCCACCGCCCCCGCGTGCACGGCGGGCGCCCCGGTCAGATACACCACCAGCGCGGCCAGTGCGCCCGCCGCCATCGCCGCCGCGCGCACCGGCGTCACCCAGGACAGGTGCGCCTGCCCGAACAGGCACCCGCAGGCGAAGCGGTCCCCGCGCGCCAGCGCCGGAACCGAGATCGCGATGAAGCACAGCGACAGCGCTCCCGCCATCGCACATCCCGCGACGGTCAGCGGTGGCGGCCCCAGCAGCGCCACCGCAGTGAGCAGTTCCACCGCGCCGAGCCCGACGGCGAAGACGGTGCTCTCCCGGCGCATCACCCGGAACTGCACCGCCGCGCGGGCGGCCGAGCCCGGCCGCACCACCTTGCCCACCCCCGCGACGCCGAACAGCAGGGCCAGGACGATCCGCACCGCCAGCACCGCCGGCGCGCCGAGCGATTCCCACGAAGTCGTTATGACGCTCACGGGTCCGACACTGCGTCGGTCTTGCCCGTCTCACCAGGGAAATGAGATGCGATGAGAAATCCGGGCGGGATGAGCTGGGCATTTGCCATGGTTCGTCCCGCCGCGCGGTCATCCCCAGGATGGCATGGTGGGAAATGACGGAGGCCGTCGTGACCGGGGGGACGGATGCCGGAATCTGAGGCACGGCAACAATTCGCTTTCATGCTGCAGTCGTGGAAAAAGCGCTCCGGCCGCAGTTATCAGGCGCTGGGCCGGCGGCTGGAGCTGAGCCATTCGACGGTCCACCGGTTCTGCACGGGCAAGCAGCTGCCGCAGGACGCCGCGCAGGTCGAGCGGCTGGCCGCCGCTCTGGGCGCCGACCGGCAGGAGGCGGAGATCCTGCGCGGGGTGTGGCGGCTGGCGCGGGAGGCACCGCCGGCCAGGCCCGACGCCGCGCCCCCGCCCTCGCCCTCGCCCTCGCCCGACGAGTTGCCCCACGACGATCTGCCGCGTGACATCGCCGACTTCACCGGGCGGGCGGAGGAGCTGGGCGCGCTGCTCAAGGCCGGCGGCACGCCCAGCGGCGTCTGGACGGTCGACGGGATGGCGGGCGTGGGCAAGACGACGCTCGTCCTGCACGCGGCGCACCAGCTCAAGGAGGGCTATCCGGACGGACGGATCTTCCTCGACCTGCACGGGCACACCGCCGGCGTCGCGCCGATGCCGGCCTCTGACGCGCTGAAGGCGCTGCTGAGCGCCGCCGGGGTACCGGAGGAGGGCATTCCCGCCGAGGCCGGCCGGCGCGCCTCCCTGTGGCGTTCGGCGCTGGCCAGGCGGCGCATGCTGATCGTCCTGGACAACGCCGTCGACGCCGAGCAGGTGATGCCGCTGTTACCCGGGGCCACGCCGTCCCTGATGATGATCACCAGCCGGGCCCGGCTGGTGGACCTGGACGGCACGGGCACGATCACGCTGGGCGAGCTCAGCGCCGAAGACGCCCTGGCCATGTTCATGAAGATCGCCGACGCCGGCCCGCCCGCCGACCTCGGTGACGCCGAGGAGACGGTACGGCTGTGCGGCTACCTCCCCCTCGCCATCAGGATCGTCACCGCCCGGCTACGCCACCGCCTGTCGTGGACCCCCGGCCACCTCAACGAGAAGCTGCGCCAGGAGCACCGGCGCCTGGCCGAACTCCAGGCGGGCAGCCGCAGCGTCATCGCCGCCTTCTCCACCTCCTACGGCAAGCTCGGCGGACCGGCCCGCCGGATGTTCCGCCTGCTCGGCCTGATCCCCGGCGTGGACGTGGGCCTCGCGGGCGCCGCCGCGCTGACCGGCCAGCCGGTCGAGGCCGCGGAGCCGCTGCTGGAGCAGCTCATCCAGGCGCACCTGCTGCAGCGCCCGTCGGCCGACCGCTACCGCTTCCACGACCTGGTGCGCGACTACGCGCGGGCGGTGCTGGCCGAGCAGGAGCAGCAGGAACACCGGCAGGCCGCCCTCGGCCGGATCGTCGAGCACTACCTGCGCATCGCCGACCACGCCGCCGAGCTGATCGAGCCCAGCAGACGCCCCAACCCGCTCACCGGCCCGGTCGCCGCCCCCGCCCTGCGCCTGGCCGACCGCCGGGAGGCGATCTGCTGGCTCGAACGCGAGCTGCCCAACCTGATCGCCGCCATCGAGAGCGCCGCCGCCGGGGGCCTGCTCGTCCACACCTGGCAGCTGGCCCGCTCGCTGTGGCACTTCTTCCTGCTGCGCGGCGACACGCGCGACTGGATCCACACCCACCGGCTGGCCCTGAGCGCCGTGCAACTGCTGGGCGACCGCGAGGGCGAGGCCGAGACGCTCAAGAACCTCGGCGTCGCGTACTGGCTGTCGGACGACCGGGAGGGCGCCATCGCGCTGCACCACCAGGCCCTGGTGCTGGACTGCTGGAACGGCGACCCGGTCGGGCAGGCCAAGACGCTGACCCATCTCGGCTACATCCACCACCGCGCGGGCGAGTACGCCGTGGCCGCCGACCACTTCCTGCTGTCCGTCATGCTCTACCGGGAGGTGGACGACCCGGTCGGGGGCAATCGCGGGCTCAGCGGGCTCGGCGACAGCCTGCGCAGGATGGGGCGGGCGGAGCGGGCGATGCCGTACCTGCTGGAGGCCTTGTCCCTGAGCAGGAGCGCGGCCGATCCGTGGGGGGAGATCCAGGCGCGCACCGCGGTGGCGCTGGCGCACCTGGAGGCGGGCGAGGCGGGGCTGGCCTGCCGCCACCTCGTACGCGCGCTGGAGCTGAGCAGGCTGCTGGGCGACCGGCTGAGCGAGAGCACGGTACGCACGGCCCTGGGAGCCACGTGGCTGGAGGTCGGCGACGCCGGGATGGCGCGCAGACACTTCACCAGAGCCCTGACGCTGAGCAGGCAGAGCGGCGACCGCTGGGGCCAGACGGAGGCCAGCGCGGGCCTGAAGGCCGCGCGCACCCGGCAAGGGTAAAGGGAGCAAAGATCACGAGGTCCCGGCGGGCACATGACGGCCCCGGCGGACCGCGTCCCTGCCCAGCGGACCTGCCGACTAAACGAAAGGCTCGACACCGGAAAACTAGCAGGTGAGGCACTCTCCGGCGAAAGCTCACATAGGAAAGGTTGCCGTTTTCGTTAGAGATCGGCCCCTCTATTTATTTGCGCTTTAACGTGGGTGCCGCGAAACAGCTCGAAGCGCCGGTCGCGGCGGCTTCCCGCCCGGCGGGCACGGACCTCCGACACCGCGCTGAACAGGCATGATTGACGCTTTTCCGGGGTCGCGCGGCCGATTATCGGGCGGGGCCTCCCGGGCGCCGCGTCAAACCCTGCCCAAATACTCCCCTAATGGCCGATATGACGCGATTCGGGTGTTAGCGTCCTATTTGTCAGCACAGGCAGCACTCGCATGTGAGTGCACGCACAAAGGAGGGGGATCATGACTCCTGTCGGTTTCCCTACGCGTCACTGGGATGACTGGGGATGGGGCGGCGGCGGATGGTGGGGCGGCCGCAGACGCTGCCGTCGTCGCCGCCGCTGCGGCTGCGGGCGGCGGAGGTGGTGGTGGTAACCACCACTGGGAAGAGCCGGCGGGTTTCCCGTCGGCTCTCCCTTTCCGCCCGGCCGGGGGCGCGATCGGGCCCGCACGGCCCGGAGCTCGCGCCCGCCGTCATGATCCGCAAGACCTTCGCCGAGTTCTGGCCCGACACCCGCGGCGTCCGCAGGCTGTTCGTCATCGGCGGCGTGCTCGCCATCGTGGCGGCGCTGTGCGAGGTGGCGGCCATCGGACTGTTCGCCGTCATCACCGACGAGGTGCTCGCCCGGCAGGATCTGGGGGCGTTCTGGACCCCGGCGCTCACCTGGCTCGGCCTGGCGGTGGTCGCCGGCCTGGCCGCCTTCGGCGGCGCCTACATCACGGCGCTGGCCGCCGAGCGCTTCCTGCTGAACCTGCGTGACCGGGTGTTCGCGCACGTGCAGACGCTCACCCCGGACTTCTTCAACAACCGGCGCCTGGGCGACCTGATGGCCCGGCTCACCGACGACATCGAGGCCATCGAGACGCTGGTCGGGTCCGGCCTGGTCAAGGCGTTCACGACGGTCATCAGCGTGATCGTGTTCGCGACCGCGGCGTTCATCGTCCGCTGGGACCTCGCGCTGATCACCTTCGCGCTCATTCCCGGGTTCGTCATCATCTCCAAGCTGTTCGCGGCCAAGTTCAGGGGCGCGGCCGCCCGCGAGCGGCAGAGCAACGGCATGATGAACAGCGTCATCGAGGAGAGCCTGTCCAATCAGACCCTGGTGCAGGCCCACAACCGCCAGGAGGCCGAGGCGGGCCACCTGCACCGCCAGGGCGAGACCTGGCTGCGGGCCAACATGTCGCAGGCCTGGCTGTCCGGCCTGTACGGCCCCGCCGTACAGGTGCTCGAGACCATCTGCATGATCGTCATCCTGGGATTCGGCGCGTGGGAGATCTCGGCCGGCCGCCTGACGATCGGCGGGCTGCTGGCGTTCGCGGCCTACCTCGCCTTCCTCTACCCCGCCGTCCAGAACCTGGGCGAACTGGCGCTTACCGTTTCCGAGGCCGCGGCCGGCTCCGACCGCGTGATGGAGGTGCTCAAGGCCCGTCCCGGCGTCGCCGACAGCCCGGCCGCCCGGCCGCTGATCGGGCCCGTGCCCGGCCGGATCACGTTCGAGCAGGTGGGCTTCACCTACCCGAACCGGACCAGGCCGACGCTGGCCGGACTGTCCTTCACCGTCGAGCCCGGCCAGACCATCGTCTGCACCGGCCCCAGCGGCGCGGGCAAGTCGACGCTGGCCAAGCTGCTGCTGCGCTTCTACGAGCCCACCAGCGGCCGGATCCTGCTGGACGGCACGGACATCCGCGACATCACCAGCACCTCGCTACGCGACCACATCACGATCCTGCAGCAGGAGAACCTGCTCTTCTCCGGTACGGCCCGCGACAACATCGCCTACGGCAAGCCCGGGGCGAGTTTCGAGGAGATCGTGGCCGCCGCCAAACTGGCCGACGCGCACGACTTCATCAACCGGCTGCCCGACAAGTACGACACCCCGCTCGGGCAGCGCGGGCGGCTGCTGTCCGGTGGGCAGCTCCAGCGCATCGCGATCGCGCGTGCCCTGCTGCGCAACGCGCCGGTGCTCGTCCTGGACGAGCCGATGACCGGCCTGGACGCCGCGACGGCGGCGCGCGTGCAGGAGCCGATGCGGCGGCTGATGGAGGGCCGCACGACCATCCTGATCACCCACGACCTGCGGCACGTGCCGCCGGACGCGGCGATGATCGTGCTCGAACCGGTCCGGCGGTCCAACCGGATCCGGCTCAAGCACATGCCGCCCGCGCTGTCGCGCCTGGGCCGCTGACGTGACCGGGTCCGGGAGGGCCCGGTCGCGCGGGCATCGCGCCGCGCCGGCGCGTGCCCGATGGGCCGGGACCGCTCGGCCCGTCGAGGCGCTCAGTGGTGTTCCTGCCGTGGGAACACCACCTCGCCGACGATCAGCTGGACGGCCGCGGCGACCGGGATGGCCAGGAGCGCGCCCACGACGCCGAGCAGGGCGCCGCCGATAAGCGCCGCGACGATCGTGGTGGCGGCGGGCACGTCGACGGAGGACTTCATCACTCTCGGCGCGATCAGGTAGTTCTCGATCTGCTGGTAGACGACGAAGAACACCAGCGTGGCGATCGCCACCGGCACCGAGACGAACAACGCCACCAGCGTGGCCACCGCCGCGCCGATGCCGGCCCCGATCAGCGGGATGAGGTCGGTGATGGCGACGATGAGGGAGAGCGGCAGCGCGTACGGCACGCCGGCGATCGACAGGAAGAAGAAGCTGGTCACACCGGCGATGAACGAGATGATCAGGTTACCGGCCACGTACCCGCCGACCCGGTTGAGTATCTCGTCGCCGAGCAGTTGCACGCGGGCGCGGCGGCTCCTGGGGACGAGCCGGTAGCCGGTGCGGGTGACCGAGCGCAGCGAGGCCAGGAAGTACAGGGTGAGGATGAGCACGGTCAGCGCCGAGAACACCGCGCTGACCAGGACTCCGGCCACGCCCAGCAGCCCGCCGAAGACCTGCCGGCCGAGATCTCCGCTGGTCAGGTAGGTCTGCAGGCGCTCCAGCAGGCCGTAGCGCTGGTCCAGGTCGCGTATCTGGGGGTTGTTCTGCAGCTGCTCGACGTAGGCGGGGACCTGGTCGATGAACTGGCCGGCCTGCTGCGACAGCGCCGGGACGACCGCGAGGCCGAACCCGGCGAAGAAGGCGATCACGCCGGCGAACACCACCGAGATCGCGGCCCAGCGCGGCAGGCCGCGCTGTTGCAGCCACCGCACGGCGGGGTCCAGGCCGACGGCCAGGAACAGCGAGACGACGATCAGGATGATCATCGAGGCGGCCGCGGTCAACGCCTGGACCAGCATCCAGGCGGTCAGCACGCCGAGGGCGGCGGTGAAGCCGAACGTGAACGGGCTGCCGCCGAACGGCCGTCCCGGCTTGCCGAACGGCATCATCCCGGCGGGCTCGGCCGGCCCGCGAGGGCCGGGCACCGGTGTGCCGGGCTCCGGTGTGCCGGGCTCCGGCGTGCCGGGGCCGCTCCCCGCGGCGGGGGCCGGGCGCCGGGCGGGGTGGGACGGGTCGGGCGCGGGCGCGTCGTCGGTCATGGCGGCTCCTGAACGTGAGGGACGACATCTGCCCTCACCGGCCGCCTTCTACCGTCCTGACCGCGCCCGCGGGCTCAGTGAGCGATCCGCGCGTGGCCGGTCTCGCCGTCGGACAGGAACGACGCCAGGGCCCGTCCCTGCTCGATCACCTCCGCGTGCTCGGCCCGGGAGAAGGCCCGCAGCGGGGTGACGGTCACGACGCCGGACTCGACGGTCCAGGTCGCGGCCACCCGGCCGTCGGCCAGGACGACGCGGGTGCCCGCGACCGACACGCCGCGGTGGGCGTCGTCGACGATCCGGGTGCGGTCGTCGTAGCCGAGGAGCGCGTTGTCGAAGGCGGGCAGGAACCGCACCGGGGCGGGCGTGTCCGGGTCGGGGCGCGGGGCGCCGGGGAGGTCCAGGAGTTCCCGGCCTCGTTCGTCGCGGAAGGCGACCAGCTCCGCGCGGATCGACGCCACCGCCGCGGGCAGTCCGGCCAGGCCGCTCCAGGCGCGCACGTCGGCCGTCGCGGCGGGGCCGTAGGCGGCCAGGTACCGCCGGACCAGTGCCGCGCCGGCCGGGTCGGCGCCGTTCGCGGGCGAGGGCACGACGTCCCGGCCCAGCCAGGTGGACAGCGGCGTGTTGCGCACGCCGCCCTTGGTCCGCCACACCCCGCGCGGCGGCATCTGCGCCATCGGGATGAGCGCGGCCACCAGCATCTCGCCCAGGGCCCGCGTCCCCGGCTCCGGCCAGCGATCGGCCACCGCGCGGGCGAGCTCCGCCATCGAGCGCGGCTCGCCGTCGGCCATGACGGCCAGGCCCGCCGCGGCGAGTTCGCCCAGGTCGACGCCGGCGAGCTCGCGGCGGTAGGTCCCGAGGACCCGCTGTCGCAGCATGGCGTCGTGGCGGGGGCGCCAGGCCAGGACGTCCTCGGCGGTGAGCAGGTGAACGGTTCTGCGCATGAGGTGGGTACGGACCACGCTCCGCCGTACCAGCAGATCGGACAGCTCGGCCGGATCGAACGCCCGCAACCGCGACCAGAGCCCCACGAACGGTTCCTGCGGCTCCTGCGCCTGCAGCCCGCACAGGTGCGCGACGGCGTCCAGGGCCGGCAGGTCGGCGCGGTCGAGCAGCATCTGACGGGCGAGGGTGGCGCGGTTGAGCGCCCGGGTGCCGAGTACGGTCATCCTCCAAAGATCGCAGAAGAAGCGGTCAGTTTGTGTCCTCTTCTCAGGGCAACATAGAGGTCATGCTCAAGACGTCGGCACGGCTGCTGTCGCTGCTCTCCCTGCTCCAGGTACGCCGCGACTGGCCCGGCGCCCTGCTGGCCGAGCGGCTGGAGATCAGCCCGCGCACCGTGCGCAGGGACGTGGACCGGCTGCGCGAGCTCGGCTACCCCATCGCGGCGGTGAAGGGCCCCGAGGGCGGCTACCGGCTCGACGCCGGCACCGACCTGCCGCCGCTGCTGTTCGACGACGAGCAGGCCGTCGCGCTGGCCATCGCCCTGCAGAGCGCGGCCACCAGCGGCGCCGGCATCGAGGAAGCCGCCGCGCGGGCGCTGAACACCGTCCGGCAGGTCATGCCCGCCCGGCTGCGCCACCGCATCGACACCCTCCAGATCACCGCGGTCGACCGGGCCCGTCAGCACCCCCCGGCCGACAGCGGCGTGCTCACGGTGCTCGGCGCCGCCGTCCACGCCCGCGAGGTGCTGCGCTTCGGCTACGCGGGGGCCGACGCGCCGCGCCGGGTGGAGCCCCACCACCTGCTGACCTGGGGCGGCCGCTGGTATCTGGTCGCCTGGGATCTCGACCGCGGCGACTGGCGCACCTTCCGTGCCGACCGCGTCACCCCGCGCACCCCGTCGGGTCCCCGCTTCACCCCGCGTGATCTGGGGGACGTGGCGGCGTTCGTGGCCGAGAGGTTCCGGGGCGTCGACGCCTCCGGCGACTGGCCCTGCCGCGGCGAGGTGATCCTCAGCCTGCCCGCCGCCGACGTCTCCCCCTACGCCCGCGACGGCGTCGTGGAGGAACTCGGCCCGGACCGCTGCCGGCTCATCCTCGGCTCGTGGTCCTGGCCCGGCCTGGCCGCTGCCATCGGCCGGTTCGACGCCGACATCGAGGTCGTCGGGCCACCCGCGCTCAAAGACGCCTTCGCCCACCTTGCTCGCCGTTATGCGAAAGCATCAGGATAAAACCCCGGAGGCCGCTATTTCTGCTGAGCGCGACACTCCTTTGGAAAACGCCTTAGTCTGCGGGCTCATCGGCACGGCCGGCCTGTTCGTTCTGGCGGAGGCGGCGGGCCGGCTGGGAATCGTCTCCACGGCGCGATTCCCGCTGGCCTCCACCGTGCTGGCCACCGCCGCGCGACTCGCCATGGATCCGGCGTTCCTGCTGGATGTCGGCGCCACCTTCGCCGGCTGGGCGCTGGGACTGCTGCTCACCGTCGCGGTGGCCGTACCGGCCGGGCTCCTGCTCGGCAGCGTGCCGCCGATCGAGGCGGCGCTGCGGCCGGTGATCGAGTTCCTGCGGCCCATCCCGTCCGTGGCGCTCATCCCGCTGGCCGCGTTCGTCTTCAGCGAGCGGCTCGACATGAAGATCGCGATGATCGTGTACGCCTCCGTCTGGCCCGTGCTGATCAACACGATGTACGGCCTCAAGGAGGTCGATCCCCTGGCCAAGGAGACGCTGCGGGCCTTCGGGTTCGGCCGGATCGCGGTGTTGCTGCGGGTCTCGCTGCCGAGCACGGCGCCGTTCATCGCGACCGGGATCCGGGTGGCCGCGACGATCGCGCTCATCCTGGCCATCAGCACCGAACTGCTGGCCGGCGGGTCGAGCGGGATCGGCGCGTTCATCATCCTGGCCGGCAGCAGCCCCGACGGGCTCACGCTGACGGTGGCCGCCACCGTGTGGGCCGGAGTGCTGGGCGTCGTCACGAACGGCGCGTTCGCCTGGGCGGAACGCCGCCTCTTCCACTGGCGGGCGGCCCGGTGATCGCGCGGGTCGTGGTGGTGCCCGCCGTCCTGATCGTCTGGGAACTGGCCACACGGGCCATGGCGCATCCGTTCTTCCCGCCGCCGTCGGTGATCGTGGCGCACATGCGCGAACTGTGGTTCACCGGCTCCCCCGCCCGGCTCTGGCTGAACGACACGGCTCTGGCCAACTTCCCGCCCAGCCTCGGCAGGCTGCTCGCGGGCTGGGCCGTCTCGGGCGTGGCCGGTGTCGCGCTGGGCGTGGCCCTGGGCCGGTCGCCGCTGCTCTACCGGCTCCTCGACCCGGCCGTCCAGTTCGGAAGGGCGCTGCCGCCCCCCGCGCTGCTGCCGTTGATGCTGGCGCTGTTCTCGACGGGGACCCGCATGCAGATCGCCGTGATCACGTTCGGGATCGTCTGGCCGGTGCTGTTCAACGCGGCCGACGGCGCCCGCCACGTGGACCCGCTGCATCTGGACACGGCGCGGGCCTTCGGCCTCTCGCGCGGGCAGCGCGTGTTCCGGGTGATCCTTCCGGCCGCCGCACCGAAGATCTTCGCGGGGCTGCGCCTCAGCCTCTCCCTGGCCCTGATCCTCATGGTCATCGCGGAGTTCTTCAGCACCGAGGGCATCGGCTTCCAGCTCCGCGCCGCCCAGCGCGCCTTCGACCTGCCGGGCGTCTGGGGCGCCATCGTGCTGCTGGGCGTGCTGGGCTATGTGCTCAACCAGGGCTTTCTTTATCTGGAACGCCGCATCCTCACCTGGCATGACTCCGTGCAAGATAACAGGTCATGACATGGAAGCCATTCACGAGTAGTCTCAAGATCACGGTTATATCGGCCCTTGGAGCTCTTATGTTAGAGTTTCGCCGCTTTTCTCTCTTTTGTGCCGCCACGCTGGTGATCGCCGCGTGCGGCGGTAATTCGGCCGGGCAGGAAAATGGCCGGGAAAAGACCGATATCACGATCGGCATGCTGGCCCTTCCCGAAGTGGCGCCCGTGCAACTCGCCATCGACAAGGGCTACTTCGCCGCCGAAGGGCTCAAGGTCGAGGTCGAGGTGATCGCGGGCGGCGCGGCGGCGATGCCCGACCTGGTCTCCGGCAAGCTCGACGTCCTGCACAGCAACTACGTCTCCGCCCTGGCCGCCTCCGCCGGCGGCGTGGTGAAGACCAAGATCATTGGTGACGCCTACGTGGCCAAGCCCGGCAACTTCGTCCTCATGACGAAGAAGGGCTCGCCGATCACCACGGTCGCCGGGCTCAAGGGGGCGACGATCGGCGTCAACACCCTGAACAACGTCGCCACGCTGTCCGTGAGCGCCCTGCTGAAGCCCGCCGGGCTCACGCCGGCGGACGTCAGCTTCGTCGAGCGGCCCTTCCCCGAGATGGGCGCGGCGCTGGAGGGCGGCCAGGTGGACGTGGCCTTCCTGCCCGAGCCGTTCCACCAGGCGGCGGCCAAGAAGGGCGCGGTCGTGCTGAGCGACATCTTCACCGGGCCCACCGCCGACTTCCCGATCTCCGGCTACCTCACCACGGAGACCTTCGCGCGGAGCAACCCGAAGGCCGTGGCCGCCTTCCAGCGCGCCGTGCGCAAGGCCGCCGGCCTGGCCGTCGCCAGCCCCGCCGAGATCGCCCCGGCCCTGGAGAAGTACACGAAGATCGACCGCGCCACGGCCGGCGAGATGAAGCTCGGCGGCTACTCCACGTCCGTCGACGCCGCGCGGCTCCAGCGGGTGGCGGACATGATGCTCGAGTTCGGCTACCTGAAGCAGAAGTTCGACGTCACACCGATGCTGGCCGGAGGTGCCTCCTCATGATCGCTCCCTACCAGGCGGTGGGGCTCGTGCCCACCATGCGCGGCATCCGTCACCGCGAGGACATCCACCACAACATCGACCACATCGGCCACCTGATCAAGGCCGCCTCCTGGCTGTCCAGCCTCGACCTCCCGGTACGGCTGATCGCGATCCCGGAAGGCGCGCTCCAGGGCTTCAACGACGAGGTCCTCGACCTCGACCACGAGGACTTCGCCGCCAACTGCGCCATCGACGTGCCCGGCCCGGAGACCGCCCGGCTGGCCGAGCTGGCCGTCCGGTGGGACGCCTATCTCATCGCCCAGGCCAAGGCCCGCCACCCGGAGTTCCCCGGCCTGTTCTTCAACCTCGGCTTCGTCATCGACCCGCGGGGCGAGATCGTGCTCAGGCACTACAAGACGGTGCCGCTGCTGCCCGTGGAGCACTCGGTGACGCCCCACGACGTGTGGGACCGCTGGGTGGAGCTCTACGGCGAGACGCTCGACAGCTTCTACCCGGTCGCCGACACCGAGATTGGCCGCATCGGCATCCTCATGGCCAACGAGGGCTCCTACCCGGAGAACGCCCGCGGCCTGGCCATGAACGGCGCCGAGATCATCTACCGCGGCCCCTACCCCCACCCGCACGCCGGCAACGGCATCTACGAGGTCCAGAACCGCGCCAGGGCCCTGGACAACAACGCCTACCTCATCGCCTGCAACCTCGGCACCTACTACCTCGACGCCGACTCCGAGCACCCGATCGACGCCTTCGGCGGCCAGTCGATGATCGTCGACTACAAGGGACAGGTGGCCGGCCGGCACGACTACAGCGGCGGCTCGTCCTGGGTCGCGGGCACGATCGACATCGGCGCCCTGCGCCATTTCCGCTCCACCGCCCAGTGGGACAACTGGATCAAGGACCTGAAGACCGAGCAGTACCGGGTCATCTACGACCAGCCCATCTATCCCAAGAACATGTACCTGACGCGCAAGCCGTACACCCACGCGGAGTTCCGCTCGGAGGTCATCAGCCGGCAGATCGAGCTCATGCACGATCGCGATGTCTGGGTACGTCCGGAGAAGTCCTGACCCGGCGCGGCCAGAAGTTCTCGGCGAACAGGCGGGCCACCAGCTCTCCCCTGCTGGACACCCGGACCTTGCCGAAGATCGCTTTGATGTGGTCGCGGACGGTGTGCGGGGAGATGAACAGGCGGCCGGCGATCTCCCCGGTGGTCAGGCCGAGCGCGATCAGCTGGGTGATCTCCAGTTCGCGGGGCGACAGCTCGTACGCCTCGGCCACGATGACCGCCATGTCGGAGGCGGCGGCGGGCTCGATGACCAGGACGGTCGGGCCCGCCACACCGCCGGGGCCGCTCATGGCCGAGGCGTGGCACACCAGCCAGTGCCCGTCGGCGGTGCGGATGCGCACGCGGGCGGCCTGACCGGGCGCGCAGGCGCGGGCCTGCAGGGCGGCGGTGACGATCCAGATGGGCAGGCGCACGCCCAGCTCGCTGCCCGCCGACGGACCGGCGGGGAGTCTGGCCAGGTAGTGGCGGGCCTCCTCGTTGACCGACGTCGCCCGTCCCGACGCGTCGAACAGCACCAGGCCCGGACCGGGCGCGTCCGGCGCCGGCCGTAGGCCGGCGGGCCGGGCGAAGGAGCGCAGCCGCGCGGCCAGCGGCGCCGACAGGCTCGCCACGAACTCCAGCTCCTCCGGCCCGAACGGCGCCCGCCCCTTGTCGCGGAACAGGCTCACCACGCCCCACGTCCGCCGGCCGGTGCGCAGGACCGCGCGCAGCTCCTCGTTCTCCGCCTGCCAGGGGCGGCCGCCGCCGTGCCGCCGGCTCGCCACGGCCACCTCGGCGCGGGCCAGGTCGCGGAAGGCGAAGGGGCTCTCCCCCAGGATCTCGCTCTCCCAGTAGGCCGCGCAGTGCTCGCCGCCGCCGAGGTTCTCCACCCGCATCGGGGCGGTGACCAGCCCGGTCTCCGGGTCGGTCGCCGACCACACCGCGGCGTCGAAGACCACGACCCGCCGGAGCCGCGCCGAGGTGACGGCGAACAGCTCGTCGGCGTGCCGCGCCCGTTCCGCGCGAGCCAGCACGTCGGTACGGCGCCGCCGTACCGCGGAAGGAGAACCCACGCCTCCACCCTGCCTGTTCACGGGCGGATACGCGCATCCCCCAGATGAGGGATGGGCCCGGGGCGGGGCGGCGGCCAGCATCTCCCTCATGAGAATCGCCATCGTCGGAGGCGGGGCCGCCGCGGTCGCCCTGCTCGACTCCCTGGCCCGGCTGGACGCGCGGCCCGCCTCCGTCACCGTGTTCGAGCCGTCGGCGCGGCTGTGGAGCGGGCGGGCGTACGGGCCCGACCTTGACGCCGTGCGGGTGAACGCGCCGCCCGTGATCATGTCGATCCGCCACGGCGACCAGGGGCACTACGCGCGCTGGCTCGGCGAGCGGGCGGCGGCGCACCTGGACGAGCGCCTCGGCGTGCCGCTGGTGCCGCGCGCCCTGTACGGCGAGTACCTGCACGAGACCGCCACCGCGGCGGCGGCGCGGCTGCCGGTGGACGTGCGCCGCGACCGGGTCACCGGCGTGGCGCGGCGCGGCGCGGAGCTGGTGGTGCGGACGTCCGGCGGCCACGAGCAGGCGGTGGACCGGATGGTGCTGTGCGTCGGCAGCGGGACTCCGCACGACCTCTTCGGCCTGGCGGGCACGCCCGGCTACGTCGGCGACCCCTACCCGCTCGCCCGCACCGTGCTGGACGTGCCGCGCGACAGCAAGGTCGCGGTGATCGGCAGCGGTCTGACCGCGGTCGACG
Source organism: Nonomuraea sp. NPDC050547 (assembly GCF_044457345.1). NCBI lineage: Bacteria > Bacillati > Actinomycetota > Actinomycetes > Streptosporangiales > Streptosporangiaceae > Nonomuraea > Nonomuraea sp. NPDC050547. The sequence continues at coordinate 91,103 of NZ_JBITGW010000017.1, forward strand.
TGGCGGTCGCCCTCGCGTCGGCGGGCCACGCGGGCCCGATCACCCTGATGTCGCGCAGTGGCGTCCTGCCCCACGTGTGGCAGCGGCCGGTCCGCCACGAGCCGCGTCACCTGACGGCGGCCCGTCTGCGCGAGGTCCGCACGGCCGGCGACGTGGCCCGGCTGGTGCGCGCGGAACTGGACGACCTGGGCGAGGACTTCGACGCGTTCGCCGCCGACCTGCTGGCCACCCCGTTCGAAGATCCGGTCGTACGGCTGCGCCGCCAGCTCGCCGCGATCGACGCCCCGGAGCTGGGCCGCCGGATCGTGCAGCAGGCGGCGCACACGCTCGGCCCGCTGGCCTGGAGCGTTCTGGAGGACCGCGACCGGCTGACCGGCGCGCACCACCGCACGGCCGTCAGCCTCAGCTCGCCGATGGTGCCGGTGAACGCCGTCCGGCTGGACCGGTTGCTGGAGGCCGGGCAGCTCACGCTCGTCCGCGGCCTGAGCGCGGTCGTGCCGTCGGACCCGGGCTTCCGCATCACGGCCACCGGCGGCGGCTCACGGGCCGACGTCGTGGTCAACGCCGTCAACCCGCCGCCGCAGGCGGTGCCCGAGCCGGCCGCGTCCCTGGTCGCCTCGCTGCTGGCCGAGGGCCTGGCGGCGACGGCGCCCGGGGGCGGGCTGGAGGTGCCGGCCGGCGCTCCGCTGCACGTCGTGGGCGATCTGGCGGCGGGCGGGACGTTCGTGACCTCCAGCATCCCGGCGGTCGCCGCCCAGGCCGCCGCCACCGCGCAGGCGCTCACCGCTCAGTAGCCCACGCACCCCCCGCGCGGATACCCCGGTCATCAGATCCTCCTCAGGCTGGGTGCTCTCGATTCCGGCCGGGGACCTCCCGCGCGCCGATGGACACCCGCCGGAACTCCGGCCCGCCGTGCGCGACAGCCGCCGATGGGTCGGGGAGGATCTCGACGTAGCCCTCGGCGCCGTTCACCCGGATGAGCTGGCCGTCCTTGATCCGGCTTGTGGCTCCTTCCACGCCGGCGACCGCGGGCAGCCCGTACTCGCGGGCCACCACCGCGCCGTGCGTCATCACCCCGCCGACCTCCATGACGACGCCCTTGACCGAGACGAACAGCGGAGACCAGCTCGGGTCGGTGAACACCGTGACGAGGATGTCCCCCTCGCGCACGTCGGCCTCCGCGATGTTCAGGATGACCCGCGCCCGGCCCTCGACGACGCCCGACGACACGGCGATGCCCGCCAGCGCCCCGTCCGGCAGACCTCCCGCGTCGTACTCGCCGCTGATCACCTCGCCCTCGGAGGTGATCACTCTCGGCGGCGTGAGCTTCCGGAACGTCTCGTGCTCCGCCCGCCGCCGCTCGATGAGCTCCGGGTCGAGATCACCGGTGCGGACGACATCCCTGAACTCCCCGATCGACAGGTAGTACACGTCCTCGGGCGCCGTGATGACCGCGCGCGCGGCCAGCTTGGCCGCCTCGTCCATGAGCGCCCGCTTGTAGATCTCGTAGCGCAACAGCAGGGAGTGCTTGGAGTATTCGCGGTAGCCGATGAAGTGCCGGATCAGGCTCATCTTCCTGGCCGCCTTCCTCGCCTTGCGCGCGCCGCCGGGCAGCTTCCGCAGGCGGTCCAGGAGGTCGTTCATGGCGCGTTCGGCCTCGGCGCGGCCCCGCTCCGCCTTGCGGCGGCGCTCGCCGGGCGGGAAGTTCCTGACGCCGCTGAGCAGGAGCGGGACGAGCAGCGTCGGGTCCTCGCTCCAGCGGGTCCTGGTGAGATCGATGTCGCCCGCGCAGTGCATGCCGTACCCGCGCAGATAGTCCTCGATCGCGGCCTGTACGGCGGAGCCGCCCGCGAAGGCGGCCAGCCCGTCGAAGAACGTGTCGCGCCCGGCCGTCTCCAGGTAGCGCACGATGTCCGGGTGCGCGCGCACCACGTCGGCGACGTCCAGCAGGTCCAGCCCCATGGCGGCCACCACGTTGTGGTCGGCGGACTGGGCGACGGCGTCGGCGGCGTTGGACACGCCCAGCCAGGCCTTCATGTGCTTGTTGACCCAGTTCACCGACTGGATGCCGAGAAAGGCCGCCGCCACGCTGCGCGGGTCGAAGGTGAGCTCGGCCAGCACCTCGTGGTCGGCTTCGATGTGGGCGAACAGTTCCTCGCCCGACTTCCCGGCGATCTCGCGCCGCAGCCGCTCCACGGTCTCCTCGGTGTGCGCGATGAGCGCGGGCACGACGCCGGGATCGTCCTCGCGGGCGAGTTTCAGGTACTGCCTGACGATCGGCAGCGGGCCGCCCGCGCCGAAGTCGAGCATGGAGGTTCTGCCGCGCGCCAGCGAGGCGGTGAAATCTTCGCGCTTCAGCACGGCGCGCAGGGCGCCGGCCATCAGCACGTCGACCTGGTCCAGGCTCTTGAGCGTCGCGGGCCTGGCCCAGAACGAGGTGAGCTCGGCGGAGACGTCCTTGTAGAAGCGGTTGCCGGCCACGACGCCCGCCGTGCGGCCCAGCTTGTCGTGCAGCAGCTCGAAGAACGACAGCCCCAGCGGCGCGAAGGCGTCGGTCATCATCTGCCGGTGCCCGTAGGAGATGTACACGTGGTTCTTGCCGTCGGCGGCGGGCGGCACGGGGTAGAGCGTGGTGATCGGCCGGCTCTGCAGGATGTGGAACTCGCCGTCGCGTAGCGCCCACTCGATGTCCTGGGGCGCGCCGAAGTGCGCCTCGATCGCCCGGCCCAGGGTTTCGAGCCGCAGGATCCGCGCGTCGTCGAGCGTCTGCGCGTTCTGCCTGGCGGGTTCGACCGGGTGCTCCTCCGTGCCGCCGTCCGGCCGGGCGCGCAGTTCCTTCGTCTGCTCGGCGATCTTCGTGCCGATGATCCGGCCGGCTCTGACCCGGTAGTTGTCGGCGTTGACCAGCCCGGAGACGAATGCCTCCCCCAGCCCGAACCCGGCGTCGATCGAGACCACCGCGCGGTTGGCGGAGACCGGGTCGGCGGTGAACATGATGCCCGCCGCCTCGGGGAAGACCATCTCCTGAACGACCACCGCCAGGCGGACCGCCCGGTGGTCGAAGCCGTTCCTGACGCGGTACGCGCTCGCGCGGTCGGTGAACAGCGACGCCCAGCACCGCCGGACCGCGTCGATCACCGCGTCGGCGCCGCGCACGTTCAGGTAGGTGTCCTGCTGGCCGGCGAAGGAACTGGACGGCAGGTCCTCGGCCGTGGCGCTGGAGCGCACCGCGCAGGGCACGTCCTCGCCACCCATCCGGCCGAGGCGGGCGACGATGTCGTTCCGGATCGGCTCGGGCACGGGCAGGTGCTCGATGGCGGCGCGCAGGCGGGCGCAGGCGGCGGCGATGCCCTCGCGGTCGTCGGCGCGCAGCCCGGACAGCGCCTCGATCAGCGCGGCGATCGACGGCTCGCGCTCCACGACGTCCAGGTAGGCGTCGGTGGTGACGCAGAAGCCGTCCGGCACGCGGACACCGGGCACGGACGACAGCTCGCCGAGGTTGGCGCCCTTGCCTCCGGCCAGGGCGATCCGTGTCTTGTCGATGTCGTGGAAGCCGAGCACGTAAGCACTCATGACCGTTTCCTGTCTCTCTGGGGAACGCCGATTACGATACAGTACAGATCTGTATTGTAACTAGGCACTATGCTCCCGCCCGAGGAGGTACCCGGACATGACCGACACCGCGCGCACCCCGCGCTCACCCGGGCGGCCCCGCAGCCAGAAGGTGGACGCGGACGTGCTTGCGGCCGCCCTCGACCTGCTGATCGAGCGCGGCGCCGCGGAGACCAGCATCGAGCAGGTCGCCCAGTGCGCCGGGGTGACGCGGGCCACCGTCTACCGCAGGTTCCCCGACAAGACGACACTGCTGATCCAGGCCATCGAGTCCGTGCACCAGGACCACGACCCCGAAGCGCTGGAGTGGCCGGACACCGAGCACATGCTCGACGACTGGGCGCGCTACCTGAGCGAGCCCCGCAACCGCCGCATGCTGCGCCGGCTCTACGGCGCGGTGGACGACCACCCGGAACTGCTGCTGGCCTACCGGAACGCGCACGGCGGGCGGCGCGCGGCGGCCGAGCACGCGGCGCTGCTGCGCACCCGCGAGCGCGGGCAGCTTCCGCCCGAGCGGGACATCCAGGTCGTCCTGGAGATGCTCAACGGCGCGATACTCCACCACCTGGGCGCCTACCCCGACACCGAGCCCCCCGAGGCCGTCAAGTCCTACTTCCTCGCGCTGCTCCGCCAGGTGGGCTACCGACCGGCCTAGGAGGTCGCCCGCTGGATACTACGGCACTCTTCCCGACATATCGCCTGGCCAGCGCCGTCGGCCACCGCCGGAGAGAGTCCGAGAACTCGGTCCAATTCCCCCCATGTCGAACACCTGTTCCTATATAATGATCGCATGGATCTGAAACCGAAGGGTCTGCCCGATCTGTGGCGTCCGCCGATCGTGGAGTACGCGGAGGCGATGTTTCCGGTGCCCGACAGCGGCGAGGCGCGCTACCTGCTCGCCTGGGGCGACGACCGCGACGGCGAGCGCTGGGGCTACCTGCTGTGGCGGCCGCAGACGCTCGCCACCCACGAGGGCGTACGGCACAGCGGCCACGTGCGCTGGGTGCACTGGCAGGACATCCGCCCCGTGGCGGGAGAGGACTACGAGACCGTCCCGGTCTGCGATCCCCTGCTGGCCGGGCACGACGATCCCATCTGACCGCCGAGGGGCTGTCGATTCTCCGGGTGCTCACGCGTCATGAGGCGTGAGCACGCATCGGAGAAAGGCAGAACCCATGACCGACATCCAGGCGGCCATCGCCGCCGAGCGCCGCGACCTGGCCGCCCTCCTCGCCGGGCTGACCCCCGAGCAGTGGCAGACGCCCTCGCTGTGCGCGGGCTGGCGGGTACGCGAGGTCGCCGCCCACCTGTCCATGGCCTTCAGGTACTCCATGCCACGAGTCGTCCTGTCCATCCTGCGTGCCCGCGGCGACTTCCACCGGGCCTGCGACCGCCTGGCCAGGCGCGACGCCGCGGCCATGGACACCGGGCGGCTCGTGGCGGCCCTGAGCGGCAACGCCGAGCACCCCTGGACCCCGCCGGGCGGCGGGCCAGGGGAGGCGCTGCGGCACGACGTGATCCACGGGCTCGACATCACGCTCCCGCTCGGGCTGGACAGGAAGGTCCCGCCGGATCGCCTCATCCTGGCGATGCCCGCCGACCTGACGGCCAAGAGCGTCACGTTCTTCGGGGCCGACCTCGACGGGGTCCGCTTCGCCGCCGACGACCTCGACTGGAGCGCCGGCACCGGCGACCTCGTCAGCGGCCCGGCCCAGGACATCCTGCTGGCGGTCACCGGCAGGAAGCTGCCCGCCGGGCGGCTGTCCGGAGCCGCGGCCGCCCGTTTCACCAGCTCATGAGAAAGGTCAGGTCAGCGGGCCGGTTGCCTTCACCTGGACGCGGACGCTGTCTCCCGGCAGGTAGGAGATGGGGATCTCGGTGATGGCGGTGATGCGCGTGCCCGCGGGGTCGGCTCCGGCGCGTACCGCGGCGTCGACGGCGGCTCGCCTGGCGGCTTCGAGGCAGGCCTCGCGGCCGCCGTCGGAGAACTGGTAGGTCCGGTCGAGCGTGCCGGACGCCTCGGCGATGGCGGCGCCGATGGCGTTGGCGACCGCCGCGTACTCGTGGCGGTGCACGACGCTGACGCCCGGGATCTCGTCCGGGATCAGGTGCGCGCCGCCGCCGACGGCGACCAGCGGCAGGTCGGAGCGGGCCACCTTGATGCGGTCGGCCAGCCTGCCGATCCGCTCGTCCACCCAGGACAGGGCCTGCCCGACGAGCGGGCGGGACACGTCGACCGCGCGGCCCGGCTCGCCGGCCGTCAGGCGTCCTGCCAGCACCGACACGTCGGTGAGGGTGAGCGTGTCGCCGCCGAAGACGCGGGCGCGCTCGGTCAGCCGATGCGCGACGCTGTCCGGCCCGATCCGCAGGCCCTCGTCCGCGCGGACCACCGTCCCGCCGCCGAGGCCGACGGAGATGAGGTCGGGCATGCGGTAGTTCGTCCGTACGCCGCCGATCTCGACCGGGAGGGCCGACTCGCGCGGGAAGCCGTTGACGAGCATGCCGACGTCGGTGGAGGTGCCGCCGACGTCCATGATGATCGCGTCGGCCAGCCCGGACAGGTGGGCCGCGCCGCGCATGGAGTTCGTCGGGCCGGAGCCGATCGTCATGACCGGCCGGCGCGCCGCCTCCGCCGCGCTCAGCAGCGTGCCGTCGTTCTGCGTCATGTAGATCTCCGCCCGCAGACGGTGCGCGGACAGCGCCTGTTCGAGGCCGGTCACCACCTCCGCGCCGACGAAGCGCAGCGCCGCGTTGAGCGTCGCGGAGTTCTCGCGTTCGAGCAGGCCGAGCCCGCCGATCTGGTGTCCCAGGGTGACGGGGAAGTTCTGGCCGAGTTCTTCGGCGAGGATCTGCCCGGCGCGGATCTCGTGCTCCGGGTTGGCCGGGGAGTGCACGCCGGTCAGCGCGATGGCGTCGACGGCGGTGCCGCAGGCCTTGGCGAAGGCGCGCACGGCGTCCTCGTCGAGGGGGCCCATCGGGCTGCCGTCGAACTCGTGGCCCCCGCGCACGACCGCGCTGTACGCGCACACCAGGCCGGCCAGGTCACGCGGCCAGTCCGCCAGCGGCGAGATCGACATCGTGGCCGGGGCGCCGATGCGCAGCACGCCGACCCTGGCCAGGTTGCTTCTGGCGATGAGCGCGTTGACCGGGTGGGTGGTGCCGAGCATCACGTGGCTGACGTCGGCGGGCCGTACCCGGGCGAGCACGGCGGAAAGGCCCGTCCCGATGCCGTCGAACAACGTCGCGGTCGTCGGGGTCTTGTGCCACGTCACGACCTGCCCGTCGGGGTCGATGGCGACGACGTCGGTGTTGGTGCCGCCGACGTCGATGCCGATGCGGATGGTCGTCATCGGGTCCCTCCGATGGGCACGAAGTCGAGGTCGTAGCCGAACGCGCGCGGTCCTGCCAGCGCGAGCCCTTCCGGCGTGTGCCACTGCGGCAGCGCCGGCATCGCGATCACGTGCAGCCGCTGGCCGTAGGCGACCGCCTCGGTGGTCATGGCGGTGCCGGTCTCGGTGTCGAGCAGGGTGATGAGGTCGGGGACCATGGCCTTCGGCTCGCCGTCCTCGAAGGCGATGAGGTTCTCGTTCTGCACCTCCACGCGCATGGCGCGGCCCGGGTCGTCGAGGTGGGTCAGCGTGATCGTGCCGCGGGCCCAGCCGCCGGTGGTGCGGCGTTCGATGTCGGCCACCTTGCCGGTGAACAGGATCTCGGCCTCGCAGAACCGCAGGAACTCCTCGTACGCCCCCGGCCTGCCCTCCTGGATCGCCCGGATCCTGCGCCCGATCTCCAGGCAGTAGGTCAGCGAGCCGTTCGCGCCGAACCGCGCGCACTCGCCGGCGGTGACGGCATAGGCGCTGACCACCGCGAGCATCCCCATCTGGGCCACGCACGAACGGGCCAGCTTCTCGCCGGTGGCGTTGTCGACGGAGTCGAAGAACACGTAGTTGCCCATGGAGTCGGCCATGGTCATCGGCGTGGAGGAGAGCCCGGCGAGGGTGAACAGGCTCATCTCGATCTGCGGGAACGCGCGCCTGATCGCGTCGGCGTCCACGCAGGGCAGCCCCAGTTCGGCGGCGACCACGAGCGGGAACAACGAGTTCAGGCCGCCGTTCTCCAGCGGTAACACCGCCACGCCCGTGCGGCCGAGGTGGCTTTCCAGGGCTCTGAGCACCCGGCCGGCCTCGTTGCCGTTCGGGAACTTCTCCACGACGACCGTGGGCGCTCCGACCATGCAGATCGGCAGGAGCAGGCCGTCCGGGTCGAGGTCGGCGGCGTTGACGATCTCGATGGGGCCGTGCTTGGCGATGGCCTCGCGCAGCATGATCTTCGCGATGTAGGGGTCACCGCCCCCACCGGTGCCCAGGACGACCGCGCCGAGCGCGAGGTCCTCGACGTCGTCGAGCGTGATGCGGTTCACGAACCCACCTCCTGATGGTTCATCCGTCGATCTCCACTTCGGCTTCGATCTCCACGGGAATGCCGAACGGGAGCGAAGCGACTCCCACGGCCGAGCGCGCGTGGAGCGCGCTGTCCTCCGGCCACAGCTGGTGGATCAGATCGGAGAAGCCGTTGATCACCGCGGGCATGCGGGTGAAGCCCGGTGCCACGTTGACCATGCCGAACACCCGCAGCCAGGCCGTCACCCTGTCCAGGTCGCCGAGGGCCGCGCGCAGGCTGGTGACCATGTGCAGCCCGGTCGCCCTGGCCGCCGCGTAGCCCTCCTCCACGCTCACCTCGGCGCCGACCCGTCCCGCCGGACCGTCCACCGACCAGTCGGGCAGCAGCGGCCCGTGCCCGGACAGATAGGCCCGGTTCCCCCGCACCCGGACCGACGGGAAGGGCAGCCGCAGCCCGTCCGGCGGAATGAGCGGCGCGGGCAGGACGAGGCCGAGTTCCCTGATGCGTTCCTCGACGCCCATCGCGCTCACACCCCTTCCGCGCGGGTACGGCGCAGCGCCTGCGCGGCGAACTCGGCCACGTACCGCGACATCCAGTCGGTGAAGGCGGCCTGGTCCGTCATGGCCAGCATGCGGTGGGCGGCGTAGTCGGCCCGCGCCCGCCGCAGGAACGCGTCGTCGTGCTCGCCCATGATCCCCATGAGCCGGTCGGCGGCGTCGAGCATGCGGAACGCCGACAGCAGCCTGGTCTCGTCCAGGGCGAGCGGCGCGCTGCAGACCAGCACCGTGACGGTCTCGTAGAGGGCGCGGTCCGGTTCCTCGCCGGCCGCGGTCATCGCGCGCCGTCCTCGAAGGCGGCGCCGAAGGCGTTGTGGTGCAGCCCCGAGGTGAATCCGCGCACCGCGGGCGAGGCCGTCTCCTTGGTGACGTAGCCGATGGCGACCGTCACGTCGGGGCGGATGTGCGCGGGCAGCCCGAACAGGGCGCGGACCGCCTCGTCCGCCCAGCTGGTGACGGTGCAGATGCCCAGGTCCAGCGTCTGCGCCATGAGCGCGAGGTGCGCGCAGGCCGCGCCGGAGTCCAGGCGGCTGACGTGCTCGACCATGCGCGGGCCGCCGGTCGTGCCGGCCTGGTCGAGGTCGGAGCACAGGGCGAGCATGGCCGGGGCGTTGTTCAGGAACCCCGGCAGCACCTGCCGCGCGGTGGCCAGCAGCACCGGATCGTCGACGACGACCACGTGGCGTACGCCCGAGCGGGCCTGCTGGGCGCGGGCCGCCGCCCAGGCCATCCGGCCCAGGACCTCGGCGGGCACCGGGCGGTCCTCGAAGATCCGGTGCATACGGCGGCGCCGCATGCCGTCGGCTATGTCGAGTGGCTTGGCATCGATCATGTGCGCTCCCTGGGGGGTTCGGGAAGGTTGTGCCTGACCCTAAGCCGGGCCAGACAAAAGGGATATGTGCGATAGCACATCTCAAATCCTCATCTTGTGCGCATCGCACACCTGGGACTACCGTGCGGCTGATGACGGTGGTCCGCGAACTCCTGCTCAGGCCCGACATCGGCCGGGCCGTCACGGTGCTCTGCGACGCCGGGCACTCCCGCGACATCGCGCGGGTCACGCTCATCGAGGACATGCGGGCCATCCCGCCCGCCCCCCACGGCCAGGTCGGGGTCTGCACCGGCAGAGCCTCCGACGAGATCAACCCCGACCTGCTGGACGTCGCGGTGGGCTTCGCCGCCGGCGCGAACGTGGCCGCGCTCGCCCTGGTCGGGCTGCCCCCCGACCGGCCGCTGCCGCTGACCGTCAGCAGGCTGGCCGAGCGGCGCGGGCTCTCGCTGCTGTCGGTGGAGCGGGGCACGGACCTGGCGCGGCTCGTGATCGCGATCGAGCAGGAGCTCGCCCTCGGGCCGATGCGCACGATCTCCCGGGCGGCGGCCGCGCTGGCGGCCCTGGACCGCGCGGAGCCGGGGCCCGACCCGATCGGCGAGCTGGCCGCGCTGGCCGGGCGCGAACTCGGCAGGCCCGTCACCGTCGAGCGGCGCCCGGACGGCGAGGGGGCGCCCGTCACCGCCGAGCAGCACCCCGATGGGGAAGGGGTGCCCGTGACGGTCGCCGGGGCGGTGCGGGCGCGGCTGAGGTGCGCGCCGGCCGGGGACGCCTCCGACGCGGTCGTGCGCCTCGTGCTGCACCGGGCCGCCTCGCTGGCCGGGCACACGATCGAGCAGGCCCGCCGTACCTCGGAAGGGCCGGCCGCGTCGCGGGCGGCGCTGCTGGCGGAGCTGCTGCTGAGCGCGCCCGAGGACGCCGGGCCGCTGCTGGCCAGGACGCGGCGCGCGGGCTTCGTCGTCGACGGCTGGCACACCGTGATCCACATCGAGCTGGACAACCTCGACAGCCTCACCGGCGGCGAGGCGGCGCGCCACGAACTCACGGTCGAAGCCCGCCGCCTGGCGCTGCAGGCGGCCTTGAACGACGGCGCTGACTGGCAGCGCGCGGACGCCGGCAGCGCGCTCACGCTGGTGCGGACCGACCGGTCCGAACCCGCCGCCACCCAGCCGAAGGCGCTCACCCGCACCGCGAGCGCCGTGCTCGCCAGGCTCAAGGAGCAGTTCGCCGGCCTGCGCCTGTACTGCGGCGTCGGCGGCTCCTACCAGGGGCTCGAAGGCCTGCAGACCTCCGCGACCGAGGCGCGCGCCGGCGGGGCGGCCGCGCGCACCGCCCGCCACCAGGACCGTCCGCTCGCCTTCCGCGACCTCGGGTTCCGGCGCGTGCTGCTGCAGTGGTACGCCATGAACAGCTCGCGCGTCGTCGTCGACCGCCTGCTGGCCCCGCTCGACGAGCTCGGCCCGCGGCGCAAGGACGAGGCCATCCGCACGCTCCAGGCCTTCCTCGACCACCCCGGCTCGCCCCGCGACGCGGCGGCGGCGCTGGGCGTGCACCGCAACACCGTCGCCAACCGGGTCAAGAGGCTGCTCGACCTGCTCGACATGGACGGCGACAACGCCGACCACCGCCTCCTGCTGCAACTGGCCTGCCGCGTGGCCGCCCGAGCGAGCCAGGATGGACCGGTCGCGACCCCGATAGCCTCTGGATCCGGGGCCGGACACCCGGCAGGCGCACAGAAAGTCGGTACGAGATGACGGCGGAAAAGCTCGGGGATCTGGCGGAACGCTTCTGGCGGTGGCGAGTCGCGGCCGCTCCCGACTCCGGCGACGACATCACGAGGGTCGAGCGTCCGCCCGGCTGGGTGCCGGACTGGTCGGCGGCCTCGGTGGCGGCCCGGCGGGAGACGTGGCGTTCCTACGACGCGGAGCTGCGCGCGCTCGACCTCGACGGGGAGCCCGTCCCGGTCGGGGTCGACGCCAGGCTGCTGGGGTCGGCGCTCGCCCGGGTGAGGTGGGAGCTGGACATCCTGCGGGCCTGGCAGCGCAACCCCTGCTTCTACCTGGACCAGGCGTTGGTGGCCGTCTACAACCAGCTCCTGCCGGCGCCGCCGTTCACCGTGACGCGAGCCGCCTCGATCGTCGCCGCGCTGGACGCGATTCCCGCGGTGCTGGCCCAGGGCCGCGAGAACCTGGCGGGCCACGCCGCCGCGCCGTTCGCCCGGTCGGCGCTGACGCTGCTGGAGAGCGCGGGCCCATCCCTGAGCACCGCGATGTCGGCCCTCGCGCCGCTCCTGCCGGACGGCACGCGGCTGGGCGAGACGACGCGGGCGGCCGTGCGCGCGCTCGACGACTTCGCCGTCTGGCTGCGCGGGCAGCTGCCCGCCTGCACCGACCGGACGGCCGTCGGGGCCGGCGCGCTGGCCTTCTTCCTGCACGAGGTCGCGCTCCTGCCGTACGGCGCGCGGCAGGTGCGCGCCATGGGGCGCCGGGAATGGGACAGGGCCGAGGCGCTGGAGGCCGCGCTCCGGCACCGTCACCGCGAGGCGCCCGACCCCGCCCTGCCCACCGGCACCGCCGCCCTGGTCGAGACGGAGGCGGCCGACGAGCTGGCGTTGCGGGCCTTCTACACGGATACGGGCCTGCTGAGCCAGCCCGCCACCCTGCGCCACTACCTCTTCGCCGAGATGCCCGCCTACCTGGCGCCGCTGTCGTGGCTCGGCGTACCGCACGAGATCGGCGTCGAGTCGCGTCCCGGCGCCGACGCGATCAGATACGTCGAGCCGCCCCGGCCCGACCTGCCGTACTTCGAGCTGGCCGCCGCCCGCGACCCTCTGGTCCAGCTCGCCCACGAGGGCGTCCACGCCCAGCAGCTGGCGCTGTCGTGGCACCACCCCGATCCGGTACGCCGCCGCTACCACGACTCGGCGGCCAACGAGGGCATCGCCTTCTACCACGAGGAACTCATGCTGCAGGCGGGGCTGTTCGACGGCTCCCCGCACAGCGCCGTGTTCGTGGCCAACGCCATGCGGCTGCGGGCGCTGCGGGTGGAGGTGGACGTCGCGCTCGCGCTCGGAGACCTCACACTGGACCAGGCCGCGGACGTCCTGGCCGATGCGGTGCCGATGGACAGGGCCACGGCGTGGGAGGAGGCCGTGTTCTTCGCGGGCAACCCCGGGCAGGGGCTGAGCTATCAGATCGGCAAGCTGCAGGTGCTCGACCTGCTGGCCGCCACCCGCCGCAGCCAGGGCGCGGCGTTCGATCTCGGGGCCTTCCACGACCGGCTCTGGCTGGAGGGCAACGTGCCGCTCGCGCTCCAGCGGTGGGAGTCGCTCGGCCTCACCGACCACATCGAGGAGGCCGACCGGCTGGCCGAACTCGGGTAGCGCGGCCGGCTCTACGATGGCGCCCATGGAGGGGAACGCTTCGGACGTCGTGCGGGCCTGGGACGCGCGTGCCGACCACTATCTGCGCCTGTTCCGCCACGAGCTGGAGGGGAAGCCCTTCGACCGGGAGGTCCTCGACGCGTTCGCCAAGCGGATCGGCGACGGAGGCAGGGTGTGCGACGCGGGCTGCGGGCCCTGCGGTCACGTGACCGCGCTGCTGGCCGCGCACGGCCTGGACGCCTTCGGCGTCGACCTGTCGCCGCGCTGCGTGGAACTGGCCAGAAGCGAGCAGCCCGGATGCCGGTTCGAGGTGATGGACCAGCGGGCCGTCACGCCGGCGCTCGACGGCCTGGTGTCGTACTACTCCCTGCACGACCAGCCCAAGCGGGAACTGCCGGCCGCGCTCACCGCGTGGGCGGCGGCGATCCGTCCGGGCGGTCAGCTCCTGGTCGTCGCCAAGGAGGGATCCGGCGACGGCGTCATCGCCGATCCGCTCGGCAGTGAGCTGCGGGTGTACTGGGCCGAGTTCACCGCGCCAGAACTGCGTGCCGCGGCCGGGGCGGCCGGTTTCCTCGTGGACGACGTCACCGTCCGCGAGGCGTACGAGGACGAGATCCCCACCAGGAGGATCTACCTGTCCGCCACCCGCTCAGCCGACCCGGCGGGCTCGTAGCGCTTCCAGGGCCTTGTCGGCGTGGACGGACATGCGGATCTCCGACTTGACCACCGCCAGCACGCGGAAGTCGGTGTCGATCACGAAGGTCTGGCGCCGGGTCGGCGCCAGGGCCAGCCCCCGCCGCACGCCGAACCTGCCGGTGACCGTCCCGTCCGGGTCGGACAGGAGCGGGTAGCCGAGCCGGTGCGTGTCGGTGAACTCCCGCTGCCGCTCCACCTCGTCGGTGCTCACGCCGACGGGCCGCGCCGACTCCTGCGCGAACTCGGCCGCCAGGTCGCGGAAATGGCAAGCCTCGCGGGTGCAGCCCGCGGTCATCGCCGCCGGGAAGAAGAAAAGCACCACGGGACCGTCCGCCAGCAGGTCCGACAGCCGGCGCGGCCGGCCCGTCTCGTCGGGAAGCTCGAAGTCCTCGACGAGGTCGCCCGTTCTCATGCGACGACCTTACGTCTCGCCGGCCGCCCGGTACTCGGTGGGGGTCTGGTCGTGGGCCTGGCGGAAGGCGCGGTAGAAGCTGGAGCGGGTCTGGAAGCCGCTGGCGTGCGCGATCCGGTCCACGCCCCAGTCGGTGCCGGACAGCAGGCGGCGGGCGTGGGCGAGGCGGAGCTGGGTGACGTACTGCCAGACGGGCATGCCGAGCGCCTGCTTGAAGGCCAGCGCCGCGTAGGTGGGGTGCACTCCGGCCGCCTGCGCGATCTCCTCGACGGTGAGGTCGCCGGTGTAGCCGCGGGCGATGACGGCGAGCATGCGTTCGGCCGAGCGGGCCTCCACGGCGCCGGTGGCCGGTCGCCTGCCGGTGGCGAGGCGGGCGAGCCTGGCGTGGAGCTCCAGCAGGCAGATCTCGGCCTCGTCGGCCACCGGGCGGCGGCCCAGGCGCAGCTCCTCCTCCCAGCGGCGCATAAGGAAGCGGTCGTGGGCGGATTCGCGGGCGGTGCCGTACAGGAAATGGCCCTGCAGGAGGCGGTCGAGCGCGCTCTGCAGGGCGGGCTGGCCGATGACGGCGCTCAGCGGGACGGTCACCCAGAGGAAGTCGACGTCGCGCTCGGACACCAGCCGGTGCGGGTAGCCGCCCCAGAAGACGGCGAGCCTGCCGCGCGGCAGGTCCACCGCGCCCGCCGAGGTGGTGTAGCGGGCGGTGCCGGACAGGACGAGGTTGAACTCCAGCTCGGGGTGGATGTGGGACCGCGGCATCGGTCCCGAGGTCACGTGGAAGGCCCGCAGGCCGATCACCTGGGCGAGGGGCACGACCTTGAGAATACGCGACTCCTTGCCGATTGCGCGTGGATGCCCGGCGGGGGTGCGGCGCAGGAGGGTGGAGACAACACCCCTTGATGCGGAGGTACGCACCATGTCCGAGCTCGACGACTTCATGTTCGACCTCAACGGCTACCTGATCCTGGAGAACGCGGTCGACCAGGATCTGCTGGCGCGGCTCAACGCCGAGTTCGACGCCTTCCCGCGCGATCTGGCCCGCGGCGAGTGGTACCGGGGCGGCCAGCGGCGCGACTACACCCCGGAGACCGGGTTCGAGCTGCACCAGGCGGTGGCGGCCGGGCGGCCGTTCGAGGAGCTGATCGACCATCCGAGCTGGTTCGAGCTGGTCAAGCACTACGCGGGCGAGGAGGACAGCTACATCCCCGGCGTCTTCATCGACGAGACGATCGCCTCGATCAGAGAGTCGGGCGGGCACCATCCCGTGCACTCCGGCGGCTACCGTACGGCGCTGCGCTGCGGCTACCGCTACGACCACGGCGTCTTCCGCTGCGGCCAGGTCAACATCATCCTCGCGCTCACCGACATCGGGCCGGGCGACGGCGCGACGATGGTGGTGCCCGGCTCGCACAAGTCGAACTTCAAGCATCCGCTGGCCGGCGACTACGCGCGCGGCGACCGGATGGACACCCTGCCCGGCGCGATCCCGGCGTATCTGAACAAGGGCGACGCGCTGCTCTTCGTCGACGGGCTGATGCACGGCGGCTCCACCCGGACGAACCCGGGTGAGCGCCGCGTCCTCATCTACCGGTACGGGCCCGTCTGGGCCGGCAGCCGCTACGGCTACGCCTACGACGACGCCTGGCTGAAGGAGCTGCCGGAGCGTCGGCGCAGCGTGCTCTACCCGGTGCCGCGCGTCCATGTCGGCGACCCCTGCCCGGCCGAGCCCGGCGACCGCTGAGTTCCGGAGTCCCCGTCGTCGGCGAACAGGTGGCGGTCGTGGTGGGCGACGGCGTACTCGATGGCGCCGAAGACCACGCACTCCTCCCCCAGCGTCGAGGCGCGGACCTCGGGCATGCGCATGCACACGCGTTCGAGGCGTTCGCGCAGCGGCGGCAGCAGGACGTCGGCCGAGCGGGAGAAGCCGCCGCCGAGCACGACGACCTCCGGGTCGAGCAGCAGCACCATGGCGGCGGTGCCGACGGCCAGGTCGTCGACGAAGCGTCCGACGCAGTCCAGGGCGACGGGGTCGCCGTCCCTGGCCGCGGCGAGCGTGTGTCCCGCCGCGTCCTCGGGCGGCACGTCGGCGGGTACGGCGGGGCAGGCGTGCAGGTGTTCCGGGGCGTCGTACCAGCGCGCCTCGGGCAGCATGGCGATCTCGCCGGCGGCCGCGCCGTACCCCCGGTGGAGTTTGCCGTCGATGATCAGGGCCGATCCCATACGCCGTCCGATGTGCAGGAAGACGACGTCGCCGGCGCCGCGCGCGGCCCCGCGCTTGGACTCGGCGAGCACGGCGAGCCTGCTGTCGTTCTCGATCAGCACCTCGCACGGGAACATGCGGCGCAGCTCGGCGGCCAGGTCCAGGCCGCGCCAGGCGGGGATGGCGGCGGAGAAGACGACGTGGCCCTCGCGGGTGACGACGCCGTTGGTGCCGACGGCCACGGTCCAGAGGTCGGTCATGCGCTTGTCGCTCAGGGCGAGGCAGCCGTCCACCGCGCGCTCTATGGCGGCCAGCCGGTCGGCGAGCGGGGCTTCCGGCAGGACGGGCTGCCTGGTCTCGGCCAGCACCTCGCCGTCGAGGTCGGCCAGCGCGGCACGGACGTTGTGCGCGCCTATGTCGATGCCCACCAGGTAGCCGCTGTCGGCGCGGAAGCGGTAGCGCCGGGCGGGGCGGCCCATGCTGCCCGCGGTCGGCGGGACCTCGACGACCCAGCCGAGTTCGATGAGCTCGTCGACGACGTCTTTGGTGGAGGGTCTGGACAGGCCGGTCCGCTCGGCCAGGGCCGACAGCGTGAGCGGCCCGGCCCCGCGCAGCTCGCGCAGGGCCGACAGCGAGTTGAGCTGTCTCAGCCGGGACAGGTCACCGCCGCGAAGGTTCGTCATCGTCCTCCCTAATGGAGCTTTCCTGGTTATGTGAGCAGTATGCCAGTGCGCACTTCGGCTCGTTTTCCTTGGTTTTCGCTACGAAATCGGCATTGACCCGCTGATTGCCACGGTGCTAGTAATGAAGCACTCCTTCGTAAGTAGCGAGAGGAAACAAGCCTGATGCCGTTCGCAGACGTCGGCGAGGTCAGCTGCGACCCCCGGAACGCGCTGGTCTTCGAACACGGCTGGCAGTCGTGGAGCCCGACAGGCGCCTACCGCCTGGACGACCGGCCGCCCCGTGCGGCCGACCCCACGATCCAGACCCTCTGCTACCGCCCCGAGACGCCGGTGCCCGCCGGCGTGTTCCAGGGCGAGGGCCTGCTCGCGATCGACCCCGGCGACGGTGGTCCCGTCGAGTTGTGGTCCGCGCCCGGCCCTCTGCACGTGCCCTCGATCCGGGCCCGGCGCGAGCACGACCGGCTGATCGTCTCGGCCGACGGCCCGGTACGGCACAGCCGTACCTCACAAAGCCTGGACCGGGCGCTGCGCGACTGGGCCCGCACGATCGCCACCGGGCACGCCCCCGAGTCGTTCCCCGCGGTGCCGCCCATGTGGTGCACCTGGTACGGCTACTGGGACAAGGTCACCGAGGCCGACGTCCTGGAGAACCTGGAGCTGGCCCGGCGGCACCGCGTGGACGCCGACATGTTCCTCATCGACGACGGCTACGAGGCCGGGATCGGCGACTGGCTGGACTTACGACCGGAGTTCGGCTCGCTGGAGCGCGCGGTCGGCGCGATCACCGACGCCGGCAAGCGGGCCGGGATCTGGGTCGCCCCCTTCCTGGCGGGCCACCGCAGCCGGATCTTCCGCGAGCACCCCGACTGGCTGGTGCCCGGAGTGTCCGCCGGGCACATGTGGGACCAGGACCTCGCCGTCCTCGACGTCACCCACCCCGACGCCGCCGCCCACCTCGTCCACGTCTTCGAGCGGCTGGCCGCGATCGGCCTGACCCATTTCAAGCTCGACTACATCTACGCCGGCGCGCTCCCGGGCCGCCGCCACCAGGACGTGGATCCGATCGCCGCCTACCGCAGGGGCCTGGAGCTGATCCGCGAGGGCGCGGGACCCGGCGCCACCATCCACGGCTGCGGCGCCCCGATGCTGCCCAGCCTCGGCCTGGTCGACATCATGCGGGTCAGCCCCGACATCGCCCCCACGCTGCTGCCGAGGTCCGGCGACATCAGCCAGCCGTCGCAGCTCGGCGCCCGCCTGGCCGGGGCGGCCAGGGAGTTCCTGCACGCCCGCTGGTGGGTCAACGACCCCGACTGCCTCATCGCCAGGCCCGAGGTGGAGGCCCGCGAGGACTGGGCCGCCCACATCGCGGCCACCGGCGGGCTGCGCGGCTCCAGCGACCCGATCGCCGCGCTCGACGCGTGGGGGCTGGAGACGACCAGACGCCTGCTGGTCCCGACCAGGACGGATCCGTCGTGACGGCCGACGCGCGGCCCCTGTCGGCGGCGAGCGGCCGGCGGCGCCGCGGGAAGGCGCGCCGCGGCTGGCGCTCCCTGCACCCCTACGTGTTCGTCGCGCCGAGCCTGTTCGGCGTCGTCGCCTTCCTCCTGCTGCCCGTCCTCATCGTCTTCGGCCTCAGCCTGTTCGACTGGGAACTGCTGTCGGAACCGGTCTTCGTCGGCCTGGACAACTACGTCGCGATGGCGGCCGACGGCACGGTCTGGAGCTCGCTCGGCGTCACCGTCCTGTACGTCCTGCTGTGCATCCCGCTGCAGACGGTGCTCGCGCTGGCGCTGGCGATGCTGGTGAACCAGAAGCTCAGGGGGATCAAGTTCTTCCGCGCGCTGTTCGTGATCCCCTGGATCGCGACGCCGATGGTGCTCGGCCTGGTCTGGAGCTGGATCTTCGACCCGAGGGACGGCGCGATCAACCGGTTCCTGGAGGTGTTCGGCGTCACCGGGCCCGCCTGGCTGTCGGAGACCTCGCTGGCGCTGCCGGCGGTCGCCCTGGTCAGCGTCTGGCAGAACACCGGCTACAACATGCTGTTCTTCCTCGCGGGGCTGCAGGGGATCCCGCAGGAGCTGCACGACGCGTCCTCCGTCGACGGGGCCACGCCGCGCCAGCGCTTCTTCCGGGTGACGCTGCCGCTGCTCAACCCCACGATGTTCTTCGTCATGGTGACCAACATGATCGGCGCCTTCCAGGCCTTCGACACGATCTACTCGATGACGGCGGGCGGGCCCAGCGAGTCCACGACGGTCTTCAACTACAAGATCTTCCACACCGCGTTCAGGGAGTTCGACTTCGGCTACGCCGCCACGCTGTCGATGCTGCTCTTCCTGATCATTCTGCTGGTGACGACGGCGCAGATCCGGTTCTTCAGCAAGCGCACCACCTACGACCTGAGCTGAGGCAGACCGTGAAGCGATTCCTCCTCTACGCCGTCCTCGTCATCGGCGCGTTCGTCTCCGTCTTCCCCTATCTGCTGGTCGTGCTGACCGCCTTCAAGGACCGCGCCCAGCTCCACACCACCGCGCCGTGGCTGCCCGGCGACCCGATGACGACGGCCAACCTGGAGAAGCTGCTGGGCGGCGACTTCCCCTCCTTCATCCTGAACACCCTGCTCATGACGCTCGCGCTGACGGCCGGGCAGCTGGTGTTCACCACGTTCGCCGCCTACGCGTTCGCCAGGCTCCGCTTCCGCGGCAGGGAGGTGCTGTTCTGGCTGTTCGTCGCGACCATGATGGTGCCGGTCGCGGTGACGGTCATCCCGCTGTTCCTCATCATGCGTCAGCTCGACCTCATCAACACCTGGGGCGGGCTGCTGGTGCCGTACATCCTCGGCACGCCTTACGGGATCTTCCTCATGCGGCAGTTCTTCCGCGGCCTGCCCGCGGGGCTGGAGGAGGCCGCGCGCATCGACGGCGCCGGGCCGCTGACGATCCTTCTGCGGGTACTGCTGCCGCTGTGCAAGCCCGCGCTGGGCACGCTGGCGATCATCACCGTGATCTCCACGTGGAACAGCTTCATGTGGCCGCTGATCATCACCAGCGGCGACGAGACCAAGGTCATCACCGTCGCCCTCGCGGCGCTCAAGGTGGGCATCGGGGTCGACTACACGGCGATCATGTCCGGCGGGCTGATCGCGCTGGTCCCGATGGTCGTGATCTTCATTTTCTTCCAGCGTTACATCGTCCGGTCGGTCGTGTTGACCGGGCTGAAGTGAAAGGCGTACCCCCCATGAAATCCCCCCGTCTCCGCCTCGCCCTGGCGGCGCTGACCCTGCTCCCCCTCGCCGCCTGCGGCTCCGGATCCTCCGACGCCGGCGGACCGGTGACGCTCACCTACCGCATCTGGGACGAGCAGCAGAAGGTCGGCTACGACAAGGTCATGGCCGCCTTCGAGAAGGCCAACCCGAACATCAAGGTCAAGATCGAGGTCCTGCCCTGGGACGATTACTGGACCAAGCTCACCGCCGACGCGGTCGCGGGCAGCGGCCCCGACGTGTTCTGGATGCAGGTCACCTACTTCCCCGAGTTCGCCACCAAGGGCGTGCTGGCCGACCTCGGCTCGCTCGGGCTGGACACCGCGAAGTACCACCCCAACGTCGTCGCCTCCAACACCTATGAGGGCAAGCTGTACGGCGTGCCCAAGGACTGGGGCATGCCAGGCATCCTGTACAACAAGGACCTGTTCAAGAAGGCCGGCGTGGAGATGCCGGACAAGCTCACCTGGGCGCCCGACGGCTCCGGCACCCTGCTGGAGCTGGCCAGGAAGCTGACCGTGGACGAGGCCGGCAAGCACCCCGGCGAGGCCGGCTTCAACGCGGCCAAGACCAAGGTGTACGGCTTCGCCTCGGCCAACCACTCGCAGACCCAGTGGATGAACTGGATCGAGTCCAACGGCGGCAAGCTCATCGACAAGCCGTTCGGCAAGTACACCTTCAACGACGACGCCTCGGTCCAGGCGGTGCAGTTCGGCGTGGACCTGGTGAACAAGCACCAGGTCTCGCCGCCGGCGAGCCAGACGAACCCGCCCACCGGCACGGCCGCCGACATGTTCAAGGGCGGCCAGGTCGCCATGTACCCGGCCAACAACGCGCTGCTGCCGTTCGTGGCGCCCGAGGCGGCGTTCGAGATCGGCGTCGCGATGATGCCGGAGGGCCCCAAGGGCCGCTCGGCCAACATCAACGGCCTGGGCGAGGCGGTGTACGCCAAGTCGAAGCACCTGGAGGAGGCCAAGAAGCTCGCCGCCTACCTGGGCACCGAGGAGGCGCAGAAGTCGATGGCCGACCAGGGCTTCGCCTTCCCCGCGCTCAAGGGCGACGCGCTGGCGCAGGGCTACGTCGACTTCTGGAAGACCACCAAGAAGATCGACGTCACCCCGTACCTGGAGGAGTCCAAGGGCACGACGTTCAACATGCCGATCGTGACCGGCTGGACCGGCTTCGAGCAGAAGCTGAACTCCATCTTCAACGAGATCTACCTGGGCCGGACCCCGGTGAAGCAGGGCCTCGACCAGGCCGTCACGGACGGCAACGCGACCATCAAGTAGGAGCCCCTCATGATCACCCGGCGATCGTTGTTCGCCGGGGGCGCCGGCGTGGGCCTGACCGCCGCACTGGGGGACTCCCCGGTGCGCGCGGCGGCCCGGCGCGCCCCCTTATCCGATGTCTTCCGGCTGGGCGTCGCCTCGGGCGAGCCCGCGCCCGACGGCGTGGTCCTGTGGACCCGCCTGGCCATGGATCCGCTCGCGCTCGACGGTCTGGGCGGCATGCCGAGCCGGCCCGTTCCGGTGTCGTGGCAGGTCGCCAAGGACGAGAACTTCCGGCGCGTCGTGCGCGCGGGAGCCGCGGTGGCCCGCCCCGAGGCGGCGCACAGCGTCCACGTCGAGCTGCACGGGCTCGACCCCGGCGCCGACTACTTCTACCGCTTCCGGGCCGGCTCCGAGATCTCGCCGGCCGGCAGGACCGTCACCGCCCCCGCCCCGGGCACCCGCGGCCGGGCGCTGAACCTCTCCTTCACCTCCTGCGCCGACTACCAGACGGGCTGGTTCACCCCGTACCGGCGCATGGCCGAGGATCATCCCGACCTGATCGCCTTCCTCGGCGACTACTTCTACGAGTACGGCGACTACCGCGCCCCGGTGCGCGACCAGGCCGGCGGCGAATGCCTCGACCTGGCCGGATACCGTCTGCGCCTGGCGCAGCACCGCGCCGACCCCGACCTGCAGGCGGCGCACGCGATCGCGCCCTGGACCGTGGTCTGGGACGACCACGACGTGGAGAACGGCTGGGCGGGCGACGTCCCCGAGCAGCCGGACCCGCCGTTCCTGCCGCGCCGGGCCGCCGCCTTCCAGGCCTACTACGAGAACATGCCGCTGCGCCGCGCCCAGCGCCCGGACGGCCCGGCGCTGCGGTTGTACCGCAGCATCCGCTGGGGCGCGGTGGCCAACCTGCACCTGCTCGACACCCGCCAGTACCGCGACCTGTACGCCTGCACGGGCCGGTCCGGGACCGTCGGCCCGGACTGCGCGGAGCGGTTCGCGCCGGAGCGGACCATCCTGGGCCGCCGACAGGAGGCCTGGCTGGAGGGCGAGCTGCGCCGTTCCCGCGCCACCTGGGACCTGCTGGGCCAGCAGGTCTTCATGATGGAGATGGACTGGGTGAACGGCGAGGCCAAGGGCTGGTCCAACGAGGGCTGGGACGGCTACGTCGCCTCGCGGGACAGGCTGGCCGCGGCCATCGAGGACAACCGGCGCAACGGCGTCGTGCTCACCGGCGACGTGCACTCCCACTGGGCGGGCGAGATCAGGCGCAAGTCCAGGCCGGTGGCGGTCGAGCTGGTCACCACCTCGGTGACCTCGGCGGGCGACGGCCTGGACGAGTACCCCAACACCAAGCAGCTCCTGGCCGAGAATCCGCACGTCAAGTTCTTCAACGGCCGGCGCGGCTACGTGCGCGCCAAGGTCACCACGAGCGAGATGAGGGTCGACTTCCGCTCACTGCCCTACGTCACCCGGCCGGACGCCCCCGCCCACACCTCGGGCTCCTTCGTCATCGAACCCGGCAATCCCACCCTGAACCCAGCATGACCAGGTGGGTTGATTTTCTGTACTCGCTCCCCTAGCGTCTGGGCATGATCTCTGTCGTCCTGGTGGCGGGCGCCTCGTCGGGCGTCGGGCTGGAGACCGCGCGGGCACTGGCCCGTCGCGGTCATCAGGTGTACGGCACCAGCCGCGTGGCGGCCCGCGTGGACCTCCCGGGCGTGACCCCGCTGGCCCTGGAGGCCGGCGACGAACGCTCCGTCCGCGCGTGCGTCGACCACGTCCTCGCCCGGCACGGGCGGCTCGACGCGCTCGTGTACAGCGTGGGCTTCTACACCGCCGGTGCGGTGGAGGAGACCTCGGACGAACTGGCCCTGGCCCAGTTGGAGGCGTACCTGCTGGGCGCTCACCGCCTGGTCCGCGCGGTGCTGCCCGCCATGCGCGAGCAGGGCGCGGGCCGGCTGGTCCTGATGAGCTCCACCGCGGCCGTAGCCGCCATCCCGTTCCACGCGATCTACTCGGCCAGCAAGGCCGCCCTGAACCACTACGCCGAGGCGCTGCGCGACGAGGTCGCGCCGTTCGGGGTGCGGGTGACGTGCGTCGAGGCCACCAGCGTGCGTACGGGGGCGGCGGTCGCGATGCGCGAGAGCGACCCGATCCCCGGCTACGAACCCGTACGCACGCGGGTCATCGAACGCTTCCGGCGGCTACAGCTCGACGGCCCGTCGCCGGTGCCGGTGGCCGACGGCATCGTCCGGGCAGTCGAGGCCCGCCGCCCGCGCCCCGTCTACCGGATCGGGGCGCAGGCCCGCATGCTGCCGTGGCTGCGCGCCGTGCTCCCCGATCCGGTGTTCCGGCGGCTGTACGGCCGCTTCTTCCACGTCAGCCGCCCTGGGTGACCCGGATCGTGGTCGGGTCGAACAGCCCGAGTATCAGGCTGAACGTGGCGTTCTTGGTGGCCACCAGCACGGTGGTGTCGGCGACGGGCACCAGGTCGCCGTTCTCGAACAGCGCCGACTCGGCCTCCAGCCACAGCTTGCAGCCCTCCTCGCCGGGCTTCAGCGTGGCCTCCTCGACCAGCTTGGTGTAGCGCTCGTTGGCCAGGTGGGCGAAGTTGGCCCCCTTCGGCGCCGCGGGCCCGCTCAGGAAGCCGACGAGCTGCGAGGGCAGGGTGACGCCGATCGGCAGCCAGGCCACGTCCCAGTCCTGGGTGGCGTTGAGCGACTCGGCCAGCTTGGTGTCCAGGACGCCGTTGAGCTTGATCTCCACGCCCAGCTTCTTCCAGGTGGCGGCCAGGTACTCGGCCGCCGCCTGGATGCCCGCGCCCTTCGTGGTGACATAGAGGTAGCGCAGCGACAGCCGCTTGCCGTCCTTGACCCGGATCCCGTCGGGACCCGCCTTCCATCCGGCGGCGTCCAGCCCCGCGGCGGAGGCGGCGGCGTCGAAGGCGGGCACGTGACCGGCCACGCTGTCGCCCTTGCACGGCCTGGGCTCGGCGACCATGCCCGTGGCCGGTCTGCCCGTCCCGCTGGTGGCGATGCCGCCCAGTTCCTTCAGGTTGACGGCCTGGGTCAGCGCCTTGCGCACGGCCGGGTCCTTGGTGGGCCGGTCGTCGCCCTGGTGGTAGAAGAACTGGTGCTGACCGGCCGACGGCAGCATCTTGCCGATGCCGGGCGCCGCCTCCAGGCGCGTACGGTCGGCGCCGTAGAACGTGGCCCCGTTGATGCTCCCGGCCAGCAGCAGGTTCGCGGCGGTCTGCTCGTTGGGCACGACCTTCAGCACCACCTTGTCCGGCAGCCCCTTCGACGTGGCCCCGTTCGGGCCCCAGGCGTAGTCCTTGCGGACCTCGAAGGTGTAGGAGTCGCCGGGCGCGGCCGACTTCAGCACGAACGGGCCCGTACCGGAAGTGGCGCGGGCGATGGACGCGCGGTCCTTCACCCCCTTGCCGCAGACGATGAACAGGCTCTCGGCGCTCTGCAGGATGAAGGAGAACGGCTTGGGCGTGGACAGCGTCACCGTCCCGGCTGCGTCGTCGGCCACGGCCTTCATCCCGACCGGCAGCAGGACGCCGTAGATGGGCGACTTGGTGGCCGGGTCGGCGATGTGGTTGACGTTCTGCGCGACGTCGGCCGGGGTGAGCTTGGAGCCGTCGGAGCAGGTGACGTCCTTGCGCAGGGTGAAGGTCACCGAGTCCGGCTTGACCTCCCACTTCTGCGCGAGCGCGGGCACGATCGTGCCGTCTTCGGTGCTGGCGACCAGGGTGTCGTAGGCGACCGAGAGCACGAGGTTCGTGGCGCCGAGCACGCCGGTGGCCGGGTCGAGCACACCGGGGTCGGCGGACAGGGCGTAGGTGAACGTGCCGCCCGCGACCGGACCACCGGCGGGGGCCTGCGTACCCCCGCCACCACACGCGGCCGTGACCAGAGCCAGGGCGGCGAGCACCGCTGCTTTCTTCATGCACGAACAGTGGTACCTGCCCGCCACCGCATCTTCGTGCCACCCGACGAAACTCCGCCGCTCCCTCGTGCCACACACCCGAGCCACCCGATGGGCGGTCGCCCCGCGGAAGGCTCAGGGGCGGCCGGTGAGGGTCTGGAGGTGGTGGCGCAGGGTGCGGGCCATCAGGCCGGGTGGCATCCGGTCCGGCCGGAGCACGCCCTCCAGCGTCAGCCCGTCGATGAGGGCGGCCAGCCGCTCGGTCTCCAGTTCCGCGTCCAGCGGGCGGCGCCTGGCCAGGCCGTCGACGATCCGGCGTACCAGCTTGCGCATGCCGTCGTGGGACTCGCGGGCCAGCGGCTCCAGCTCGGGCCGGGTGCGGGCGGCCGTCGCGAAGGCCAGCCACACCGTGGTCTCCTCCCGCCGCTGATCGTCGAGCGGCAGCAGTTCCGACAACATCCGCTGCGCGCCCTCGGCCCTGGCGTCGCGGTCCTGCTCGGCCAGCAGCGGCCCGACCCGCTCCATCAGCCGCGCGGCCACCCGGTCGAGCGAGGCCCGCATCGCGAACACCATCAGGTCCGTGTGACTGTCGAAGTAGTGCCTGACCGAGCCGATGGCCAGCCCGGCCTCCGCGGCGACGTTGCGCAGGGACGCGTGCTCGAAGCCCGCGCGGCGCACGACGCGGAACACCGCGTCCACGACCTCGTCCCTGCGGGCTTCCGGATCGACCACCTTCGGCATGTGGCCTTTATAGCACACCCCTGCTACTTTATTTGGCATGGACGTGCTAAAAATACTCCTCATCGTCGGCCTGATCGGCTACGTTGTGGCCGGGCGCATGCGCGGCCGGCCGCTCGTCGCCAAGGACGTCTACGTGCCCCCGGCGGTCATGGCCGCCATCGGCGCGCACGGCCTGCTGCAGCGCGACCTGTCCGCGGCCGACCTCGGGTGGCTGGCCCTCACGATCGCGCTCGGGGTGCTCTTCGGCGTGATCCGCGCCGCCACCACCGTCGTGTACGCCCGCGAAGGCGTCCTCTGGCACCGCTACACCTGGAAGACCCTGGTGGTCTGGGCCATCACGCTGGCCATCAGCCTCGGGGTGGGCGCGCTGGCCGTGGCGGCGGGGATGCATGCCGAGGCCAGGTCCATGCCGCTGTCGATCGGCGCCGGACTGCTCGGGGAGGCTCTGGTCATCGTGTTCAGGTCGCGTACGGCCGGCGTCCCGTACGCCGGGCGGGAAAACACCCGGCGGCCGCTCTGAGATCTCTACACTGAGGCCGCCCCTTCATCCGCGACCCCCGACCCAGCGAAGCAAGGGGTTGGACGGGCCATCCCGTCGCCACACGAGAACCGATCACCCAAAAGGAGATTGGAATGCGTAAGTCGTACAAATTCGCACTACCGGCCCTGCTGGCAGCCGGCCTGCTCACGGCACCGGGCGCGCTCACCTCCACCGCCTCCGCCGCGACGGCCCAGTCGGCGAGCGCGATGGCGCTGACCCTCGACAGCGCCGGCTGCGAGGCGATCGCCCGGCGCTTCCTCTGCGAGGTCCACTTCAGCGGCGCGGTCGCGCCGGTCGCCATCCGCTGGTTCGTCAACGGCAACGCCATCCCGTCCTTCGACAACCGCTCCTTCGTGGGCATCGGCTGCCAGCCCACGTTCAGGTACGACATCCGCGCCGTGATCTCCGACGGCACCGGCGCGTCCGTCCAGTTCCACACCACGCCCACCTGCCGCTCGGGCACCCCATAACCTCCGGTGCGGCGGCCCGCCGGGCCGCCGCACCGTGGGTGGAACGTCAGGCGGCCTCCTCCCGGGGGAAGAAGGGGAGGGCCTGGTAGACCTGGTCGGCGGCGGCGAGGATCCGCTCGGCGTCGTCGACCGGCGGGTGGATGTATTCGTTGATCCGCCGCTTGATGTCCGCGCCCGCGGCGCCCGAGGCCATCACCTTGCGGTCCCAGCCCCGGGTGAACACCCCGCCGGCCCCGCCCAGGTCCAGGCACGTGACGTACGGAGCCGGCGTGAAGTCGCGCAGCGGCCTTCCGAGCAGGTCGGCGGCCGCGTTGTACCCGGCGACCTTGCCGAGCGGGGTGGCGTGCTGGCAGGCCTGCATGACCGTGCGCCCGGCGTCGGACGGCGCCGCGGCCGTGTCACCGGCGGCGAACACCTCCGGCAGCGCGCGCAGCCTCCGGTCCACCGGCACCCGGCCGAGGTGGTCGAGTGCGCCGGAGACCTGCCGGGTGAGCTCGCTGGCGCGCAGCCCGACGGACCAGACCACAGCGTCGGCCGCGACCTCGGTCCCGTCGGACAGCACCGCGTACCCGTCGCCGACCTCCGTCACCGTGGTCGAGAGCCGGCGTTGCACGCCCAGTTCGTCCAGCGCCGCCTCGATGTGCGCGCGCGGGCCGGGGCCGAGCTGATGCCCGACCACCTCCGACCGGTCCACCAGCAGCACCCGGCCGCGCGCGGCCAGCGCGGTCGCGGCCTCCAGCCCGACGAATCCGGCGCCGACGACCACGGCGGAGTAGTCCTCGATCCCCCGCAGATGGCCGGTCAGCCGCCGGGCGCCGTCCAGGGTGTCGATGTCGAAGAGCCGTTCCGCGCCCGGCAGGCCCCGCGGTTGCACGAGCCTGCTGCCCGCCGCCAGCACCAGGCGGTCGTAGCCGATCTCCACACCGTCGGCCACCACGACGCGGCGGCCGGTGTCGATCGTGCTCACCGTGGCCCGCACGTGCTCGACCCCGATCGGCCCGAGAAACCTGCTCAGCTCCACCTTGGCCAGGTCCGGCTCCGGCTCGTACAGGCGCGGCCGCAGCACCAGGTGCTCGTTCGGCGCGATGAGCGTGATGCGCAGGTCCGCGTCCGCGCGGGCCAGCGCCGCTCCCGCCGCG
This sequence comes from Nonomuraea sp. NPDC050547, assembly GCF_044457345.1. Classification (NCBI taxonomy): domain Bacteria; kingdom Bacillati; phylum Actinomycetota; class Actinomycetes; order Streptosporangiales; family Streptosporangiaceae; genus Nonomuraea; species Nonomuraea sp. NPDC050547. The sequence goes on from NZ_JBITGW010000017.1 coordinate 119,241, forward strand.
CTCCACACGCCCGCGAAGCCACCTCCGATGATCACAACGTGAGCCATCGTCCCGTCCTCTCTAAGCTTTCACCCCCGGGAACGGGGGGTTTCGGCAGGGAGACAAGACAGCGGGCTCAGATGTGACCGAGGTGGGCGAGTTTTTCGGGATTGGCCAGTCTCCTGAACGCCGTGATCCGCCCGCCGGCGACCTCCACGGTGTCGACCCAGACCAGCTTCCCGCCCGCGTACGTGGCCATGGCCGGCCTGCCGTTCACCTCGATGATCCGGTACGCGTCGGGGCGCAGGATCTCGATCGTGCGCACGGCCAGCATGGCGATGAGCTCGGCGCCCTGGAGCGGCCTGCGCGCCGCGGTCACCTTGCCGCCGCCGTCGCCGACGTAGATCGCCTCGGGGGCCAGCAGTGCGATGAGCTCGGCCATGTCGCCCGCGTCGGCGGCCGCCTTGAACGCCTTGAGCACCCGTTCGACCTCGGCTTTGGACGCCGGGGGCGGCTCCTCGGCCGCGGCGACCCGCGCCCTGGCGCGGGAGGCGAGCTTACGGCTGGCGGCCGCCGTGTTCCCGAGCACGCCGGCGACCTGGTCGAAGGGGAAGTCGAAGACGTCGTGCAGCACCAGCGCGACCCGTTCGGCGGGCGTGAGCGTCTCCATGACGACCAGCATCGCGGTGCCCACCGACTCGTCGACCAGCACCTGGGCGGCGGCGTCGGGGCCGGTGAGCAGTGGTTCCGGCAGCCAGGGGCCCACGTAGGACTCGCGCCGGACCCGCGCCGAGCGCAGCACGTTGTACGACGTCCTGGCGGACACGGTCACCAGCCAGGCCCGCAGATCCCGCACCTCGGACAGGTCCGCGGCGGCGGCGCGCAGCCAGACCTCCTGCGTCACGTCCTCGGCCTCGGCCACGGTGCCGAGGATCCGGTAGGCCGCCCCGAAGATCGCGGGACGATGCGCCTGCCAGTCCGCCTCCACCATCCCGGCCTCCTCGAATCGGTGAGCGGCCTCCGATTCTAGGCACGCGCTCAGCCGTTGAGGACCTCGCGCAGTTTGCGGGCGAAGGCCTCCGGCTGCCCGGCGTAGCCGAACTCGCCGCCGAGGAAGCCGCCGTGGTGGCTGGGGAAGACCGTGACCCGCTGGCCGAGCAGTTCGGCCGTCGCCACCGCGGTGCGTCCGGTGAAGACGTCCGCCGACTCCTCCCCCACGGCGACGACGACCCGCGTCGGGGCCGCGGCGAGCGCGCCGGTGTCGGGCCGGTAGCCGCTGACCGCCCAGGACCGGTCGGACAGCAGCGGGTCGTCGCGCGAGCCGTCGTCCTCGGCCGGCATCCCGAACGCGGCCGGATCCGGCGCCGGCTGGGCGAAGTAGTCGTCGGTGAACTCGCCCTTCCACCCGGTCATCACCATGAAGGCCGCCATCCCGGCGCCCCAGCCGTTCTTCTCGTACGCCTCGCGGACGCCGGCCCTGGCGCGCCCGGCCGCCTCGGCGTCGGGCAGCACCGGGATGAGAGGCGGCTCGTGCGCCACCAGCGTGACGACGTCGCCGGGATAGGCGGCCACGAGCGCGAGCGCGGTCACCGCGCCGCCGCTGCTGCCGAACATGTCGACCGGGCCCGCACCGAGGGCCTCGATGATGGCGTGCACGTCGGCGGCCTGCGTGGTGGGCGTGTGGTCGTCCCGGCCGTCCTTGCGGGTGCTGCGGCCGAGCCCGCGCGGGTCGTAGGTGATCACCGTGCGCTCGGCGGAGTGCTCCGCCAGGGAGCTGAAGCCGGTGGCGTCCATGGGCTGGCCGATCAGGAACAGCGGCGGGCGTCCGTCGGCCGTGGGCAGCGGCCCGTGGACGTCGTAGACGAGGTCGACCTCGGGAGTCGTGAGCGTGTGCGTGGTCATGACGATGTAGACCCCTTTCGTGCCGGTAACTCATCGGACCCTACTCCGGCCCCCTGACGAACTCGTGAATGCGCGCCCGGCGCTACCCTGACCTCTGTGAATCCTCCAGCCCGTGACCCCGGCCGGCGCATCCGCGACACCCTGGACCGGCTCGACCGCGACGTCGACGCCTGGTTCGCGACCGCCGATCCGGCAGGCCTGCCGTACCTGATGCCGCTGTCGTTCCTGTGGGACGGCGAGGCGATGCTCGTCTCCACCGCCAGGACGAACCCGACGGCCAGGTTCATGGAGGCCACCGGCAGGGTCAGGGTGGCGCTCGGGCCCACGCGCGACGTCGTCCTGATCCACGGTGAGCTCCGTGAGGTGATCCCGTCCGCCGAGCTGCCGGCCGAGGTCGGCGACGCGTTCGCCGCCAAGGCCGGTTTCGACCCGCGCAAACAGGGCGCCTCTTACCCCTACTACCGCATCGTCCCGCTCCACGTGCAGGCCTGGCGCGAGGTGAACGAGCTCGCCGAGCGCGACATCATGCTCGACGGCCAATGGATCGACGTGACGTAGAGCGGGGTTTGTCGGGGGCGGTGGTTATGGTCCCGGCCATGATCGCTTGTTTGGGACGGGCCGCGATGACGGCCCGCACCGCCCCGGCGGACGGGGCGCCCGCATGAACCCCTGGCGGGAGGTCCTCGACCGCATCGAGGCGGGCGAGGACGAGGAACTGGCGAGGTTCCTCAACGGGCTGAACGACCTGGGGCGGCGCGCGGTCGCCGTGCGGCTGCCCGCCCACCTGACCGAGGAGTTGCGCGGCGGGGTGGAGGCGCGCTGGGAGATCGAGGGCCTGGCGCCCGGATACCGGCTGGCGGGCGCGGCCTGCTTCACCAGCGCCCGGCAGGTGGCCACCTGGCTGAACCGCAGGGAGCTGCGCCGCCCGGTCGACGCCGAGCGCGACGCGCGCCGGATCATGTCCGTGCTGCGCGGCCGTAGCGTGGAGTGGCGCCGTGAGCTGGCCTTACGGCTGGCGGACCGGCTGCGCCCGCGGACCGGCAGGTCGCGGCGGGGCGACGAGGGCATGCCCGGCTGGGATCTGACCGCCGCCCTGGTGGCCGAGACGGGCATCGAGCCGCCCGGCGGCGACGCCTTCGTCGTCGGCTGGGTGTGGCGGCTGGTGCTGCGGCGGCGCTGGAACCGTGGCGGCCTCGACGGCGATCCGCTGCTCGATCTCCTGGTGCCGCGCCTGTTCACGGCGCAGGGCGTGGCCGGTCCGCTGGCCCTGGACGAACGGTGGAACTCGGGGCTGAGCATTCTGGCCGAGCTGGCCGTGCTGGCCGACGAGGGCAAGGTGGCGCGCGCGACGCTGGTCGGCGGCTGCGCCGGACGGTTCCTGGCCGATGGCCCGGCCGAGGAGATCGCCCCGTTCGTCCGGCTCTGGCGGTTGCTGGCGCCGGAGCCGGACGAGCTGCCCGTGCTCGACTTCGTCCGCCTGCTGCCGCGGGCGTCGTCGCCGCTGGCGCGGCTCGCGCTGGAGGAGCTCGGGCGGGCGGAGGACGCGGGGCTGCTGGACGACGACCTGTTCGCCGAGGCCGTGGGGGCGCTGGCGTACCGGCGGGAGAAGACGTTCGTGCGGGCCGCCGTGCGGTGGCTGGCGCGCACACCCGCGCCGAGGGGCGGCGGCGCGGTGCGCGCGCTGGCCCCGGTGTTCGAGGTGGACACGCCGGCTCTGCGCGAGCGCGCGGTACGGCTCGCGCTCACGCTGGCCCCGCACGCCGGCGCCGCCGGCCGGGAGGCGATCCGCGCGGCCGCCGTCCTGCTGCCCTCAGGCCTGCGTGAGCAGGTGGCCGCCGCCTATGGCGCGAGCGCCGGGGCGGAGCCCGAGCCGCCGGTGGCCGCCGTCCTGCGCGCGAGCGCGTTGCCCGCCCTCGCGCCGCCGCCGGCCGCGCCGGTCGAGGTGGTCGCGGCGCTGCGGGAGCCGGGCGCGCCGGAGGAGCCGCACGCGTGCGAGCGGGTGCTGGCCGGGCTGGCCGCGCTGGCCCACCGCGACCGCGACGCGATGGCGGCGGCGCTGCGGCCGTGGTGGGCGCGGCACCTGCCGGTGCCCGCCGGCTCCGGACCGCACGTCTACGACCACTACCTCGGTTACGACCGCGGCGTGCACACCCTGCTGGTCCGATGCGTGCTGGCGCTCGTCGATCCGGAGCGGAGCCGGGAGGTGAGCGCGGTGTCGGCCGAGTCGGACGCGTACCACGCCGCCCACGACTGGCCGCCCCAGATCCTCCTGCGGCGCCGCCTGGAGGAGGTGATCGCGCTCTTCGAACGCGGGCGGAGCGTTCCCGCGCTGCTGGCCACCCCGACCGAACCCACCGGCCACGTCGCCGCCGCGGTGCTGGTGGAGCGGATGGAGGCGCTCGGGAACACCGAGCCGCTGCCCGCCGACTTCGAGCAGGGGCTGCTGCGGCTGCCCCGCCACACCGACCCGGGACTGCTCGCCCGCGCGGAGCGGCTACCGACGCGGGCGGGGCGGACCCTGGCCGCCTGGCTGCGCGCGGGCGGGTGGCCGGACCCCGCCGTGACGTGGGAACTGCGCGAGGAGCGCGCCGCCTACACCTGGACCCGCCAGTTGCTCCCCACGGTCGAACCGCCCGCCGGCCTGCCCGGGTGGCTGGCGGAGCTGTGGACGCTCAAGCCCCGCCACGTCTCCCTCTCCTACCCGCGCGACGCCATCTGGTGGCCGATGATCATGCCTTCGCACCGCGAGATCGTGGCCACCGCGCTCGTGCGCTGCATGCCCCTTCTCCCCGAGGCGAACGACGTCAGAACCGACGCCCTGGCGGCCCTGGCCCATGGCGAAGGCCCCGTGGGCACGGCCACCGCCCTCGCGATCGCGGGCGGTCTCGGACACCGCCGCGACGCGCGACGTGCGGCGGCGCTCGACGCGGCCCGCACGCTGGCCGCCCGCGGCCAGCTCTCCGCCGGCGACCTAGGCCGGGCCCTCGCGAAACTGCTCCGGCACCGGCTCGTCCCGCTCAAGCGGATCACCGGCTCGCTCGGCGAACTGACCGAGACCGGCGCGCACACCGAGGTATGGCACGCGCTCGCCGCCGCCCTCCCGTCCCTGCTGCCCGGCCCCGGCGAACGACCGCACGCCGGCCTGGGCGACCTGCTGGGCGTCGGCGTCCGGGCGGCCGTCCTCGCCGGCACCCGGAGCGAGATCGCCGGGCTGGCCGAGATGGCCGCGCGCAAGGGCTCGAGCCTCGTCCTGTACGAGGCCCGCCGCCTGCACGAGGCCATCTCCGCGTGACCCGGCCGGTGCCCGCCGTGCGCGGGCACCGGTAGCGCGGGGTCAGATCTCGTCGACGGACATCGCGCCCTCGTTCGGGCGCCGGGCCAGGTCGATGCCGAGTTCCTCCGCCGCGCGGAAGACGTCCTCGTCGGTGTCGCGCAACTCGATGGACATGCCGTCACTGGAGAGCACCTCGACGTTCAGGCACAGCGACTGCATTTCCTTGATGAGCACCTTGAAGGACTCCGGAATGCCCGGCTCGGGGACGTTCTCGCCCTTGACGATGGCCTCGTAGACCTTGACCCGGCCGAGGACGTCGTCGGACTTGATGGTCAGGAGCTCCTGCAGGGCGTAGGCCGCGCCGTAGGCCTCCAGCGCCCACACCTCCATCTCACCGAAGCGCTGGCCACCGAACTGAGCCTTACCGCCGAGCGGCTGCTGGGTGATCATGGAGTACGGGCCGGTGGACCGAGCGTGGATCTTGTCGTCCACGAGGTGCAGCAGCTTCAGGATGTACATGTACCCGACGGCGATCGGATAGGGGAACGGCTCCCCGGAACGTCCGTCGAACAGCACCGCCTTGCCGCTCTCCTGCACCAGCCGGTCGCCGTCGCGGGTCTCCAGCGTGTGCCCGAGCAGGCCGACGATCTCCTCCTCGTTCGCGCCGTCGAAGACCGGCGTCGCCACGTTGGTCCGCGGCTCGACCCGCTCGAAGCCCTTCTCCCGCAGGCGCTGCGCCCAGGCCTCCCTGACCCCGGAGATGTCCCAGCCGCGGGCGGCGATCCACCCCAGATGGTTCTCCAGGACCTGACCGATGTTCATCCGGCCGGGCACGCCCAGCGGGTTGAGGATGATGTCGACCGGCGTGCCGTCCTCGAGGAACGGCATGTCCTCGACGGGCAGGATCTTGGAGATGACGCCCTTGTTGCCGTGGCGGCCGGCGAGCTTGTCACCGTCGGTGATCTTACGCTTCTGGGCCACGTACACGCGGACCAGCTCGTTGACACCGGGGGGAAGCTCGTCGCCCTCCTCGCGGGAGAACACCCGCACCTCGATGACCTTGCCGGACTTGCCGTGCGGCACCTTCAGCGAGGTGTCGCGCACTTCGCGGGCCTTCTCACCGAAGATCGCGCGCAACAGCCGCTCCTCGGGGGTCAGCTCGGTCTCACCCTTCGGGGTGACCTTGCCGACGAGGATGTCGCCGGGCTCGACCTCGGCGCCGATGCGGATGATGCCGCGCTCGTCGAGGTCGGCCAGGAGCTCCTCGGAGACGTTCGGGATGTCCCGGGTGATCTCCTCGGGGCCCAGCTTGGTGTCACGGGCGTCGACCTCGTGCTCCTCGATGTGGATCGAGGACAGGACGTCGTCCTGCACCAGCCGCTGCGACAGGATGATCGCGTCTTCGTAGTTGTGGCCCTCCCACGGCATGAACGCCACGAGCAGGTTCTTGCCCAGGGCCATCTCGCCCTGGTCGGTGCAGGGACCGTCGGCGATCACCTGGTTGACCTCGACCCGGTCGCCTTCGACGACGATGGGCTTCTGGTTGAACGAGGTGCCCTGGTTGGAACGCTTGAACTTGGCCACCCGGGAGGTGATGCGGGTGCCGTCGTCGTTCATCACGGTGACGTAGTCGGCGGAGACCTCCTCCACCACACCGGCCTTGGCGGCCATGATCATGTCACCGCTGTCGGTCGCCGCACGATACTCCATGCCGGTCCCGACCAGCGGCGCCTCACTCTTGAGCAGAGGTACGGCCTGCCGCTGCATCCCCGCCCCCATCAGGGCGCGGTTGGCGTCGTCGTGCTCCAGGAAGGGGATCATCGACGTGCCCACCGACACCGTCTGGTGCGGCGACACGTCCATGTAGTCGACTTCCTCGGCACGCGCGAGCTCGGTGTCGCCGCCCTTGGTGCGGACCAGGACGCGCGACTCGGCGAAGGTGCCGTCCGCGTTGAGCGCCGTGTTGGCCTGCGCCTTGACGAAGCGGTCCTCCACGTCGGCGGTCAGGTAGTCGATCTGGTCGGTGACCTTGCCGTCGACGACCTTGCGGTAGGGCGTCTCGACGAAGCCGAAGGCGTTGATCCGGCCGAAGCACGCCAGGTACCCGATCAGGCCGATGTTCGGGCCTTCCGGCGTCTCGATCGGGCACATCCTGCCGTAGTGGGAGGGATGCACGTCACGCATCTCCACGCCCGCCCGCTCCCGCGACAGGCCGCCGGGGCCCAGCGCGGACATGCGGCGCCTGTTGGCCAGACCGGCCAGGGGGTTGGTCTGGTCCATGAACTGCGACATCTGGGAGGTGCCGAAGAACTCCCGGATCGAGGCGACGACCGGGCGGATGTTGATCAGGGTCTGCGGCGTGATCGCCTCGACGTCCTGCGTGGTCATCCGCTCGCGCACGACGCGCTCCATGCGGGCCAGGCCCAGGCGGACCTGGTTCTGGATGAGCTCGCCGACGGTGCGCAGACGACGGTTGCCGAAGTGGTCGATGTCGTCGATCTCCGCGCCGTCAACCCCCGCGTGAAGGCGAAGCAGATACTCGATCGTGGCGACGAGGTCGTCCTCGGTCAGCGTGGTCTCGGTGATCTCCGCTTCCACGCCCAGCTTTTTGTTGATCTTGTAGCGGCCGACCTTGGCGAGGTCGTAGCGCTTGGGGTTGAAGTAGAGGTTCTCCAGGAGGGCCTTGGCCGACTCCTTGGTCGGCGGCTCGCCCGGACGGAGCTTGCGGTAGATGTCGAGCAGGGCGTCGTCCTGGCCGGCGGTGTGGTCCTTCTCCAGGGTGGCCCGCAGCGACTCGTACTGGCCGAAGCGCTCGAGGATCTGTTCGGTGGTCCACCCGAGCGCCTTCAGCAGCACGGTGACGGGCTGCTTGCGCTTGCGGTCGATGCGCACACCGACGCTGTCGCGCTTGTCGATCTCGAACTCCAGCCAGGCGCCACGTGAGGGGATCACCTGGCAGCTGAACAGGTCCTTGTCGGAGGTCTTGTCGAGGCTGCGGTGGAAGTAGACGCCGGGAGAGCGGACGAGCTGGGAGATGATGACCCGCTCGGTGCCGTTCACGATGAACGTGCCCTTCGGGGTCATAAGCGGGACGTCGCCCATGAACACCGTCTGGCTCTTGATCTCACCGGTGGCGTTGTTGATGAACTCCGCCGTCACGAAGAGCGGGGCGGTGAACGTCATGTCCTTGTCCTTGCACTCTTCGACCGAGTGCTTGGGCGGCTCGAACCGGTGGTCGCGGAACGACAGGGACATGGTCCCGGAGAAGTCCTCGATCGGGCTGATCTCTTCGAAGATCTCTTCCAGGCCGGACTGGGGCGTGATGTCCTTGCGCGCCCGCCAGTTGTCGTTGCCCAGCAGCCAGTCGAAGGATTCGGTCTGCATGGCCAGCAGGTCGGGGACTTCGAGGGTCTCCTGGATGCGGGCGAAGGAGAGGCGAGGTGGAGCGGTGCGTGAAGCTGCCAACAGTTGTCCTTCCGAGGCGGCGCGGATGGATCCGAGCGCACGCATGCCGGACGCCCCGTCAATCGCTAAGCGAAAGCGGGGCACCAAAGGGTCGTGCGAAACGGCAGCATACCCTAAAACGCAAACGGAAGTCCACAACTACTTTGCTTGTCAACCTCAACGCATTCTCATTATTACACGCCTCGCAGGGCCTCGTCAATTCGGAAAATGTGTCCACGAGAGGCGGCGCCGTATGAGGCCAGAGTAGGTGGTCCGACGGAGCGGACGTGAGGGAAAGGGGAAGACCCGCGCCTTTCCACTCTCAACGTATAGCGCACCGGGGGGCTTGCGGCAAGACCCCCGTCATGCCGCATACTCGCTGGCCGAGGCCAGAACCTGCGGAAACGGGGGACAGAATGCAGGTATTGCTGACGACGTACGGCTCACGCGGCGACGTCGAACCCATGCTGGGACTCGCCGTGCGGCTGCGGGAACTCGGCGCGGAGGTGCGCATGTGCGCGCCCCCGGACGAGGAGTTCGCGAAGCTGCCGGCCGGTGCCGGTGTGCCGCTGCTCCCGCTGGGACCGGCGATGGGCACGATGGCGCGGCCGTCGACCGCGGCCGACGCCTCCCGGCGCGTGTCCCAGCTCGCCGAGCTCTACGACACGGTCATCGCGGCGGCCGAGGGCTGCGACGCCCTGGTGGCCGGCGGGCTCGCGCACTTCGCCTCCCGGTCGGTGGCCGAGAAGCTGGGCGTCCCCTACCGGTACGCGACCTTCTGCTCGTACCTGGAAACGGCCCTGAACCCTGGGACCGCGGCCAGGGCGGGCGCCCGGGCCGCGACCATCCGCACCGACGGGGCGGAGGTGGCCGCCAAGCTGCTGCTCGACACGCTGAGCCGGGAACGGCCGCCCGTGTCCGCGTGAACCGCGCGCGACCATCCAGCCCACATGCGCAACCGAAGGACGTGAACCACCTGAACACCAGCGCGTTCGACCTACCCGCCCACCTCGCCCCCAAGGCCGACCCGGCGCTGATCGCCGACGACGAGCGGCACTTCGCGGCCATCGCGCGCAGCCTTGAGCAGTCGATCGCCGAACTGTCCGGCCGCCTGGACGCCGAGCGCAGGTCGCCGGGCGGCAAGGGCCGGCAGGCGCTGGACCGTGACCTGGAGATCCACCGGATCTCGGCCCGCCTGCGCGCGCTGCGCCGCTTCGGCCTGGACCTGTGCCTCGGGCACATGGTGAGCGCGGACGGCGCCGAGCCCGTGTACGTCGGCCGGCTCGGCCTGACCGACAGCGACGGCCGCCGGTTGCTGCTCGACTGGCGCTCCCCCGCGGCCGAGCCGTTCTTCGGCGCCACCCACGGCAACCCGATGGGGCTGGCCAGCCGCCGCAGGTACCGCTGGACCCGCGGCCGGATCAGCGACTACTGGGACGAGGTGTTCGCCTCCGAGGGGTTCGAGGGGCACGCCGCGCTCGACGACCAGTCCGCCTTCATCGCCAGCCTGGGCAGCAGCCGCTCGCCGCGGATGCGCGACGTGCTCGGCACCATCCAGGCCGACCAGGACGCCATCATCCGCGCGGGCTCGCGCGGCGCCCTGGTCGTCGACGGCGGTCCCGGCACCGGCAAGACCGTCGTCGCCCTGCACCGCTCGGCCTACCTCCTCTACTCCGACCCCCGTCTCGGCCACCACCGTGGCGGCGTGCTGTTCGTCGGCCCGCACCAGCCCTATCTGGCGTACGTCGCCGACGTACTGCCGAGTCTCGGTGAGGAGGGCGTGCAGACCTGCACCCTGCGCGACCTCGTCGCCGAGGGGGCGAAGGCGACGGCCGAGGCCGACCCGGAGGTGGCCCGGCTGAAGTCGTCGGCCGAGATGGTGACGGCCATCGAGCCGGCCGTCAGGTTCTACGAGAACCCGCCCGCCAAGCCGATGACGGTCACCACCCCCTGGTCCGACATCCGGCTGAGCGCCGAGGACTGGGCCGAGGCGTTCGAGGCGCCGGACCCCGGCACGCCGCACAACGACGCGCGCGAGCAGATCTGGCAGGAACTGCTCACGATCCTGGTGGACCGGCACGACGGCGAGGCCCCGGAACACCTGCTGCGCAAGTCCCTGACACAGAACAGGGAGCTGCGCGAGGTCTTCAACCGCGCCTGGCCGCTGCTCGAAGCGGCCGACCTCGTCGGCGACCTGTGGACGGTGCCCGCCTACCTGCGCCTGTGCGCTCCCTGGCTCAGCATCGACGAGATCCGCGCGTTGCAACGCCAGGAGGCCCAGGCCTGGACGGTGTCCGACCTGCCGCTCCTGGACGCGGCCCGGCAGCGGCTCGGCGACCCGGAGGCCGCCAAGCGTCAGCGCCGGCGCAAGGCCGCCGCCGAATCCGAGCGCGCCCACATGGCCGAGGCCATCGACCGCCTGCTGGAGGCCGATGACGATGGCGAGGGCGCGGTGACGATGCTGCACGGAAAAGACCTGCAGGACGCGCTGGTCGACGAGGGCGCGCCGCCGGCCACCGACCTGGATGTGCTGGCCGGGCCGTTCGCGCACGTCGTCGTGGACGAGGCGCAGGAGCTGACCGACGCCGAATGGCAGATGTTGCTGCTCAGGAACCCCTCGCGCAGCTTCACCATCGTGGGGGACCGCGCGCAGGCCAGGCACGGGTTCACCGAGTCGTGGGAGGAACGGCTGAAGCGGATCGGGCTCGACCGGATCACCCTGGCCTCCCTGAGCGTCAACTACCGCACGCCCGAGCAGGTGATGGCCGAGGCCGAGCCGGTCATCCGGGCCGCTCTGCCCGACGCCAACGTGCCGGCCTCCATCCGCCGCGGCGACCTCCCCGTCGTACGCGGACCGCTCTCCGACCTCCAGCCGATCCTCGACACGTGGCTCGCCGGGAGCGCGGACGGGATCGCCTGCGTCATCGGCGACCCCGCCTTCCGGGCGACGCCGCGGGTGCGCTCACTGACGCCGGAGCTGTCGAAGGGACTGGAGTTCGACCTCGTCGTCCTCGTCGACCCGGACAGGTTCGGCGAGGGCATCGAGGGGGCGGTCGACCGGTATGTCGCGATGACCAGGGCGACCCGGCAGCTCGTCATCCTCACGAGTTCGTAGGGCGGCCTCGGGGTCACAGGTTCACGCCTGTGGCCCCGGCGGCGTACGCGCGCAGGTGGCGCTCGGCCAGCGCGGGCGAGAGTGTGGGCACGGCCATCGTGATGTGCAGGCCGTAGCCGTCCTCCAGCGTCACGAGGTTACGCGCGATCGCCAGCGGCTCGTCGGCCAGCGTGAACGTGCCGGTGGCGGCGCCCGCCTGCAGGATGGCCGCGTAGATGCCGACCTGGCGCTCGTAGAGCTTGATGTAGGCGGCGGCGCAGGCGGCGTCGCGCCTGGCGATCGCGCCCAGCTCGTACAGCAGGACGCACAGCTCGTCACGCGGGTCGCCGGGCAGGCCGCTGGAGATCATCGCCGACAGTTTGAGCCGCGGGTCGCTCTCGTCGCGCACGACGGCCTCGCGCTCGTCGCAGAACCGCTCGACGGCCTCGCGGTGCACCTCCCGCAGCAGTTCGGTGAGGCCGGGGAAGTAGTAGAGCACCGAGCCGGAGGACATGCCCGCCTCCTGCGACACGTCGCGCAGGCGCAGGCCCAGGAGTCCCCGCTCGACGACGCTGCGCCTGGCCGCGGCGATGAGATGGGCGCGCCGCTCGTGGGCGCGGCTGGGTCGTGCCATGGCACCTCGCATTCCTTGAAGGCATCTCAAACTTTAGTCGGCCGCTATTGACTGCGGTTCAGCGGAGTTCTTTGATGCTTGTTAAAAGTATGGAGGCGCGGATGAGCACGTCCCAGACCCGTCCCGGTGCCCGTCTCAAGCGCGGGCTGCGCGCGTTCGGAACTCTCCTGATCGTCCTGTCGGCCATCACTCCCGCCTCGTCCGTCTTCATCATCGGCCCGGGCGTGGTCCGGCAGGCCGGGACGGGCGCGTTCTGGAGCTACGTCCTCGCCGCGGTGGTGGGCGTCTTCATGGCCTTCGTGTACGCCGAGTTGTCGTCGGCCTATCCGCTGACCGGCGGCGAGTACACGATCATCGGCAGGACACTCGGCCGGCTGCCCGGTTTCCTGGCGCTGGTGCTGGTCCTGGTCACGCAGCTGCTGATCCTCGCGGTGATCGCCCTGGGCGTCGGCACGTACCTGGGCGTGCTGTTCCCCGGCCTGCCGGGTCCCCTCGCGGGCGCGGTCACCGTCGCGCTCGCCGCCGTGGTGGCCGTCTTCGACATCCGCTTCAACGCCGTGGTGACCGGCGTCTTCCTGGCTCTGGAGATGCTGGCCCTGCTCGCGCTGTCGGCCATCGGCGTGCTCAATGTCGAGCGCCCCTTCACCGATCTGCTGGTGAACCCGGTCGCGCCCGACGGCTCCCCCGCCACGCTCGGGCTGATCGCGCTCGCCACCGCCGTGGCGATCTTCTCCTACAACGGGTACGGCTCCGCCGTCTACTTCGGCGAGGAGACCCACGGTGCCCGGCGCAACATCGCCCGGGTCATCCTGTGGGCGCTGGCCATCACCGTGGCCGCCGAGCTCATCCCGATCACCGCCGTCCTGCTGTCGGCCACCAGCCTCGACGGCGGCAACGTGGTCCAGCAGGTGGTCGCCGAGCACGGCGGCGGCACCCTGAACACGCTGATCAGCCTGGGCGTCGCCCTGGCCATCGCCAACGCGGTGATCGCCATCATGCTGCTCACCGCGCGCCTGATCTTCAGCAGCGCCCGCGACGCGACCTGGCCGGCGCGGGTCAACGCCCTCTTCGGCCGCATCCACCCGCGTTTCGGCACCCCCTGGACCGCGACGATCGCCGCCGGCGCGGTCAGCGCGGCGCTCTGCTTCGTGCCGGAGCGCTACCTCCTCGTCGTCACCGGCACCTCCCTGGTGGTGATCTACGCCGCCCTCTGCGTCGCCGTCATCGGCGGCCGCCGCAACGGCAGCACCGCGCACGGCGTCTACCGGATGCCGCTGTACCCGCTGGCGCCCGTCGTGGCCCTGGCCGCGCTGGCGTACGTGATCTACACCAGCGCCATCGACCCCGTGATCGGCCGCCCCAGCCTGATCGTCACCGCCGCCATCCTGGTGGCGGGCACGGTGGTCTATCTCACCGTCGTACGGCGGCGCGGCGCCTGGACCCTCCAGGACACCGCCGACGATCCCGAATGACCGGCAGGAAGAACTGAACGACACACCGATTACGGATCTTCCGCATAACGCTCTAGCATTCCATTATCCGGAATATGCGAGGGAGGCGTTATGGCGGAGACCCAGTCACCGGTGGGAAGCGTGGACCGTGCCCTGCTGATCCTTCAGGAGATCGGCAGGCACAGCCGCGGAGTCACGCTCGACGAGCTGGCCACACGGCTCGGGCTGCCCAAGAGTTCGCTGCATCGGCTGCTCGGCGCGTTGAAGCACCGGGGGTTCGCCGCGCAGCCCGAGGCGAGCGGGCCGTACTTCCTGGGCACCGAGATGCTCGCGACCGCGTTCAGGTTCTACGAGAGCATGGATCTGCGCACGCTCGTGCGGCCGCTGCTGCTGCGGCTCAGCGAGGAGTTCGCCGAGACCGTGCACATGGCGACGCTCGACGGCATCGAGGTGGTCTACCTGGACAAGGTCGAGGCGGTGCGCTCGATCACGATGACCTCGGTGGTGGGCGGGCGCAACGCCGCGCACTGCACGGGCGTGGGCAAGGCGCTGCTGGCCTGGACGTACCCGAGCGACGAGGCGATCAAGGCCTGGGCCGAGCGGTTCGGCCCGCTGGCGACCAGGACCCGCAACACGATCACGAACCCGGCGAAGCTGGCCACCCACCTCGACCAGGTACGGCGCCGCGGTTACGCGCTCGACCTGGAGGAGAACGAGCCGGGCGTGCGGTGCGTGGCGGCCCCCCTGTTCCTGGGCAGGACCGCCCCGGTCGCCGCGGTGAGCGTGACCGCGATCAAGGACAGGATGCCGCCGGCGCGGATGGAGGAGCTGGGGCACAGCCTGCGCAAGGCGATCGCCGAGCAGGGCTGACGGTTGACAGCCCGATTCCGGGGTGATGGTGTGGGCTAGGCGTGGAATGAGATTCTGTATCGCGGAAAGAAGGAGGAGTCATGGAGCCGGAGGTCGTTCCCGTGCCGCGGGCGAGCCTGGGTGAGGGTCCGCGCTGGGACGGGCACACGGGCACGCTCCTGTGGGTCGACATCCCGGCCGGGCTGGTGCACCGGCTCGATCCGGCCGACGGCTCGCACGAGGTGACCGAGGTCGGCCGGCCGGTGGGCGTGGCGGTGCCCAGGACCGGCGGCGGGCTGGCGCTGGCCGTCAGGGACGGCTTCGCCGTCCTGCGGGACGGGGGCGGGCCGCGCGACGAGCGCGGGGTGCGCGACGGGCGCGGGCTGGAGGTGGTCGCGGCGGTCACGGCCGGCGAGCGGCCGGGCAACCGGATGAACGACGGCGCCTGCGACCGCGCCGGCCGGTTCTTCGCCGGGACCAAGGCCGAGGACGACACGCCGGGCGCGGGCGCGCTCTACCGGCTCGACCCCGGCGGACGCTGCGAGCGGGTGCTGGACGGCGTCTCGATCTCCAACGGCATCGCCTGGAGCCCGGACGAGCGGCTGCTCTACTACGTGGACACGCCGACGGGCCGGGTGGACGTCTTCGACTACGACCCGGCGAGCGGGCGGATGGCCGGGCGCCGGGTGTTCGCCGAGATCCCGCGCGGCTACCCCGACGGGATCGCCGTCGACGCCGGCGGCCACGTGTGGGTCGCCCTGTGGGAGGGCGGCGCGGTGCTGCGCCTGCGGCCCGACGGGCGGCTCGACCTGGCCGTGGAGGTGCCCGCCGCCAACGTGACGAGCTGCGCGTTCGGCGGCCCCGGCCTCGGCGAGCTGTACATCACCACGGCCTGGGACGGCAGGGCGGGCGGGGAGCTGTGGCGCTGCCGTACCCCCTATACGGGTCTCCCCGCCAACCCCTACCGCGACCTCAGCCCTTGACCGCGCCGGTCAGCGCCTGGACGAACCGGCGCTGGCCGAACAGGAACACCGCGAGCACCGGCAGCGTGGTCAGCACGGTGCCCGCCATGATGGCCGGCCAGTCCGCGCGGTGCTGACCCTGGAAGGTCGTCAGGCCCACCTGGACCGTGTAGTTGTCCTCCGAGTTGATCGCCACCAGCGGCCAGAACAGGTCGTTCCACGCCGTGATGAACGTGATGACGGCCAGCGCGGCCAGGGCGGGCCTGGCCACCGGCAGCACCACCCGGTAGAACGTCGCCACCCGGGAGCAGCCGTCGATGCGCGCCGCCTCCTCCAGCTCCTTCGGGAAGGACTGGAAGAAGGAGGTCATGAGGAAGATGCCCACGGCCGAGGCGAGCTGCGGCACGATCAGCGCGCCCAGCGTGTCGGTCAGCCCGGCCTTGTTGAAGATCAGGAAGGTCGGGATGACCGTGAGCTGGAACGGGATCAGCGCGGTGGCGATGACCAGGATCAGGACCAGCTTGGAGCCGGCGAACCTGATCCTGGCGAACGCGTAGCCGGCCATGCTGCACAGCACCACCTGGGCCACCACGATCGCGCCCGAGACGATGATGCTGTTGACGAACCAGCGCAGGAAGTTCGAGCGCTCCACGACCGTGCGGTAGCCGCCCAGGTCGACGCTCTCCGGCCAGATCGCCGGGGGGAACCTGTTCAGCTCGGCCTGGGTCATCACCGAGCTGAGCAGCAGCCACACGAACGGCAGGACGACCACCGCCGACATCGGCACCAGGAGCAGATGCCACCTGCCGGACCAGCGCCTCATGTCGTCACCCCCTTGCGCCGGGCGAGCAGCAGGCCGGCGACGATCAGCACCAGGGTTCCGGCGAACAGGGCGTAGGCCACGGCCGCGCCGTACCCGGCGGTGGAGAAGCTGAAGGCGAGCTGCCACACGTAGTAGACGATGGTCACGGTCGCGTTGGCGGGGCCGCCCTTCGTCGTGGTCATGACCAGGTCGAAGAACTGCAGCGCGTCGATCACGCCCCACACCGTGAGGAAGATCGTCATCGGCCGCACCGACGGCACGATGATGTGACGGAACCTGGCCCAGGCGCCGGCGCCGTCGATCGCGGCGGCGTCCAGCACCTCCTTGCTGATCTCCTGGATGGCCGCCAGGTAGATCACCACGGCGAACCCGAAGCGGGTCCAGAAGAAGATCGCCGTCAGCACGAGCATCGCCTGCGAGGGGCTGCTGAGCAGGCCCTGCAGCGGCAGGCCGAGCTTGGCCAGCAGCCCGTTCACCAGGCCGAAGTCGCGGTCGAAGACGAAGCCCATCAGCAGGCCCGTCGCGGTGGCCGACACGACGTAGGGCACGAGGAAACAGGTCCGGTAGAACCCGATGCCGCGTACCTTCCTGTTCAGCAGCACCGCCACGAGCAGCCCGGCGATGAGCGAGGACGGGATGTACAACACCAGGAGCAGCCCGGTGTTGCGCAGCGCCTGGAAGAACACCGGGTCGGCCAGCAGCGCCCGGTAGTTGTCCAGCCCGACGTTGCGTCCCGGCGACATCAGGTCGGAGTCGGTGAACGACAGCGCCAGCGCCCAGGCCATGGGGATCAGCGAGAACCCCAGGATGACCAGGGTCGCCGGCCCGGCGAAGGACCACCCGGCGATGTTCTCGCCGAGCCTCCTGCGGTCCTTCTGACGCCGGTGCTGGCTGGCGGTGGCGCCGAGCGCGGTCGCGCTCATGATCCCGGTACGGCCAGCGCCGCGTCGGCCTTCCTGGCCGCCTCGTCCAGGGCCGTCTTGGCGTCGCTCTTGCCGAGCAGGGCCTGGGCGATGCCCTCGGCGACGAACGCCGACACCCTCGGGTACCGCGTGGTCGGCGGCCGGACCCGTTTGGCGTTGGCCAGGTTGGCGGAGATCACGTCGATACCCGGATATTTCTTGAGATAGTCCTGGTAACCGGGCAGCTTGGTGATCGACTCGCGGATCGGCAACGACCCCGTGTCGCTCATCCACACGAGCTGCTGCTCGGCCGCGGTCAGCCAGGCCAGGAACGTCGCCGCCGCCTTGACCCGGCGCTCGTCGTGCTGGAAGACCACCCAGTTGTCCGGCCCGGAGATGGTCTCGTGGTTGCCGTTCGTGCCGGGCAGCGGCAAGACGCCGTAGTCGACCTTGGCCGCCTGCAGGTCGGGCAGCACCCACGGCCCGGACATGAACATGGCCAGCCGTCCGGACTCGAACAGCTTCTGCCCCTTCTCGGCCGGGCTGGAGTCGAGGTAGAGCGACTTGTCGTCGACGGCCATGGCGCGCAGCCGGTCGAGGGCCTGCTGACCCTGGGCGGAGTTGAAGGCGGCCTTCTTGTGGTCGGGCGTGAGGATGTCGCCGCCCGCCTGCCAGACCATCGGCCACAGGCCCCAGACCGCCTCTTCGCCGCCGCTGATCGGCCAGGTGGCGCCAAAGACGCCGGCCTTGGCGTCGGTGGACCGCTTGGCCATCGCGCGGAAGTCGTCCCAGGTCCAGTCCGGTCCCGGCGGCTTGAGCCCCGCCTCGGCCAGGACGTTCTTGTTGTAGAGGACCACCATGTTGTCGACGACCGCGGGGAAGCCGATGACCTTGCCGTTGACGGTGACGGCCTCGCGTTCGCTGGCCCAGAAGTCCTGCCACCTGACGGCCGGGTCCTTGACGAACGCGGTGAGGTCGGCCGTCTTGGGGTTCCTGGCGATGTTGGGCGCCCAGGAACCGTAGAGGTAGGCGATGTCGGGGTAGGCGTCGGAGGTGAGCGCTGCGGTGATCTTGGGCAGCATGCCGTCCGCGGTGGCTCCGCCGGACTCGGTGTCGACCTTGATGCCCGGGTGGCTCCGGTTGAACTGCGCGACCAGCTTCTCGATCGACTTGGCGGAGGCGTCCTCCTGGCCGTGCCAGATGGTGATCTCCACGGGGCCGTTCGCCGCCGGTTCCTTCCCGCCCGCCCCGCAGCCGGTCACGGCCAGCGCGAGGACCGCGGCGGCGGCCAGGGCCCGCCTCATCGCACACCCTCCGGCATCAGGTCGCCGTGGGCGGCGATCATCTCGTCCACGAGGTCGTGGATCTGCTGGAGCGTGAGCGTCGCCGCGGCGTTGGGGTCGAGCATGGCCGCGTGGTAGACGTGCTCGCGGCGTCCTTCGAGCGCTGCCAGCACGGTCAGCTCGCCCACGTTGAGGAACGTCGTGTTCAGGGCGGCGAGCTGCGGCGGCAGCGCGCCGATCCTGGTCGGGCGCACCCCGGCCCGGTCCACGAGGCACGGCACCTCGACGCAGGCGCCGGCGGGCAGGTTGGCGATCAGGCCGTTGTTGCGCACGTTGCCGTGGATCACCCGGGGCGTGCCGGTCTCGATGGAGTGGATGACCTCGGAGGCGAGCTCCATGGCGGGCTCGATCTCCACGCCCTCCCCCGCGGCCAGCCGCCGCCTGGTCTCCTCGTAGGTGCCGAGGTTCTCCTCCGACCAGCGCAGGTAGATCTCCACGGGGATGCGGAAGTGCGCGACCTGGTCGTCGTGATGGAGGAACCACGGCAGGTACTCCGAGCCGTGTTCGCTGGACTCGGTCGGGAAGTGGCCGAAGCGGCGGTACATCTCCACCCGGACGGTCCTGCGCAGTTCGGGGTCGGCGGCGACGACCTCGTCGAGCGCCGGGTAGAGGTCGCGGCCCTGGTGCTCGAACTTCAGGACGAACGCCTGGTGGTTGGCCCCGGCCGTGACGAAGGAGACCTCCTCCTCCGGCACGCCGACCAGCGAGGCCAGGCGGGCCTGGGTGTCGCGGACCGAGTGGCACAGACCCACCACGTTCGTGAACGGCGTGCCCTGGTAGACCGCGCGCGGGATCATCGCCATCGGGTTGGTGTAGTTGAGCAGGAGCGCGTCCGGCGCCAGCTCGGCCAGGTCGTGGCCCAGCCCGACCATGACCGGGATCGTGCGCAGCGCGCGGAAGATGCCGCCGATGCCGAGGGTGTCGGCGATCGTCTGGCGCAGGCCGTAGCGGCGCGGGATCTCGAAGTCGGTGCGCGTGGCGGCGTACCCGCCGACCGCGATCTCGTTGATCACGTAGTCGGCGCCCTCGACGGCCCGGCGGCGGTCGAGGTGGGCCTCGACCTTGGCGCCCAGGCCCAGCTTGGCGACCATCCAGGCGGCCATGGCCTCCGCGGTGGCCAGCCGTTCCGCGTCGATGTCGTGCAGGACGAGGGTAGTGGAATCCCCCAGTTCCGGAAATGTCAGAATGTCAGAGAGAACGTTCTTGGTGAATTCGACGCTGCCCGCGCCGACGAACACGATGCGTGCCATGGGCCACTTTCCCTCCACAGAGCACGAAGCGGGCGTGGGTCTCCGCTACGTGCGGCAGTATAACCAGCTATCCGTAATACAGACCAGAATTCCATACTGTGGAATGATCGTCAGCACGGAATTCTCGACATCGAGAGAAGGTTGACAACCTCCGATCTTCCTCTGTTTCCTTAGCTACGGAACATGATTCCGCAATACGGAACGGAGGGTTGGTTTGTTGATCCATCGCATATGCCGCCTGGCCCTGGCCGCGGCGCTGGCGTTCGTGCCGGCACTGGCCTTCACCGCCGGTGCGGCGGCCGACGTGTCGAGCGGCGCGGCGATCTGGCGGCCGCCGGTGCAGAGCCGCTGGCAGTACCAGCTCCAGGGCAGCAAGGCCCACGCCGCCACCGGCGGCATCAACGTCGGCATCTGCGAGGTGCCGCAGTCCGGCGGCGCCTGCGTACGGCCGAGCGTCTTCGACATCGACCTGTACGTCGACGCCGAGGTCGCGGGTGACAACACCACGCTCAACACCGCGGGCGTCGACGCCATCCACGCCAAGGGCGCGAAGGCCGTTTGCTACATCGACGCGGGCTCGATCGAGGACTTCCGTCCCGACTACCCGGCGTTCGCCGAGTGGCACGACAGCCACGGCAAGTCGCTGCTGGGCAAGCCGTTCAGCGACGAGTTCCCGAACGAGCGCTGGGCCAACATCAACAACGACAAGGGCCAGCGGGACTTCCTGCTGAAGATGATGGAGGCCCGCGTCGACAAGTGCGTCAGGGCCGGGTTCGACGGGGTCGAGTTCGACGTCGTCCACGCGCACGAGGAGGGCCAGAAGGTCACCGGCTGGAACATCAGCGCCCAGACCCAGCTGACCTACAACAAGGCGCTGGCCGCCATGGCCCACAGGAAGGGCCTGTCCGTGGCGCTGAAGAACGACCTCAGCCAGGTGGACGAACTGGTCTCCCACTTCGACTACGCGGTCAACGAGGAGTGCTTCCAGTGGAAGGAGTGCGATGTCCTGTCCGCCTTCGTCAAGGCGGGCAAGCCGGTCTTCCAGGTGGAGTACAAGACCTCGCCGGGCGGTTTCTGCTCCAAGGCCGCCGCGCTGAAGTTCAACTCCATCAAGAAGGCGACCGACTACTCGCTCTACGACAAGCCGTACAAGCCGTGTAGGTGAGGGCCCCGGGCGGTCCCGCCGGGGGCGGGGCCGCCCGTTCACGCCAGCCTCGGCACGAGCGCGCGGACGTTGCCGGCGTAGACCTTGCCCAGCACGTCACCGGGCAGGTCGAGCCCGCTGATGGTCCATCGGCCCATCAGCGGCGGGTCCTCGGTGGAGTGGGCGAACGCCTCGTCGGCGGTCTCCAGGAAGCGGAAGTGGATCCGGTAGGTCTCCGGGTCCGGCGGGAGGTCGTCGGTGCCGAACAGCACGCGGCCCGGGTGGCGCATGATCAGCTCGCGCGCGGCCCGCGGCGCCCGGCCCAGCTCGGCCAGGCGCGCGGCGATGTCGATGTGGAAGTTGGGGTGCTCGTCGAGCATCCCGCCGACCCAGGCCAGGTTCTCCGGCCAGCATCCGGCGTGCACGCCGATCACGGTGGTGGCCGGGTGCGTGCCGATCATGGTCTCCATGGCCTCGATCAGCCGCTCGAACGGCGGGAACTCCGGGCCGGAGAACACCCAGCCGGGGTGGGCGGCGAGCTGTTCGAGCCGTTCGTTGCGCTCGTCGACCGGCTCGAAGAACGCCACCGGGTCGGCGGTGTGCAGGGCGATCGGGATGCCCAGCTCCCCGGCCGCGGCCCACAGCGGGCCGAGCCGTACGTCGTCGAGCATGACCAGCTCGCCGCGGTGGTCGCGCACGCGCAGGCCGACGTCCTTCCAGACCTTCAGTCCCGCGGCGCCCTCGGCGACCGAGGCGCGCAGCTGCGCGGCCAGGCGCTCCCCGAAGCCGGGCTCGGCGGCCTGCGACCAGTCGACGTGGCAGAAGGTGGCGAACCTGCCGGGGTGGGCGGCGTCGTAGCGTTCGAGGTTGGCGGCCAGCTCCCGGCCCCAGCGGCCGTCGAGGTTGACCATGGCGCGCACGTTGAGCGTGTCCATCTCGGCCAGCAGCGCGGGCACGTCCTTGACCATCCAGTCGCCGTCCTCGCTGAGCCAGCGGCCGAGGTGGGTGTGGGCGTCCACGACCGGCAGCCGGGCCCGCTCCACGTGGTGGACGGGGACCCTGAGCTGCGAGATCGGGCGGTACTCGGACAGAGGTGTGCGCACGGACATGGACGCCTCGATTCAGAAGGTCAGCAGGGCTTTGACGGGGGTGGTGCGCCCGTTCATCAGCGTGGTGAAGATCTCCGCGCCCTCGCCGATCGGGTAGGTGGCCACCCAGCCGAGGTCCCAGCCGGCGACCAGGCCGACGGCGGCGGCGAAG
This sequence comes from Nonomuraea sp. NPDC050547, assembly GCF_044457345.1. Taxonomy (NCBI): domain Bacteria; kingdom Bacillati; phylum Actinomycetota; class Actinomycetes; order Streptosporangiales; family Streptosporangiaceae; genus Nonomuraea; species Nonomuraea sp. NPDC050547. Next base: position 141,552 of record NZ_JBITGW010000017.1, read on the forward strand.
TCGGCGTCACGGTAGGCGAAGGAGCCGACCACCTGCTTCTCCCCGCGTACCAGCGCGGCGGCGTCGAATCCGGCGGTCGGGTCGGCCAGGCCCAGCCAGACGGCGGTGCCGCCGGGACGCAGCCGGGCCAGCGACTGCTCGTGGGTGGCGGCGGCGCCCACCGCGTCGAAGATCACGTCGTACTCTCCGGCCAGCTCCGGCACGGCCGCGCCGGCGCCGAGCCGGCGGGCGATCTCGCGGCGGTGCCCCGAGCGGTCGGCGACCTCGATCCGCGCCGCGCCGCCGGAGCCGGCGACCAGCAGGCAGGCCAGGCCGATGGCGCCGGCCCCGATGACGCCCACGCGGGCGCCGGCGGGCGCGCCGGCCAGCGACCAGGCGTGCACCGCGTTGGCCGCGGGCTCCACGATCGCGGCGGCCGTCCAGCCGAGCCCCTCCGGCAGGTCGGTCAGCGTGCCCGAGGGCACCGCGACCCGCTCGGCGAAGCCGCCGGGCCGGTGCACCCCGACGATCTGCCGCTCCCTGCACACGTTGCGCAGCCCGAGCGCGCACAGGTCGCAGGCGCCGCACGACAGGATCGGGTTCACCACGACCCACCTGCCGTCGCCGGTACGGCCGGCGAACTCGTGCCCCATCACCAGCGGCGGCACCCGGAAGCCGGGCGTCCTGACCCCGTGCAGCTCGCTGCCGCAGATGCCGGAGGTCACCACGTGCACCAGTTCCTCACCGGGGCCGACCTCGGGTTCCGGCACGTCGCGGACCTCCATGGCGCCGGGTCCGGTGAACACCAGGGCCCTCATCGGGTGCCCTCCGTGACGGGGTTGACCAGGACGCCGATGCCCTCGACGCCCGTCTCGACGGTGTCGCCGGGGCGCAGGGAGCGCCGCGGGTCCATGAACTCGCCGCAGCCCCAGGGGGTGCCGGTCAGCACGACGTCACCGGGTTCGAGGGTGAAGGCGCGCGAGCAGAAGGCGAGCAGTTCGGCCACCCCGAAGAGCATCTCGGCGGTGCTGGAGTCCTGGACGGTCTCGCCGTTGACGCGGGTCCACAGCTTCAGCGCCTGGGGGTCGCCGAGCTCGTCGGGCGTCACGACGACCGGGCCGAGCGGGCAGAAGGTGTCCAGGCTCTTGCCGCGGGTCCACTGGCCGTCGGCGAACTGCAGGTCACGTGCGGAGACGTCGTTGGCCACGGTGTAACCGGCCACGCCCGCCAGCGCCTCGTCCCCGCTCACGTTCCTGAGCGGCGTGCCGATGACCGCGGCCAGCTCGACCTCCCAGTCCACGCGCTCGGTCAGCCCGGTGTCGATGACGATGGGCTCGCCCGGCCCGATCACGCTGGAGGGGAACTTGGCGAACATCAGCGGCCGCTGCGGCTTGTCCATCCCGGCCTCGCGGATGTGGTCGAGGTAGTTGAGTCCGATCGCCACGATCTTGCCCGGCCGCAGGGGCCGGACGGGCACCGCGGCGTCGAGCGGCCCGGCGGTGCGCACCGAGCCGAGCCCGCGGACCAGCACGGCCTCCAGCGGGGTGCCCGGGGGCACGTCGAGGGCGTACCAACGTCCGTCGCGTTCCTCCGCGGCCATGCGGGTCTGTCCGACCCGGACCGTGCCGACTCTCATGCGAACTCCCATTCCATGATGCAGAATGCCATTCCGGCTACGCGAAAAGGACAGCAGTGGCGGGGGCACCTGTCAAGAGTTCTCTGGAACTGTCCAGCATTCTGTATGACGGAATGCTAATGCGTCTGACGGAATGGCTGTGTTACGTTCGACGGGCAGAGACCCGAGAGGGCGTGATCCATAGATGTATCCAGAAATCGACACCCCTGCCCTGGTCATCGACCTCGACGTGGTCAGGGCCAACGTGAACGAGATGGCGAAGGTGGCCGCCGCGAACGGCGTCCGACTCCGGCCGCACGTCAAGACCCACAAGATGCCCGAGCTGGCCAGGATGCAGCTCGAGGCCGGGGCGAGCGGCATCACCTGCGCGAAGCTCGGCGAGGCCGAGGTGATGGCACAGGCCGGCATCGACGACATCCTGCTCGCGTTTCCGATCTGGGGCCGGCCCAAGCTGCGCCGCCTCGCCGCACTGCGCGAGCGCGCCAGGGTGCGCGTCAGCCTCGACTCCCCCGAGGTCGCCGCCGAGCTCGGCCGCCTCGGCGGGCCGCCGGTGGAGGTGCTGGTCGAGGTCGACACCGGCCAGCACCGGCTGGGCCGGCCACCGGGCCGGGCCACCGCCGACCTGGTCGCCGAGATCGCCGCCGTCCCCGGCGTGGAGGTCGCCGGCCTGCTCACCCTCGCCGGGCACGCCTACCACTGCCGCACCCCGGCCGAGCTCGCCGAGACCGCCCGCCGCGAAGGCGAGGACCTGGTGGCGACCGCCGAGATGTGCGCCCGCGACGGCATCGCGCTGCGCGAGATCAGCGTCGGCTCGACCCCCACCGCCCGCCACGTGGCCGGAGTCGCCGGCGTGACCGAGATCCGGCCGGGCACCTACATCTTCAACGACACCGCCATGATGCGCCTCGGCGTCGCCTCCGAGGAGAACACCGCGGCCAGGATCCTGACCACGGTGATCGGCCGGCCGATGCCCGAGCGGGTCGTGTGCGACGCGGGCACCAAGTGCCTCACCTCCGACGGGTACGGCACACCGGGCTGGATCCGCGCCGTGGGCCTGCCGTACCTGAGGATGGAGTTCTTGAACGAGGAGCACGGCGTGGCCCGTCTGGAGCCCGGCCACCACGGTGAGCTGCCCGTCGGCTCGCGGATGGGGCTGATTCCCAGCCATGCTTGCTCTGTCGTCAACCTCTTCGACATCGCCTACGGCGTCGAGGACGGGGAAGTCATCACCGAACTGCGCGTCGCCGCCCGCGGGGCCGTGCGCTGAAAGGAGGCAGCATGCGCGGCCTGGCCGGCAAGCGGGTGCTGATCAGCGGAGGCAGCAGCGGCATCGGCGCCGCCACCGCCCGCAGGTTTCTCGAAGAGGGCGCCAGGGTCGTGCTCGGCGGCCTCGACGAGGCAGAGGTGGACGCGGCGGTGACCGGGCTCGCGGCGCTCGGCGAGGTGAGCGGGCTGGCCGGCGACGTCAGCGCGGAGGCCGACGTGGCCCGCCTGGTCGACGGCGCCGTCGCGGCGCTGGGCGGGATCGACATCCTGGTCAACAACGCCGGTACGGCCTGGCGCGAGCCGTTCCTGGAGATCACCCCGGGGCATTGGGACCGGATCATCTCGGTGAACCTGCGCGGCATGTTCCTGGTCGCCCAGGCGGTCGCCCAGCACCTGGTGGAGCGCGGTTCCGGCGGAGTGATCCTGAACATGTCCTCCACCAACGGCCTGGGCGGCGAGGCCGACTACGCCCACTACAACGCCTCCAAGGGCGGCGTGCTCCTGCTGACCAGGACGATGGCGGTCGAGCTCGGCAAACACGGCATCCGGGTCAACGCGCTGTGCCCCGGCTACATCCAGACGCCGCTGAACTCCGCCATCTCCTCCGGCCTGGCCGGCGACTTCGTCTCCGCCTACGCCCGCGACCACATCCCGCTCGGCCGGGCGGGGCTGGCCGAGGAGGTCGCCGCCGCGTACGCGTTCCTGGCCTCCGACGACGCCGCCTTCGTCCACGGCACCGAGCTCGTCATCGACGGCGGCCAGCTGGCGATCATGTGAGCGGGCCCGCCGGACGGTAGCGCAGCCACAGCACGCCCGACCGGTACGGCGTCGCGGCCACCAGCCGAAGCCGGATCGGGCCGACGCCGTCGAAGACGCGCGGGCCCGCCGCCCAGAGGCAGGGGTTGACCCAGAACCAGAACTCGTCGACGAACCCGCGCCTGGCCAGCGTGTGCGCGAGCTCGCCGCAGCCGGAGACGACCAGGTTGCCGCCGTGGGTGTCCTTCAGCTCGGGCACGACCTCGTCGAGCTCGCCCTTGATCAGGGTGGCGTTCCACTCCAGCGGGCCGGGCCGGGTCCGGGAGGCGACGTACTTGGGCATGCCGTTGATGCGCTTGGCGTAGCGGCCGAGCGCGGGGTCGCCGCCGAGGTGGGGCCAGACGGCGGCCAGGTCCTCGTAGGTCTTGCGGCCGAGCACCAGCGCGTCGGCCAGCAGGAGTTGTTCGAGGGAGGCGTCACCGCTGTCGTTGTCCGCCTCCAGCCAGGTGTCGGGGGCGGGCGAGTCGAACACGCCGTTGACGGTGATCATGTTGTGCGCGATGAGCTTTCCCATGGCCGGCCTTTCGACGGTTACCCAGGCACGCTAGGAGCCGGGGGCGGCCGGCCGCATCGGTCGAACTACTGGCGCTGAACCGGCGGCCTGCCTACAGGTCGAGCCGGCCCAGCTCCGCTCGCCTGCTGACGCCGAGCTTCGGGTAGGCCTTGTACAGGTGGTGGCCCACGGTGCGCGGGCTGAGGAACAGCTGGGCGGCGATCTCGCGGTTGCTGAGGCCGAGAGCGGCGCGCCGGACGACCTGCAGCTCCTGCGCGGTGAGCTGTTCGGCGGCCGCGGTCTCGGGGGGCGGGACGGGGCCGCCGAGCGCGACGAGCTCGGTCCGCACGCGGGCCTGCCAGCCGTGCGCGCCGATCTGGTCGAACGTCGCCAGCGCCCGCGACAGCAGGGTCCGCGCCGAGGTGGGGCGGCGGTGGCGGCGCAGCCATTCGCCGTAGGCCAGCTGGGTCCGGGCACGGTCGTAGGGGCCGCAGCCGTCGACGGCCAGCGACGCCTCGAAGCGCTGCCCCGCCTCGCGGCTCTCGTCGAGGAGGGCGGCGCAGCGCAACAGGAGCGCTCCGGCCGCGGGGCTGGCGGTGTGCCCGGCCCAGCTCTCCAACTGCGGCAGGTGGTGGCGGGCCCGGTCCTGGTCGCCGGCGCGTACCCCGGCCTCGACGTGGTCGGCGATGGCGCGGACGGTCACGTCCCTGCCGGGCGGGCCCGCGCAGACCTCGTCGAGCCGGTCGAGGGCGGCGTCGGGGTCGCCGGCCATGAGGTCGATCAGCGCCAGTCCCCATCGGGCCTGGGCCGCGGCCATGCCATGGCGGCCGGCGTGCTTGAGCACCAGCTCGGCCTGCTGCCTGGCGGTGTTCACCTCGCCGCGGACGGCGGCGAGCCAGGACGAGATCGCGGTGAGCACGATCACCTGGAAGTCCTGGCCCAGTTCGGCGGCCAGGGAGACGGCCTCGGCGACGTTCGCCTCCGCGTCGCGGAACCCGCCGGTGACGAGCTGGGCGAGCGCGAGCGGCTCCTGGACGTACGGCAGCCAGCCCACGGCGCCCTGTGCGCGCATGGTGGCGACCTGCCGGTCGAGCACCGTCAGGGCGAGGTCGTCGGCGCCGATCAGGACGCCCAGGAAGCCGGCCGTGAGCCCTTCGAGGGTGGCGTCCATGGCGCCGTCGCGGGCCGCGAGGAGCAGGTCGCGCATCGGCGGCACCGCCTCCTCGGTCCGGCCGCTCAGCAGGGCGACGAAACCGCCCAGCGCGCGGGCGACCTCGGGCGGTCCGCCGCGCACCCGGCCCAGTCGCTCGCCGCATCGGGCGAGGAGCCCTTCGTCCGCGGCGTCGCGGGCGCACCACACCGCCTCGGTCAGCACGGAGATCGCGCGGGCCGGATCGGCGGCGAGGACGGGGACGGCGGCGTCGAGGGCGAGTGCGCAGGCCCGCGCGGGCGATTCCCGCTCGTAGGCGACCTGCGCCCGGATCCACGCCGCCTCAGCCTGAATCCACGCCACGCCCGCGACCGTCGCCCCATTCTCGACCGCACCCGCACCCGCACCCGCGGCCGTCGCCGTGCCTTCGACGGCCTTTCCGGCTGTCGCGCCCCCGTCGGCGGGTCGTCCGCCCGCTTCGGCGCCCGCAGGGGCGGGTGGTCCGCCGGCTTCGGTGTCCGCCGGGGCGGGTGGTCCGTCGGCTTCGGCGCCCGCCGAGGCGGGCGGTCCGTCCGCTTCGGCGCCCGCAGGGGCGGGGCCGGTCATCGCGGTGACCGCTGCGGCCAAGGTGTCCGCGTGGTCCAGCAGGCCGGCGTCGTAGGCCGCGCGTGCCGCCGCGACCAGGCGGCGGGCCTGGACGGCGGCGTCGCCGCTCAGCCGCACCGCCCGTTCCAGCGCCCTGGACGCCGCCGCGGGCGCGCCCCGGGCGAGGGCACGTTCCGCGGCCCGTTCCAGCTCGTCGGCCACCCCGTCGTCGATCCCGCCCGCGGCGGTCGCGGCGTGCCAGGCACGCCGGTCGGCGTCGCGCGGATCGGACAGGACGTCGGCGAGCGCCCGGTGCGCGGCGAGCCGCCACGCGAGCGGCGCCTCCTGGTACGCCGCGGTCCGGATCAGCGGATGCCGGAACTCCACGGCGTCGGCGGTCACCCGCACGAGCCCCGCGTGCTCGGCGGGCTCCAGGTCGTCGGCGCGCAGCCCGAGCCGCTCGGCCGCGGCCAGGTACGACCACAGCTCGCACCCGTGGTCGGCGGCCACGAGCAGCAGAGCCTGCCGTGTGCGCGAGGGCAGCGTGCGCAGTCGCAGGCGGTAGTGCTCTTCCAGCCGGCCGACGGCGGCCAGGGGCGCGACGGGTGACGGGAGGGCGCCGGTGCCGGACCTGGCCAGCTCCACGATCGCCAGCGGGTTGCCGCCCGATTCCACGAGCACCCGGTCGGCGACCGGCTGCGGCAGCGGGCCGACCGTGGCCAGCAGTTCGGCGGACTCGCGCGCGCCGAGCCGCGGCAGCCTGACGTCGTCGATGCCCGAGGCGGGGAAGGGCCGCTCGCCGTCGCGCACCGCGAAGACCGCTCCCACCGGGTCGGTGTGGAGCCGCCGGACCGCGAACAGCAGCGCGTCCACGGAGGAGCGGTCGAACCACTGCACGTCGTCGAACAGGCACAACAGCGGCCTTTCACCGGCCAGCTCCGACAGCAGTGTCAGCGTGGCGGCGCCGACCATGAGCCGGTCGCCGGAAGCCGGTCCCGTCCCGAACGCCGCCCGCAGCGCCTGCGCGTGCGGCGCGGGCAGCGTGTCGAAGCGCGCGGCGTCGCGGGCCAGCATCAGCTGCAGCGCCGCGAACGGGATCTCGGCCTCGGACTCGATCCCGGCCACCCGCAGGACCCGCATGCCGCCGGCGACGCCCGCCGCGTACTCCAGCAGAGCGGTTTTGCCGATGCCCGCCTCGCCGCGCACGACCAGCGACCGGCTCCGGCCGGCCTTGGCGTCGGCGACGAGGCGGACCAGCCGGGAGCGTTCGGCGGAACGTCCCACCATCATGGGGGAAGTCTAGGGTGAGCACCGCTTTTCCCCGTGGAGAAGGGCGTAGGCAGGCGTGAGCGGGCGCTGGTCGTCCTGGAGGAGATGCGGCTGCGGCCGTACGACAGGGAGTCGTTCGAGGCGATGGGCTGCTCGAACTGCCGGCCGCCCGGCATCCGCGCCATCCCGGCGTACGGCGGATCCTCGCCGACGCGCTCAAGGACGCGAAGGCGTCGCTCGACCTCATGCTCACGCTGACCGCGTACCTGGTCGTGGCGGGTGTCCCGGTCGCGGTCCTCGCCGCGGCCGGCGCGCCGCTCGGGGCGCCAGTTCCTGTACCGCGGCGACCCGCCCGTCTCGCCCGAGTTCCGCTACCGCGACGCCCCCGGTGGCGACCCCCATAGGGCCGGTGATCAGGGGATGAGGATCGTCTTGCCGGCCAGGCGTCCGGTGACGGCCTCCTCGTGGACGGCGGCCAGATCGGCCAGCGGCCGGCGGCCGGCCACGTCGATCTTCAGGGTTCCCGCGTCCACGCGGGCGACCAGCTCGGCGAGCTGGGCGGCGTCGCTGCGGGCGAATACCTGGGCGACGCGCACGCCGCGACCGGTGTCCTCGGCGGCGGTGGTGGTGCTGACGAAGACGCCGTCGTCGGCGACCAGGTTCGTCAGCTCGGCGGTCTCCTCCGGGCTCGTCCGGACGAGGTTCAGCACCACGTCGAACCTGCGGCCCTCCAACGCCCGCGTGACGGGGGTCTCGGTGTGGTTCACGATCTGGTCGGCCGCGTAGGAGCGGATACGGCCGGCGCTGCGCGGGCCGGCGGTCGCGGTCACCACGGCGCCGGTCCGCTTGGCCAGCTGGGTGGCGTAGCCGCCCACCGCGCCGCCGGCGCCGTTGATCAGGATGTGCCGGCCTGCCCGCAGGGCGGCGTGCTCGTACAGTGCCTGCCAGGCCGTCAGTCCCACCGCGGGCAGGGCGGCGGCGTCGGCGAGGTCCACGCTCCGCGGGGCGGCGGCCAGGATGCCGGCCGGGACGACGGTGTACTCGGCCGCCGCCCCGGGGGTGGTCATCGGGAGGAAGGCGACCACCGCGTCGCCTTCGCTCCAGCCCTCCACCCCGTCGCCGATCGCGGTGATGACGCCGGACAGGTCGAAGTTCGGGATGTGCGGGAAGGTCAGCGGGAACACCTCCCGCACGTAGCCGGCGCGGATCGCGACGTCCACCGGGTTGAACGAGGTGGCGGCCACCTTCACCACCACCTGGCCGGGTCCCGCCGCGGGGAGGTCGGTGTCCTCGTGAACCAGGACACTGGTGTCGCCGTAGGAGTGGTAGCGCACTGCCTTCATGATCTCTCCTCCTGAAATTGCTTCGAAGTTGAAGCGTGTGATGACAGTAGCTTGCTTTGAGTTCGAAGCAATACCCGGCGAGGAGGTGATGCCGGTCACAATGCTTTGAGTTCGAAACATATAGGCTGAACGGATGACCGACGACGGCGTTCAGGGGCTCGACCCCCGGCAGCTGGGGGCCTACTTCGCGCTGATGGAGGCCGTCAGCCTGCTTCAGCACCACGTCGAGCAGCAGCTCCAGGCCGCGGGGGACCTCAGCTACGTGCAGTTCCAGCTCCTGGCCCGGCTCGCCAACGCGCAGGGGCGGCTCACCATGACCGAACTCGCCGACGGCGTCGTCTACAGCCGCAGCGGCCTCACCTACCAGGCCGGGCTGCTGGAGAAGACCGGTCTCATCACCCGCGGCCCCTCCCCCGACGACGAGCGCACCACCCTGGTCACCATCACCGAGGACGGGCTCGCGCTTCTGGGACGCGTGATGCCGGGACACATCCAGGTCGTGCGCGGCATGCTGTTCGACCCTCTGGCCGACGAGGACCTGAGCCGGATCGGCGACATCATGGTCCGGGTCCGCGACCACATGCGCTCGCTGCCGCCCCGCTCGGCCGCCCCCCGCAAACGCCGCCCGCCGAACGCCCGGGCCTGAACCCGCTTCCCCGGGCGGAACGTGTTGTTCGCGGTCGCGCTTGTGGAACATCCGGCTCGACGAGCGCGGCGCCGAGCCCGGCCCGGCGCCAGTTCATCGAGGGACTGGCGCATACCGGGCTCCAGGGGCGGGTCAGCTCACGGCCTGCTTCACCAGCGCGCCGATGCGGGCCTCCACCTCGGGGGTGATCTCGATCAGGGCGTAGGAGACCGGCCACATCGCGCCGTCGTCCAGCTTCGCCGGGTCGCTGAAGCCGAGCGTCGCGTAGCGTCCCTTGAACTTCTCCGCGGCCTGGAAGTGGCAGACGAGCTTGCCGTTGAGCGCGTAGGCGGGCATGCCGTACCAGAGCTTCGGAGCGAGGGCCGGGGCACTGGCGGTGACGATGGCGTGGACGCGCTCGGCCAGGACGCGGTCCGCGTCCTTCATCTCGGCGATCTTGGCGAGCACGTCCCGCACCGCCTCCGCGGCCTTCTCGGCCTCGCTGCGGCGGGCCGTCGTCTTCAGCTCCTTGGCGTGGTCCTTCATCGCGGCGCGCTCCTCGGCCGTGAACCCCTCGTACGCGGTGGTGGCGGTGCGGCTCATCGTGTGCTCCTTCGTCGTTGTCGCTGTAAGACAAAGGTGCCTGGGCGGGTTGATACATCCGCTATGCGGAGACGATGCGGCCGCATACCTTTTCTTTCTGGATACCGTCCTGTTAGTTTGCCAGCTATGCCCCTCTCGCTGTTCTTCCTCCTGGATGGCGTTGTTTTCGCCACGTGGGTGGTTCGCATCCCCTCGGTCAAGGACCACCTCGGCGTCTCCACCGGCGGTCTCGGCGTGGCGCTCATGTGCATGGCGATCGGCACCGGCCTCGCCATGACCGTCAGCGGGCGGCTCTGCCTGCGCTACGGCACGCGCCGCGTCATCCTCGCCGCCATCACCCTGCTCAGCCTGGCCCTGCCGGTGATCTCGCTCGCGGACACGATGGTGGCGCTGTGCCTGACGCTCGCCGTGACCGGGCTGTGCTACGGCACCCTCAACATCGGCCTGAACAGCGCGGCCGTCGAGGTCGAGCGGGCCACCCGCCGGCCGGTCATGTCGGTGCTGCACGGGCTGTGGAGCGCGGGCGGCCTGGCCGGGGCGCTGCTCGGCGGCCTCCTCCTGGGCTCGCTGACCACCTCGCAGCACTTCCTGCTGGTGTCCGCCCTCATCCTGCTCGGCACCGCCGTCCTGGCCAGGCCGCTCCTGCGCGGGACGGTCCCCGCGGCCGCGAGCTCTCCCGCCAAGGGCGGGCCGCGGACGTTCCGCCTGGCCGTGGCGCTGTGCGGGGTACTGGCCGTGTGCGCGGCGTTCGGCGAGGGCGCGGTGGCCGACTGGAGCGTGCTGCACCTGCGCGACGACCTGCGCGCCGAGGCCGACCTGGCCGCGTACGGCTTCTCGGCCTACTCGGTGGCGATCGCGATCACCCGGCTGGCGGGCAGCCGCCTGGTGGCGCGGTTCGGGCAGAGCACCGTGCTCGTGAGCGGCGCCGTGCTGGCGGTGTGCGGCAGTCTGGCGGCGTCGTGGACGGGTTCGGTGGCGGTGGCGTTCGCCGGGTTCGTGGTGGTGGGGTGCGGGCTGGCCAACGTCTTCCCGCTGGCCATCGCCCAGGCGGGGGCGCTGGGCGGACCGGCGGGCGTGAGCCTGGCCTCCAGCATCGGCCACGCGGGCATGCTCGGCGGGCCGCCGTTGATCGGCTTCCTGGCCGAGCACGTCGGGCTGCCCGCCGCCCTGTCGGCCATCGCCGTCTCCTCGGCCGCCGTCGTGCCGCTCGCGCTGTACCTCCGCTCAGCGCGATAGATCCCCTGCACACGGAACCCTCAATTATCAGAATAAGTAGCGATATCGTGCTTGGGCATGACAGGAGGGGAGATCACCTCGGAGGCAGGAACCCGCGCACGGGCGTGAGGCCGCCACCCGCGGCGGCACGAAAGGGAGCGATGGAAACGCGCACAGGCGACGCTCTGATCGAGCGGATCCGCACGCATCCGGCCGACGACGACATCGTGGGCCCGGCGGCCAACGACCTGCTCGGCGAACTGCACGCGGGATACCCGGTCGAGAACCTCGGCAGGCTTCTGCGCAGCGACGACGAGGCGGTCGCCGGGACGGGCGCCTGGTTGCTGGCGGAGCTGGCGGAGCTCGCCGCCCCGATGATGGACGAGATCCCGGCCCTGCTCTCCCACCGGAACCGCATCGTCCGCTACTACGCGATCGCGGTCGTCCTGGAGAACGCCGGCGAACGCCACGGGCCCGTCATCGCCCAGGTCATCGCCCTGAGCCAGGACCCGGAGAGCGCCATCCGCTGGAAGGTCCTCGAATTCCTGACCGAGTCCTCCGTCGAGCAACTCGAGGCGGGGGCGTCGTGCCTGTCCCCCGGCCGGTTCAGGGACCTGACCGAGTGGCTGGTCCTGCAGGAGGACGAGGAGCCCGACGTCTCCGGCATCATCACCCGGCTGGCGGCGGGCGACCCGGTGACCAGGCTGTTCGCCGCGGCGGCCGCCACCAGCCTGTCCGGCCCGGACGACATGAGCCTCCTGGAGCACGCGGCCGGGGCCGAGGACGAGGAGATCCGCTCGTTCGCCGGGGAACGGCTGAGCGAACTGCGCGAGCACGGCACCGGCTAGGAGATTACTGGGCGAAGTACCTAAGTACGACAGATTCGCCGTGCCCGGCGGTTGTCTAGCGTTGGGGTCAAGACGAACTCTGAGGAGAAAAGCACATGAGCGACATCAAGCGCTACCTCGCCACCTGGAACCAGACCGACGACGCCGTGCATGCCGGAGCCTGAGTTCCCGGCCGCCATCTGACTTCGGAGGAAACATGACCGCGTACCTGCTCGCTCACCTGCGCAAGCCCGACGAGATCCACCCCGAGGTACTGGAGTACAAGGACCGGGTCCAGTCCACCCTCGACCCCTTCTCCGGCCGGTTCATCGTGCGCGGCGGCGAGGTCGACGTCCGGGAGGGCGACTGGCCGGGCGACGTGATCCTGGTGGAGTTCCCGTCCATGCGGCACGCCCGCGCCTTCTACGACTCGGCCGCCTACCAGGAGATCCTCCACCTCCGCACGGACCACCTGAAGGGCGAGGTGATCCTCGTCGAAGGCATCTGAACCCGGGGCGCCGTCACTCCCGCGGGCGGTTCAGCGCGGAGTGGCGGTAGCTGTAGGCCGCGTAGATGACCAGGCCGATCGCGAACCAGATCGCGAAGCGCAGCCAGGTCGCCGGGCTCAGGAAGGTGATCAGCCACACCGAGAAGATGACGCCGATGGCCGGGACCACCGGCATGCCCGGCGTCCGGAAGGTACGCGGCAGGTCCGGCTGCCGGTACCGCAGGACGATGACGGCCACGCACACCACGACGAAGGCCAGCAGGATGCCGATGTTGGTCAGCTCGGCCGCCTCGCGAATCGGCAGGAACCCGGCGATGAGGGCCGAGACGATGCCGACGATCCAGGTGATACGGCTCGGCACCCGGCGCACCGGGTGGACCTTGGCGAACCAGCGCGGCAGCAACCCGTCACGGCTCATCGCGAACCACACGCGGGTGACGCCGAGCATGAAGGTGAACATGACGGTGAGGATGCCGATGATCGCGCCGACCGCGATGACGCCCGCGAGCTTGGACAGCCCGACCGCGGCGAAGGCCGAGGAGAACCCGCTCTCGGGGTCGATGTCCTGGTAGTTCTGCATGCCGGTCAGGACCAGCGTGGCCAGGACGTACAGCACCATCGAGATGGCCAGCGAGTAGATGATCGCCTTGGGCATGTGGCGCTGGGCGTCCTTGGACTCCTCTGCGGCCGTGCTCATCGCGTCGTAGCCGAAGACGGCGAAGAAGACGGTCGCCGCGCCGGTGATCGCGCCGGTCACGCCGAACGGGAAGAAGGGGGTGTAGTTGGCCGGGTTGATGAAGAAGAAGCCGACCACGATCACCATCAGCACGACGGCGACCTTCAGCACGACGACGAAGGTCTCGAACCGTGCGGCCGCCTTGATGCCGAGGTTCAGCAGGAACGCGATGAGCAGGCACAACACCACCGCGAACAGGTCGACGACCCGGCCGGGCCCGGTGCCGGGCGCGCCCAGCATCCATTCCGGCAGATCGAGGCCGAGGTTGCCGACCAGGAACCCGAAGTAGCCGGAGATGCCGATCCCCACGACCGCGACGATGGCGGTGTACTCCAGCAGCAGGTCCCAGCCGATCAACCACCCCGCCAGCTCACCCAGGACGGCGTAGCCGTAGGTATAGGCCGAGCCCGCTTTCGGAATGAGCCCGGCGAACTCCGCGTAGGAGAACGCCGCGGCCGCGCTGGCCACACCGGCGATGAGGAAGGAGATGAGCACGGCGGGCCCGGCGGTCTGGTTGGCGACCGCGCCGGCGAGGGCGAAGATCCCCGCGCCGATGATGCCGCCGATGCCGATCGCGGTGAGCTGCCACAGGCCGAGCACCCGTGTCAGTTCCCCTTCGTGCTCGCTGGCGATCTGCTCCACCGGCTTGCGCCGGAACACTCCCGAGCCGCCTCCGAACGAAGCCATCGTCTCGCCTCCCTGGTCACGACGCTGTCACCGGCGAGGGGGATGGCTAGAAACGTACCCGTTTTCGCGAAGAATCAGACCGAAGCGTGGACGGAGCCGCGACCAGGCCGGACCCAGTCGCGGTTCTCGCGCAGGACCGTGAATCCGGCCGATCGGTAGAGCGCCACCGCGGCGTGGTTCGAGGACGGCGTCAGGACGGCGACCGCGCTCGCGCCCCGCTCGACGAGGGCCGCGCACGTGCCCTGGACGGCATCGCGCCCGTAGCCGTTCCCGCGATGGCCGGGAACGGTGCCGACCGGTTCGAGCAGCCCGCACCTGCCCACGCCGGCGAACCATCCGGTCGCGGCCGCGGCGGGCTCGCCCGCGGGCGTGCGCACCAGCCTCTCCACGGCCAGCCCGCCCGCGGGCGAGCGCTTCATCGCGTGCCAGCCCTCGATGGTGAACGTGGATCCCGCGAACGCGGAGCGCTGCACCAGCACGCGGTCGGCCGCGTCGGCGTCCGCGACCGGCCGGGCCCGGCCGCGCACCGGCCGCGGAGTCCACGACATGACGACCCAGCTCTCCCCCTCGCGTTCCCACCCGGGCACGGGCAGTCCGTCGGACCAGTCGTTGCCGGGTTCGAGCAGGTCCCCGGCGTCGGCCGCGAGCGCGCCGAGATCGGCGCCGGGCGCGGCGGTCACGCGCAGCACGGGGCCGTCGAGGAATCCGGCCGCCACCGGCGCCGCCCCGTCCGTCCAGAGGAAGACGGCCGCGTCGGCCACCCGCAGGTACCAGCCCACGTCTCCGGGATGGAGGCCGCCGGCCGGGGCGTCGGCCGGCGTCCACGCCGACAGCGCGTGGAGCGCCGGGCCGGTCTCGGCAGGGGTCAGGCGTCGGCGAGCGAGTGAGATCACGGACGGCAGGCTAGCCAGCGCGCTCCCGGTGACTCAAAGGCTTTTCACCGCAGCGCGTCCGCCGGTTCCATGCGGGCCGCGCGCAGCGCCGGATACAGGCCCGCCAGCAGCCCGACCAGCGCGCCGGCCACGGGTGCGGCCAGCGCCAGCCGTACGTCGAGGACCGGGGTCCACTGGCGCACGGCGGCCACCGCGACCACCGTCACCATGCCCACGCTGGCCCCGATCACCCCGCCGGTCAGGCCGATCAGGCTGGACTCCATCAGGAACTGGGCGGCGATGTGGCGGCGGGCCGCTCCCAGGGCGCGGCGCAGGCCGATCTCGGCGACCCGTTCCATGACGGTGACCAGCGTGACGTTGGCGATGCCCACCGCGCCGACGACCAGGGAGACCAGGCCGAGGATGAGGAACAGGCCGTTGACGTCGTCCTGGGCGCCGTCGCGCGCCCGTTTGGGGCTCGGCGGCGCGATCACCTGCAGCTCGGCGCTGCGGTTGGGGCTCAGCGCGAGCGGCGCCTGGCGGGCGATGAGCTCGGCGGCGCCCAGCTGGGTGGCGACCAGGACGCGGGTGACGTCCTTGAGCCCGATGTCGGGGCCCAGCGTGGGCGGGACGAGCACCGCGCTGGCCAGGATCTGCTCGCGCCGCAGGCCGCCGATGATGCCGATGACGGTGTAGGCGCGCTCCTTGATGAACACGGCGGGCGCGTGTTCCAGGCTGGTGATGCCGAGCATGGCGGCGGCCTGCTCCCCCAGCACGACGACCCGGTCGCGGCGGGTGACGTGGCCGGCGTCGTAGTAGCGCCCGGCCAGCATCCGGCCGAGTGTCGTCTGCGGCAGGTCGGGGGTGGCCGCGACCACCGCGAGGGTCTGCCCGGACACCCGGGTGGGGTCGAGCAGGTTGTTGGCGGTCACGACGAGGTTGGAGCTCGTGTCGCTCTGCGCCAGCGCCGTCGCCGAGGTCACGCCGCGCAGGAGACGCAGCTCCTTGGCCGCGTCCCAGGTCACGATGGGGTTGTGGCCGCCGCGGGGCACCTCGACGGTGACGCTGGTGGCCAGCAGCTCGTCGAACCGGCCGACGATCTGGTTGCCCGCGGTGGCGGCGATGCCCAGGGTGACCACCAGCGTGCCGATGCCCAGGACGGTGCCGAGGGTGGTCAGGGCCGAGCGCACCGGACGGGCGAGCATCCCCGCCATGGACTCGGCCCACAGGTCACGGAGCTTCACTGAGCACCCCGTCCGCGATACGGACCCGGCGTTTGGCGCGCGCGCTCACCCCGTCCTCGTGCGTGATCACCAGGATGGTCAGCCCGTCGGCGCGCAGGCCGTCGAACAGGTCGAGGATGGCCTCGGTGTTGCGGCTGTCGAGGTTGCCGGTCGGCTCGTCGCACAGCAGCAGGGCGGGCCTGGCCATCAGGGCGCGGGCGATGGCCACGCGCTGGCGTTCGCCGCCCGACAGGCGATCGGGCAGGAAGCGGATGCGATGGCTCATGCCCACCTGCTCCAGCGCCTGTTCGGCGCGGGTCCGGCGGCCGGAGCGGGGGTGCGGGCCGTACACCTCGGCGAGCATCACGTTCTCCACGACCGTCCGGTGGGACAGCAGGTGGAAGGACTGGAAGACGAAACCGATGCGGGTGCCCCGCAGCCGGGTCCGCCCGCCGTCGCGCAGCGCCGTGGTCTCGACCCCGTCCAGCCGGTACGTGCCGGAGGTCGGCCGGTCGAGCAGGCCGAGAATGTTGAGCAGGGTGGACTTGCCGGACCCGGACGGCCCGACGATGGCCATGTAGTCACCCTGCTCGACGCGCAGGTCCACGTCGGCCAGCGCGCGTACCGGCGGGTCGGAAGGGAAGTCCCGGCAGACGCCGGCCAGCTCGATGACGGGCTCAAGCATCGCTCACCACGACCCGATCGCCCTCCTTCAGCTCGCCCGCGCGCACCGGCGTCACCTTCACCACGCCGTCGGCGGTCAGGCCCGTCCGCACCTCGACCTCGCGGGTACGGTCGCCGTCCAGCGCGACCCTCACCCGGGGCCGGCCGTCGGCGGAGGTGATGACGGCGGCCACGGGGACCGCCAGCACCGCGCCCTCGGTCGAGCCGACCGAGATCCGCACGGTCATGGGCGAGCCGACCAGCGACTTGAGCTTCTTGGCCGAGCCGGGCGTGAGCAGGACGGGCACTGAACCGGACTCCTGTTCCTCGCCCTTCGGCTTGTCCGCTCCCGCCTTGGCGTCCTCCCCCACCGCGCTCAGCGTGGCGGGCAGCTGCGTTCCGTCCATGGTCTCCATCGAGGCCTCCTGGCCGGGGCGCAGCAGCTTGGCCTCCTTGGCCTCGACCGACCCACTGACCGCGAAGGCCGAACTGGTCACGGTCGCGACCTTGCCCTCGATGGTGTCGCCCGGCTTGACCTCGGCCTTGTCGATGCGGGCGGGCAGCTTCGGCAGGAAGACGATCTCACCGGCCGGGACGCTGACCCCGTAGGTCTTGCGGAACTCAGCCAGCAAGGTCTGGGCGTCGGCCAGGTTCGCGACGCTGTGGGTGACCTTCGCCCGCAGCGGCGAGACCTTCCTGGCCCGCTTCAGCGCCTGGTCGGCGGTGGCCTCGGCCTCCTTCGCCGTGCGCACCGCCTTGCGCAGGTCCTCCAGCCGCTTGTCCCGGTCGGCGCGGACCTGCTCCTCGTAGGCGGCCACCGCCCGGTGGGCCTCGTCGAGGTCCTGCCGGGCGTTGTCCAGCTTCATCTCCAGGAGGCTCGTGTCCACCGCGCTGGGGGTGGGCGCCGGGGTGCCGGTCGGCGTCGGCGCCGGCTTCCTGGCCTCCGCCAGCGCCTGCTCGGCCGCGAGCACCTGCTCCTCGGCAGCGCGTACGGCACGGCGCAGCGCGGCCAGCTGGGTCTCCTGCTCCGGCGTGACCTCCGGCGCCTCGGCCAGCGCCTTCTGCGCCGACTTCAGGTCCCGGCGGGCGTTGTCGTGGCGCAGCCGCAGCGGCCGCACGTCCAGGCCCTCGTCCAGCGCCTTGCGGTCGGCGGCCAGGGTCTCCTGCGCGGTCTGTACGGCCTGGCGGAGCTGCTGCAGGCTCTTACGCGCTTCCAGGTCGGGTTCCTGGGCCTTGTAGCCGCGTTTGGCGTACCAGCGTTTCACCGCCGCCACCGTGGCCGCGTCGAAGACGCCGCTGGCCCGGACCCGCAGCGCGCGCTGGAGCTGTTTGACGTCGTCGCCCTCGGTGCCGGGCACGAGCGGGCGGTACATCGGCTTCTTGCCCTGCAGCGCGAACACCGGCCGGCCGTTGACCTGCATCAGCGTCTGGCCCGCGCGGATCGGGCCGGGTTTGGGCGCCGTGGTGACGCGCTGGGCGGCGCCGTTCGCCCCGCCGCCCGGACCGGCCCCGGCGCCCCCGCTGTTCCCGCCGACCATCCCGGCCAGGGTGATCGGCAGCGGCGAGCCGTACGTCAGCGTGCCGCTGACCGTCACCGTGCTCGTGAGCTTGCGGCGCTCGACCGCCGAGGTGACCAGGGAGGGTTTGGGCGGGCGGCGCGAGGCGGCCTCCTCGGCCGGGGACCGCAGCCGGGAGCCGACGACCCAGCCGACCGCGGCGATCACCAGCACCCCCGCCACGACCAGGGCGAGCACTCTGGATCTGCGCACGCTAGCTCGCAACCGTCGCCATCATCATGCCCACGCCGGGCAGGAACTGGGCCTTCTCGTAGACCCCGTTCGCCTTGGGCCGGTAGGCGGCGTAGAAGTCCTTGCCGCACTCCAGGTCCTCCAGGGAGGCCTTGATCTCGCGCTGCAGCAGGGGCCGCGCCTGGTCGGCGGTGGGTGTCTTGCCCTGGCCGAGCTTGCTGAACTCCTGCATGAACGGTTCCTCGGTGCTGCGCGCGATGTCCGAGGGGCGTTGCGAGGAGGTCCGGTAGCCCTTGCCCTTCAGGCAGTCGGCGAACGCGCCGGCCAGCTCCACCAGCTTGGGGTCGCCGTCGATCTCACGGGCGATGATCTGCTTCAGCATCTCGCCCTGGGCCTTGGAGACCTCCTCCATCGACTTCATGTTCTTGCCGGTGACCTTGTTGATCATCACCAGCGTGCAGGAGCCCATCGCGTCGAAGTAGGCGTCCCGCTGCGCCTTCGGCAGCCCGGCGATGACCTTTCCGTTGGGGTCGTCGCCGGCTCCGTCCATCTCCTTCGTCCGCATCGCCATCCGGCCGACGCCGTCGTTGGGGTAGACGAAGGAGGCGGCGAAGCCGAACCCGTACTTTTCACGATATTTCCGCATGCCCTGGTAGTCGCCGGACATTTCCTGCTTGATGGCGTCCGGCAGCTTCGGCGTGGTCACGACCGGGTGATAGGTGAACCCCTTGCCCTTCATACAGGTGGCCAGCTGGGCCTGGTGCTGGCGCTGCTTGCCTGCGGGGTCCGCGGAGGGTGAGGCGGCCGCCCCGGTCTCACCGGAAGTGGAACATCCGGCAAGGGCCGCCAGCAGGGCCGCAGCAATCATGAGCGGCGCTCGGGAGTTGGTCATGGGGCTTCACTGTCGCCAGTACAAGCTGAAGCGAACCTGAACGCGCCTGAAGCGCGCTGCTCCCGCCGGCGATCATCACACGGACCCCTGCGGCGCCCTCCCGCGCACGGTCTCCGGCTGCCCCTCGAACAGCTCGTGCGGCCTCCGCACGAGAGGCGAGGGCTACCGGCCCCGGTCCGGGCCACCGAAAGGGCGGTCCCGTCGATCCACGCCACCGGCGGCCTGGTGACGGCTCCCGGCCGGTGGCGCGCTCGCGCGGGCCCGTGAGAGCGGCCCGCCCCCGCCCGGAGCGCGCCGGGCGGGGGTGGTGGCGGTGGCGGTCAGCGGAGGTCGCGGATGAGGGTGCCGATGATGGAGTCGACCTTGTCGGAGTTGAACGAGTCCGAGCCGATCAGCAGGGTGACGGCCCGCCGCCCGTCGTCCGTGACGGCGTTCCTGAACTTGTGCCCGCTGGCCATACTGCCGCTGTGTCCCCACGTGACCAGGCCGGGGGCGTGCTGGTAGCCCTCGACGCCCAGGCCGTAGTCCTGGCCGAAGTCGTCCTTGATGGTCTTCTTCATCTCGGCGAGCTGGGCCGGGGCCAGCAGCTTGCCGGTCATCAGCGCGCTCCAGAAGGCGGTCGTGTCGGCGCCGGTCGAGATCAGCGCGCCCGACGCGTCGGCCTCCGAGGTGTTCCACTCCGTCTTGTCCACCGGCTTCCCGCCCTCCTTGATGTAACCCCGCAGGTCGGGCTTGGGGAGGGTGGTCCGGTCGCCGGGCCAGGAGGTTCCGCGCAGCCCGAGCGGCTTGATGATGCGCCGCCTGATCTCATCGCCGATGCCGCGGCCGGTGATCTTCGTGACGATCAGCCCGGCCAGGTTGTAGTTGGTGTTGGAGTAGGCGAAGCCCGACGGGGTCCTCTCGGGCGGGGGCAGGGGCAGCGCCTGCTCCACCGTCTGCAGGGGCTCGATGTGGTCCCAGCGGTGCTCCTCCTCGTCCTCCCAGAACGGCGCGGCCAGGTAGTCGGGCAGGCCGCTGGTGTGCTGCAGGAGCTGGCGGATCGTGATCTCGCGGCCGTCGTAGTCCTTGGTGCGGATGAGGCCGGGCAGATGGCGCTCGACGGTGTCGTCCAGCTTGAGTCTGCCCTCGCCGGCGAGCTGCAGCACGACCGTGGCCGTCCAGGTCTTGGTGTCGCTGCCGATGCGGCTGTGCTCGTCGCCGGTGACCTTGCGGCCGGTCCTGCGGTCGGCGAGGCCGACGCCGCCGGTCCAGACGCCGCAGCGCGGGCTCTTCACCGTGACCGCGATCCCCGCCCCGACCCTCTCCAGCGCCTTCAGCGCCGTCCGGATGGGCTGGGTGTCGCACCGTGACGTCACGGCCGACGCGGCGGACGGCGCGGCCACCAGGGAGGCCGTGACCACGAAGGCCACGAGAACACCTCGCATATTGTCTCCTTTGACGATACTCCCGCATAAGGCGGATACCCACGGCACGTGCATGCAGCCAGCGTCGCCGCTGACCTGACCGTCCGCATTCGGTGCCCGTCCAGACATTCCGTGCATGCTTTGTACGGCCGGCCAAAGAGGTGAGGATGCTCGGCACCGGAGTACCCGATCTCGCCCAAGTCCTGGACGCGCTGGGCTCGTCGCTGCTGCGCCCGCTGACCGTACTGCCGGAAGGGCCGGTACCGGTCTCCGGCGTGCTCATCTTCGAGCCGCGCGCCCCGCTGCCGTCCGTCAGGGACGCGATCCTGCTGGCCGTCGGCGTGAGCACGGGCGGAACGCGGGCGATGGAGCTCGTGGACGCGGCGGCCGGCATTGGCTACGCCTGCCTGGTGGTGAAGAGTTTCGGCGAACCGGCCGCCGAGCTGGCCGAAGCCGCGCAGCGGTCGGGAATCGTGCTGCTGGCCGCCGACGAGGCGGTCGCCTGGCATCACCTGGACGCCATGATCTCCACGGCCCTCGCCTCGACGGCCCGTTTCGAGCAGGCCGCGGGAGCGCCCGCGGTCGGCGATCTGTTCGCCCTGGCCAACGCGATCGCGGGGATGGTCGGCGGCGCCACCGTGATCGAGGATCCGCACCGGCGCATCCTCGCGTACTCGACCCTGCCGGGACAGGCCATCGACGAGGGCCGCCGCCAGGGCATCCTCGGCCTGCAGGTGCCGGACGGCCCGGACTACGACGAGGTGTACCGCGCGCTGGTCAAGGCGGGGTGTACCTGCCGGTTCCCGGCGTTTCGCGGCGGGCTGCCCCGCCTGGGTGTCGTGGTCCGCGCGGGCAGCGAGGAACTGGGCTCGATCTGGGTCGTCGACGCGGAAGGCTCGCTGGACGCCGCCGCCGAACAGGCGCTGTCCGATGTGGCCGACATCGTCTCGCTGCACCTGCTCGCGGCGCGTACCGCCGACGACGCCGTGCGGCGCAGGCGCGCGGACCTGCTGCGGCGGCTGCTGGCCGACCCGAGCAGCGTCACCGCGGTCGCGCCGCAGCTCGGCCTGGACCCGAACCTGCCGGTCGCGGTGGCCGCGTTCGCCGTCGTGTCGAGCAAGGCCGACGACGTTCTGGCGGCGCACGCGGCCACCCGGCTCGCCGACCTGGTGAGCCTGCACTGCGAGGCCCACTACGGCAGGCACGGCTGCGCCCTGATCGACGGCACGGTCTACGCGCTGCTGCCGAGCGGGCCGTCGCCGAAGGCGCACCACGAGCTCGTCGCCGACATCGCCCGGCGGGCCCACGGCGCGCTGCGGGTGCCGATCCAGGCCGGGCTCGGCTCGCGCGTGCCGGGGCTGCGCTCGATCGCGAGCTCACGCGCCGACGCGGATCTCGTCCTGCGCGCCCTGACCGACCGGCCGGGCGAGCCCCAGCCGTGCCAGGTCGCCACGATCGACGAGGTGTGGGCGGGCGCGACGCTGTCCGCGCTGGCCCAGATCCTGGCCGCGCACGACGCGCTGCCCCGCAGCCTCGGGCCGGCGGTCCGCGCCCACGATCTCGAGCACGGCACCACCTACGCCGACACCCTCCTCGCCTACCTGGACGCCGACGGCGACTTCGCCGCCGCCTCCCAGCGGCTGTCGGTGCACCCGAACACGATCCGCTACCGGCTCTCGCGCGCCGAGGAGATCTTCGGCTTCGACCTCGCCGACCCGGACGAACGTCTCGTACTGTGGCTGCGGTTGCGGCTGGGCGACCAGGTCGGCTGGTAGGGGGTGCGACCCATGACGAACGAGCTCAGCGTCCGCGTGACGACCTTGTCTCGCGGCGTCGTCATCCACCTGTCCGGGCCACTGACCAGCGGCGCGCCGGGACATCCGCCTGATCATGGCGGCCGCCGGACCGCCGATCGCGCAGGCCGCGGAACGGCCTGCGGGAGGCCGTGGACGAGCTCGAAGGTTGACTCGCGACCAGGGACCCCCGTTAACCGCTTTTTACCGCAGGCAGCCCAAGGGCCTGATACAGTCGTGGGCAGTTGCAGTTGTGGTACCCCATACAAACTTTTGGTGCACCTGGCGATCGTGATGGGTCAGGTGCGTTTTTTGTTGCCGGTCATCTCCGGATGGGCACATCGCGGCAACTCGGAATCCGTAGGTACGGATGCCGGTTCTGCACACCTATCAAAGGGAGATAGACATGGCCGTCGGAACTGTCAAGTGGTTCAACGCGGACAAGGGCTTCGGCTTCATCGAGCACGAGGGTGGTCCGGACGTCTTCGCGCACTACTCGCAGATCGTCTCTCAGGGCGGCTTCCGCGAGCTGCGTGAGGGCCAGAAGGTGTCGTTCGACATCACCCAGGGCCAGAAGGGCCCGCAGGCGGAGAACATCGTTCCCGCCTAGTCTGTACGCGTGAAGGCCGAGGCTCGCACCCGATGGGTGCGGGCCTCGGCTCGTTTCTCCCCCTTGACCGCGGGGAAGAGCATGATCCCGGCCACGACCAGCGCCGCTCCGGCCACGTGCCAGACGGTGAGCGCCTCGCCCAGGAACGCCACCGCCGCCATGACGCCGATCACCGGGACCATGTTGAGGATCACGCCCGCCGTACCGGCGGGAATGTGCCTGATCGCGTGGTTGTAGAGCACGAAGCCGAGCGCGAAGCAGACCCCGCCCACGAAGATCGCGGCCAGCCAGTACGGCGCGGCCACGCCGGTCGGCAGCGGCTCCCTGCCGCTCATCCACGGCCAGAGCGCCAGCGGCAGCACGAGCGCCGTGGCGTAGGTGAACTGGTAGGTCGTCATCGTGAGCGCGTCCACGCCCGGAGCGGTCCTGGCGGCGAGCGTGACGTAGACGGCCGCGGCCAGCGAGCCGCCGAGCACGATCAGGTCGCCGGCGTTGAAGCCGCTCCCGAAGCTGCCGCCGTCGAGCACCAGAACACCGAGCAGCGCCAGCACCAGACCGAGCACGGACCTGCTGCGGATGCGCTCCTTCAGGAACATCGCCGCCAGCACCAGGACGAAGGCGGACTCGGTCGCCCCGAGCAGCGAGGCGTTCGTCGCCGTCGTGAAGGTCAGGCCCAGCGTCAGGCCGCCGTAGGCGAGCGCCGGCTCGAACAGGCCGAGCAGCGCGAACCGCCACGGACCGGGCGCCCCGTCGCGCCGGCCGCGCAGCAGCAGGACCGCCCAGAGCACGGCGGTCGCGGCGGCGAGCTTGACGACCAGCAGGGTGAGCGGGCCGAAGCCGTCCAGGGCGTATTTGGTGGCCGTCGTCGCGGCGCCCCAGCCCACCGCGGCGACGATCAGGAGCACGCGGTTCATGACACCGACCGTTCTACGGGGCAGTCGTCCTGCGGGCAGGCGACGTAGTCGCAGAGGCGGCAGATGCGGTCCGCGCGCTCGCGGCTGACGGCCAGGGTGGCCAGCACCTGTTCGACGAGGCCGGTCAGCTGCCGCGCCTGCTCGTCGGTGAGCGTTTCGAGCGCCCTTCGCAGTACGGCCCGCCGCCCGGCCACGATCGCCGTGGCCATCTCGGCGCCGCGCTCGGTCAGCCACAGCGACACGCTGCGCCGGTCACGCCCCGGGCGCCGTTCGACCAGGCCTTCGGCGGCCAGCCGGTCGACCAGGCGGACCGTCCCCGAGCCGGTGATGCCGAGCACCCGGCTCAGCTCGTCGACGTGCTCGCCCGGCACGGCCAGGATCGTGGCCAGGGCCGAGGCCCCGGTGGCGCCCTGGGCGGTGACGCGCCGCGTGGCCTCGTCCAGTTCGTCGGCGAGCCCGACGACCAGAGCGCTGACGAGGTTCGCTGATCTGTCGTCCATGCCGTCCATAATAGCTGACTGAGTCAGTCATATAAAGGTTTCAGGGGTGGCTGGCCGGAGCCGGTGATCGTATCGTCTGGAGAGATTCCCGACGTGAGGATCTTCGGATGCCCCGACCACGCACCGTCCTGGCCTTGTTCGCCCTCGTCGCGCCCCTCCTGTACGGCGGGCCCGCCCAAGCCGAGACCGACCAGCCGTTACCCTCGGCGATCTTCCGCGCCACGCACAACAGCTACTCGGGCGACATCGGCGGCGCCAGGAAGTCGATCCCCCACCAGCTCGACCGCGGCATACGCTTCATCGAACTCGACATCCACGACAACGGCTACGCCACCTCCCGCGACTACGCCGTCGGCCACGACTCCCCCGGCGACGAGGTCGACCACCAGGCGGGCAACCCCGGCTCCAACAACCTGCGCGACTGGCTCACTGTGATCAACAACTGGTCCGCGCAGCACCCGGAGGCCGCGCCGATCGTCGTCGCCCTGGACGTCAAGGACAACCTGACGGACAACGGCTCCTACGCCGCGGGCAACCTGGCCGCGCTCAACGACGAGCTCACCTCCGTCTTCGGCGCGCGCCTGCTGCAGGCCAAGGACTACCCCGCGCAGCCGCCCACGGTCGACGCGCTGCGCGGCCGGGTACTCCCGGTGATCTCCGGCGACGGCGGCACCCGGGCCCAGTACAAGCGGGACGTCGGCCACAACCCGGCCGTCGCGATCAACGGCCGCGGGCAGGTCGTCGAGGTGCACGACTCGGGTTCCGGCGACCTCTGGTACTGGTCCGGCGTGTACGGCGCCGACGGCCGCGTCACCTGGCTGCGCCACGGCAGGTACGACACCGGCGTGACCCCGGCCGTCACCCTGAACGACAACGGCGACCTGGTCGAGGTCCACCAGTCGCAGAACGCGACCACGCTCTGGTACCGCGTGGGCCGCCTCGCCGCCGACGGCGAGATCACCTGGTCGGCCTCGAACCGCTACGACAACGGCGTCCTGCCGACGGTCAGGTTCACCGACCCGGCGGGCACCCGGTTGCGCGAGATCCACCGCAGCCAGGCGAACAGCCAGAACTGGACGTGGAACGGCGCCTTCGACGCCGGAGCCCGATCGGTCACCTGGAGCGCCAACGCCAGGACCTCCGACCCCCGCTACGACAAGAGCACCTCGGTCAGCGGCTCCTCCCGCGTGCGCGTGTGGACCGGCGCCGACGGACCGACACCGGCCCAGACCCTGCGCGTGGACACCGACCGGCACGCCGGCGCGCGCATCCGCTACCAGCAGACCGCCTTCATCGAGTTCCAGCAGGGCAACAGCGCCGAACTGCAGCAGGACGCGCTGTTCTACGCGGCGCCCGCGAGCGCCTCCGCGTTCATGGTCTCCTCCCGGCAGGCCGGGCGGCTGGTGCGCGGGTGGGGCTTCAACTCGGCGGGCAACGCGACCACGCCGCTGGCCGGTTATCCGGCGACGGATCACCCGGACGCCGCGTGGTACCAGGACCTCCTGACGAGGTCCGGCGCCGTGCGGTGACCCGGGAAGGGCACGGCCGTACCGCCACCGGCCGTGCCCGCCCCGATCCGCGAGGCCGGGCCGCCCATGGGGGAGCCGCGGATCAGAGTCCCTCGCGCAGGTTCGCCGCGAGGATCTTGGCCGCGCGCACCGTCGCCGCGTGACCGGTGCTGCGCGGGCTGTGGTGCACGACCAGGACCACGACGTTCGCCAGCCGGAAGGCGAACTGCGAGCGGTAGGGCCCGGACGCGCCGGTGGTCGAGTACTGGGTGAACATGAAGGACCCCTCGCCGACCTTCGGCCGGGAGTGGAGTTTGGTCCCCGGCGTGTGTTTCGGCGTGTCCTTCATGGATCTGACCATCTGCGCCTGATGGTCGCGGGCGAAGGCGAGCTTCTTGTACCGGATGACGGTGACTCCAAGGTACGTTCCGTCCGGACGCTCCCAGGCACAGGAGTTCACGTTCAGGAAGCGGCGCCTGGTCCCCGGCCCGAGCAGCTCGCGGACCTCGGCGGCGTCCAGCAGCTCGCAGGTGTCGACGTCGCGCGTGAACAGTTTCGGGGAGGGAGCGGAGGACACGGACGGGCTTGCGGTCGTGGACGGGCCGGCGGTCGTGGTGGTGCGGCCGGGCGGGTTCCGGGTCACGATCACCACCGTGGCCGTGCCCGCCAGCGCCACCGCCAGCGCGGCGCCCAGGATGACGGGTTTACGGCGGCGCGGCGGCCTGGCCCGGCGGCGTCCCGCGCCGGTCGTGGGCGCGCCCCGGGCGGCGGCGTTCAGCCAGTCGGCGGCCTGGGCGGGCGAGCACCGGCGGGCCGGGTCCTTCTCCAGGAGCGCGGCCAGTACCGGGGCGAGCGACCCCGCTCTGCGCGCGGGCGGCGGCTCCTGCATGAGCACGGCGGCCATGGAGGCGGCCGGGTTCTGGCGGGCGAACGGCGCCGTGCCCTCCACCGCGGCGAAGAGGGTGGCCCCGAGCGACCACAGATCGGCGGGCGGGCCGTCGGCCTCGCCGCGCAGCCGCTCGGGAGCGATGTAGCCGGGCGAGCCGGTCAGCAGCCCGGTCTGGGTGAGCACGGCGTCACCGGCGACGCTCGCGATGCCGAAGTCGGTCAGCAGCACCCGTCCGTCGTCGGTGAGCATGACGTTGGCGGGTTTGACGTCGCGGTGCGCGATTCCCGAGGCGTGCGCGGCCGCGAGCGCCTCCAGGATGCGCGCGCCGATCCTGGCGACCTGCTGGGGCGGGAGCGGGCCGTGCTCGCGTACCGCCCGGTCGAGGGAACGGCCGCGCACCAGCTCCATGACGATCCACGGCCGGCCGCCGTCCAGGACGACGTCGTGCACGGTGACGATGGCCGGGTGCGAGCGCAGCCGCGCCGCCGCCCGCGCCTCGCGCAGCGTGCGTTCTCCCAGCTCGGCCCGTGCGGCGGCGTCGAGGTCGGGCGGCAGCCGTACTTCCTTGACAGCGACCTCCTGGCGCAGGAGTTCGTCCAGCGCCAGCCAGACGATCCCCATGCCGCCCTGGCCGAGCTGGGACAGCAGCCTGTAGCGGCCCGCGAGGAGTCCTGCGGATTCTGCGCCCGACATCCCCGTCTCCCGTCGCCCTGGAAAGTCCCGATATTAGGGATAAATGGGGTGAGGTACCGGGGTTTCGGTGATCAGCCGGGGCCTGTTCCCCGGTGTACGCCGGAGCGGGCGCGGCGCTCGCCGACCCGGCTGACCGCCCGCGAGCACGAGGTCCTGCCGCTGCTCGGGCTCCGCGGCACCAGGCGACGGCCCGGGTCGGCCGGTGATCCGGGGACGATGCGCGCTCCGGACGATACTCAGCACTCCCAGAACCCTACGTGATCATCGACGGCCAGGCAGGTGGCCGCCGACCTGTGCCAAGGGCTCATCGCGTGCCGGACCGGCCGCCGCGCCCGTCTGGCTGGTTCGTCGCCGAACGCCATGAACTGGGCTATCCTCCCGATCCAACAGCTTTTCTGGTTATATGAACCGGTTTGGGGCCTCATGTCTACCCTTGTGCTTCTCCATGCCTTCGGCTCCAGCCGCCGCGCCTGGTCACCCCAGGTCGCCGAACTGTCCCGGCGGCACCGGGTGCTCACGCCCGACCTGCCCGGCCACCACTCCAGCCCCGGCCCGTTCTCCCTGGACGCCGCCGTGCGCTCGGTCCGCGAACTGCTGGCCGCCGAGGACCGGGTCCACCTCGTCGGGATCTCCGGATCGGTGAGCGTCGCCCTCCTGACGGCCCTGGCCGAACCGGAGAAGGTCGCGAGCCTCGTCCTGTCCGGCGGCGTAGCGGCCCCGACCGGCGGCGACGGCCTCCAGCGCACCGTCATGGGGCTGCTGCCGACCGGGATGATCGTGTCGATGATGAAGGGCATGTACTCCGGCGGCCGCCCCGAGCACACCGCGACCGCCGCCGAGGACCTGCGGGCGGCGGGTAAGGCGGCGCTGCTCACCGGGCTGCGCGAGCTGGGCGAACTCGACCTGCGGCCCAGGCTCGCCGAGATCAAGGCGCCCGCCCTGGTGCTCGTCGGCGAGAAGGACAAGGCCAACCTCGCGCCCGCCGAGGTCCTGGCCGCCGGACTCCCCCAGGCGGAACTGCGCGTGATCCCGGGCGCCGGGCACATCTGGAACCTCGAACAACCCGAGCTGTTCACCCGCCTCGTCGCCGGCTGGGCCGAGGCCCCACGGGGTTAGCCCACGGCCGCCGCCAGGCGTTCCAGCTCCAGGGCGACGCCGTCCTCGTCGATGGAGCCGATCACATGGTCCACGGCCGCCAGCACGTCGGCGTGCCCGTTGGCCATGCCGTACGACGTACCCGCCCAGGCCAGCATGGGCAGGTCGTTCGGCATGTCACCGAACGCGATCACCTCCCCGGCCCCGATGCCCAGCCCCGCGGCGTACGACATCAGGGCCGAGGCCTTGCTCACCCCGGCGGCGATGGCCTCGATCAGGCGTGATCCGTTGGAGTGGTAGACGGTGACGATCGGGGCCAGCTCCGGCGCGGCCAGCGCGAGCAGCTCGTCGGCCGACAGCGTCGGGTGGCGGCCCAGCAGCTTGGGACCCGGCCTGCCGAACAGCTCGTGGTCGGCCATCCGCCGCGGCGTGATGCCGCGGTCCCAGTCCCACGGCTCGTACAGGTCGTCGGCGGCCAGCGTGCCGGCGTACTCGACCGCGATGCCGATGCCGGGGATGGCGGCGCGCAGCCGGGCGGCGGCCTCGCCCAGCACCTCGGGCGGGATGGCGTTCTCCTCGACGACCCGGCGGCCGCCCAGGTCGTAGACGAGCGCGCCGTTGGAGCAGATGGCCACGCCGTGATGGCCGAAGGCGGGGGCGATCTCGTGGATCAGCCGCGGCGGGCGGCCGGTGACGAACACGACGCGCGCGCCCAGCCGTTCCGCGGCGGCGAAGGCGGCCACCACGCGCGCGGACACCGTGCCGTCCTCGCGCACGACCGTGCCGTCGAGGTCGGTGGCGATGAGGCGGGGAAATCCCGGCAGAACGGTTCACCTCCATGGGGCCTGGCAGACAGCCAGACTGGCAGCGCCGGACAGCCGCCCGCAAGGTCAGCCCGCCCGGCGCCCACCGCCACCTCGACATGCACGCCGCCATCGGCCCGGCGCCCCTGTTGTCCCGGTGATCGCCTTCCGTAGGATGGCCGGGTGCGCGCTCGTGAGCTTCCCATCGCCCTGCAGGGCCGCCCCGGTCCCGCCAACGCCATCACCGACGTACCCGGTGTCCAGGTCGGCTACGTCACGCTGACCGAGGGTGCGGCCCGCACCGGGGTCACCGCCATCCTGCCCAGAGGCCGCGACGGAGTCGGCACGCCGTGCGCGGCCGGCGTCTACTCACTCAACGGCAACGGTGAGATGACCGGCGTGACGTGGATCGAGGAGAGCGGCGCGCTGACGCTGCCCGTCGCGATCACCAACACCCACGCCGTCGGCACCGTGCACCGTGGCGTCATCGACTGGGTCGTCGCCGCCCATCCCGCGCTCGGCGCCGAGTGGCTGCTGCCGGTCGTGGCCGAGACCTGGGACGGCTACCTCAACGACATCAACGGCCCCCACGTCCGCCCCGAGCACGCCGGCCAGGCCATCGAGTCGGCCGCCGGCGGGCCGGTCGCCGAAGGCAACACCGGCGGCGGCACCGGCATGAACTGCTACGGATTCAAGGGCGGCTCGGGCACCGCCTCACGCTTGGTCGAGCACGCCGCCGACACCTACACGGTCGGCGCGTTCGTCCAGGCCAACTTCGGCAGGCGATCCGAACTGACGGTGGCCGGGGTGCACGTCGGGCAGGACCTTCTCGACGACAACCCCATGGAGGAGCGCGCGCGGGCACGGGCCGGCGCGGGCTCGGTGATCGTCGTGGTGGCCACGGACGCGCCGCTGCTGCCCGGCCAGTGCAAGGCGCTGGCGCGCCGGGTGCCGATGGGCCTGGCCAGGACCGGCACTACGGGCAGCCACTTCTCCGGCGACATCTTCCTGGCCTTCTCCACGGCCAACGAAGGGGCGCTGGCCAGCGGGTTCGCCGCCGGTGACGACTACGAGACGCTGCGGTTCGTGCCGTGGGGCCGCATGGACCCCTTCTACACGGCCGTCGTCGAGGCGGTGGAGGAGGCGGTGCTCAACGCGCTGACCGGCGCCGAGGAGAGCGTCGGCCGCGACGGCCACCGCTCCCCCGCCCTGCCACTCGACCGCCTGACGGAACTACTCTCCCGCTGAGGTCACTCCCGGGCGACGACCGCGCCGCCTCAGGGGTCACGGGTCTTCCGCCGCGGGGTACGGCGGCGCCGCCGTACCCCTGTCAGGGCTCGCTCAGTACGCGGCCGGGATCGCGCGCGGCACGCGCGGCATGCCCCACAGGCGGTTCTCCTCGCGCAGCGTGCGCAGGCGCTCCACCTCGGCGCTCCACTCGGCGCCGGCGGGCGTGGCCTTGGCCTTGCGGCGGGCGATGCGGTCGTCGTAGGCCTTGACGCCGAACGTGGCCCGCTGGCCCGCCTCCGCGCCGCGCAGCGCCTCGGTCAGCGCCTTGTCGAAGATGCGGCCCGCGGCCAGCAGCTCGATGTCGTCGACGTCGGCGGCCCGAAGCTCACGCACGGTCAGCTCGGCCTCGCGGGCCTTGGCCAGCAGCTCCGGGAAGGTCTTGGAGATCTCGATGTCCGCGTGGTAGCGCACCTCGGCCTCGCGGCTCACCCGGGGACGGAAAAACGCCATCGACTCTGCCTTTCTCAACGCTGCGTATCAGGCGTAGCGTACGCCGTCGCGGGACACGGGCCGTAATCGGACCCGCCCCGGCGCCTTTACATAGTAGATTTCTTACATGCCCGCGAAGCGACCGCCCGTACCCCTGTCCCGCGAGCGCATCATCGACGCCGCGCTGCACATCGCCGACAGCCAGGGCCTGCGCAGGCTGACCATGCGCCGCCTCGGCGACGCGCTGGAGGTGGAGGCCATGGCCATCTACCACCACCTGCCCCGGGGCAAGGACGCGCTGATGGACGCCCTGGCCGAGCACGTCACCGCCGTCCGGGTCGAGGCGGCTTCGAGCTGGCAGGAGACGGCCAAGGCCTGGTGCAGGGCCGGGCGCGAGGCGTTGCGCGACCATCCCGGCGTGCTCGCCCTCGCCCTGACCAAGCCGCCCAAGGGCGCCACCACGGTCTCGATCAGAGACCAGACCGAGCAGCTCGCCGACGCCGGCCTGCCCGCCGCCGCCGAGGCCGTGCGCACCATGCGCGCCTTCGTCTTCGGCAGCGTCGCGGTCGAGGTCCAGCAGTCCGGCTGGGCCGATCCCGAGGTCGACACCTGGACCCGCCGCGACGAGCGAGCCGACGCCGACTTCGAGCGCGGCCTCGACGCCCTCATCAAAGGACTGCAAATTTAGTCGGCGTGTCGCGCTTGGACCGTTATCCTGCTTAAGACACGCTGTGTCGTAGGTCACAGACTCACCCGGGGCACCCTCCACTAACCGCCCGAACGGGCTATGTCGGTTTGTGTGACCCACGTCGCACACTTGCTAGAAACGAACAAGCCCGAGCCGCTCCCCGTCAGCTCAGTGCGACATGGGAGCCATCCACGAGATATCGGAGGCACGCCGATGTGCCCGCACGACCCGGTCTGCCCGTCTGCCGAGGCGCCCGACCGCGAGGCCGCACGAACCCTCGCCTGCCACCCCGAGCAGGGGTGGAGCCTCCTCTGCAACGGCGTCGTCCTGTTCGAGGACACCGGGGAGCTCCTGCCCGGCGGCATCGTCATCGCACCGCACCGCCCCGCCGTGGGCGCCGCCTGACCTACGCGTAACGCACGATCCAGCGGGCGACGATCTCGCCCACCTTCTCGGGGTCCTTCTTCAGATCATGTCCCTCCCCCGGCAGGACGACCAGCTCAGCGGCGTCTGCCGGGTCCGGCACCCCGAACGGGTCCCGGTCCCCGTTGACCACGAGCACGTCGACGCCCGCCTCGCGCAGCTCCCCCGCCCTGGAACGTTCCGGCCTCCCCGGCGGATGCAACGGAAACGCCAGCGCCACCACGGCCGCGGCGCCCGCCCGCCGCGCCGTACGGCAGGCCACCCGGGCCCCGTTGCTCCGCCCGCCCTGCACCAGCGGCAGGCCGGGAAAACGCGCGGCCAGCGCCGCCACGACGACCTCCCACGCCTCGTCCTGCCGCTCGGGCGAACCCGGCGCCCTGGCCCCCGCCAGCCGGAACGGCTGCGTCACCCTGGCCACGCCGACGCCGGCGGCCAGCGCGTGCTCGCGCACCGCCAGCAGGTCGGGCGCGTCCACCGTCCCCGCGGAGCCGTGCGTCAGCACCAGCAGCAGCTTCGGCCGCCGGACCTCGTCGAGGTCGACCCGCGCGAGACCGCGCGCAGTGGTGATCTCCATGGCGCCAACGGTACTCGGGGAGGAGGCGCGACCTGGCTCTCAGGTGGGATGACGGCGCGCCGCCGGGAGGGGACAATCTCGATATGGCAGACATGCGTCCTCTCCGCGACGAACTGCAGGCGACTCTCGACGCCCGGCGCGATCTCGGTCCCGAATATGAGCAGGCGTTGGTGGAATCGTTCGTGGAGCGGCTGGACGCCACGATCGCCGCCCGGGTGCGCGCCGAGCTGGACACCCACGGCCCCAGACCCGGCAAGAACCACAAGTCGAGCACCTCGTCGCTGATCCCCATCGCGCTCGGCTCCCTCGCCCTCGGCATCCCGCTCACGGCCATCGCCGCCTCGGCGGCCGGTCCGGCGGGCCTGGTCATGGCGTGGCTGGCGATCATCATGGTGAACGTCGTGGCGGCCGTCGCCATCATGCGCGGCCGCTGACCGCACACCGCTCTGCCACGGGTACGAGGGCTCCGTGGCCCGCGGTGGACAGTCAACGGCCGGGCGGTCAGCCGTCGCGGTCGAGGCGCAGGCGGACCTCTTCCGCCAGCGCCTGGTCGGCGTGGTTGAGGCCATAGCTCCAGACCCGCTCCGCGTCGTCGGCGCGCCCGCGCAGCGGCAGCGTGCGCGCCAGCAGTTCGATGGCCAGCGCGCTGGTGCCCGGCTCGTCGCCGTCCTCCACCGCGCCCGCGAACTCCGCGCAGGCCAGCTCCAGGTGGGCGATCCCCAGCTGCACCCGCAGCCTGGCCACCTCCGCGGCCGGGGCGTCGTGCAGCGCGGCCATGAGCACGTCCGCGGCCTCACCCGGCTCGCCCTGAAGCAGCAGCAGGTCACCGAGCTGCTGGGCGGCCCGCGCGCCGAGGTGCGGGTCTCCGGCGCCGACCGCCGCGCGCAGCTCCTCCTCCGCCGCCTCCAGGTCGTCCCGCTGTACGGCCAGCCTGGCCAGCCCCAGCCGCGCCAGCGCCACGTACTCGGGGGCGCCCATGCCGAGCACCGCCTGCCAGGCGCCTCTGGCCTGCTCCGGCCGGTCCTCGCGCTCGAAGCCCTGGGCCAGGTGGCAGGCGGCCTGCGCGCCGTACTCGGGATGGCCGGTCGACAGCGCCACCCGCGCGGCCGCCCGCGCGCCCTCGGCGTCGCCCCGTTGCTCCAGCACGACCGCCAGCCCCACCGCGGCCTGCGCCCGGTCGGGCCCCGCCGGGTCGGCGGCCAGCTCGGACAGGATGGCCGCCGCCGCATCGAGATCACCGCCCTCGGCCAGCCTCCTGGCGTGTTCCAGCGGGGACGCGTCGACGTCTGGGGGTGTCAAGGAGGCTCCTTCTGAACGTTGATCGCCCCGAGCCTAACGACTCGGAGCGATCACGTCTCGCAACTCGGCCTGTCCTCATCTATCCCTGATGGACACGCTCTTGTTGCCTGCCGCCGTGACGAACGTCCAGGGCGGCCCGTGACATACGCCACGACCGTCCCGGCCGGCATCGGACGTCAGCAGCCCCGGGCGCCGAACGCCAGGAACTGGGTGACCTCACGCTGGTCGAAGTTGTCGTCGCTGCCGATCACCAGCGTGCACTCGCCGGTGGCCAGGCGCGGCCCCCACGCCAGGCTCTCCAGGTTCTGGACCGGCGACCTGACGTTCTCCAGGTCCATGACGAGCCGCTTGGAGACGGGCCGGTAGGGGCGCCCGGTCGCCAGGCTGTCACGGGCCTGGACGTCGGTGGCCCGGCGCAGGTCGATCTCGTAGAGCTTGACCTTGTAGTCCACGCCCTCGATCCAGGAGCGCTCCAGCGCGAGGTAGCGGTGGTCGTCGAGGGCGAGGATCTCCGACACGCCGCTGTCGGTGACGCCGTCCGGCGGGATCGGGGCGGCGGGCAGACGGTCGATCGGGTAGGCGTACTGCCCGCGCAGCCGGCCGTCGCGGCCCCACACCGTGATCCGGGCCGGGGCGCCGGACTCTACGGTGGGCGGCTCGCCGTCCTCGTAGCGGGGGCCCTCCACGATGGCGGCGATCGTGGTCGGCGCGAACGTCAGCCCCTCGAACCCGAAGTTGCGCCGCGGGCCGCTGGTCGTGCCGGTGACCTTCAGGTTGCCCGGCAGCGGAAGCTCGCCCAGATGACGCCCGTCGCGCCCGGCCCAGCGGACGAACAGGCCGGACAGCGGGATGGCGGGGTTGCGCGCGTCCGGCCGGTCGCCCTCGTGGCCCCAGAGCAGGTTGCGGCTCCACCGGTCGAAGCGGATCGTCTCCGGGTCGGCGTCCCCGGGCTTGCCGTACCCGGGATAGGGGGTCCCGTCGGGGCGCAGGAGCGTGGTGGCGCCGGTCAGCCGCACCCCGGTGAACGCGCCGGTGCGCCGGTCGATGTCGAGGGCACCGGTGTAGAAGCGGGCGGGGTTGTAGCGCCAGCGGTCGTCGGAGATGAAGTACCAGGTGCCGGTCCGCGGGTCGCGGTCGATGCCGGACAGGCCGCCGACGACCGTGCCCTCGAACTCCATCTTGTGCGGAAGGCGCTGCTCACCGAGAAAACGGGTGATTCTGAGCTCCTGCCGCGGGGCGGAGGCGGCGCTCGACGGTGGGGTGGCGACGAGTTGCGCGCCGACCGCCAGCGTCAGAGCCAGGGCGGCCTTCACCGATCTTCCCCGAAGGATCATTCACTTCTCCACGGCTTGGAACGGGCCCCGTCGGGGCCTGAGCAAGCACATGAGAGCGTGGATCAAGAGGAAAGTCATGAGGACATGCCGCTGCCCCGGCAGCCTTTACCGTCGGCTCCCGGGCCCGGACCGTCGAAGGCCCCGGGAAGGCACAAAGCGCTTCCCGGGGCCTTCGTCAACCTCAGTCCTCGTACGCCTCCAGCGGCGGGCAGGCGCAGACCAGGTTGCGGTCACCGTAGGCCTGGTCGATACGGCGCACCGGCACCCAGTACTTGCCGTCGCGCAGCGAGCTGAGCGGGTAGGCGGCCTCGGCGCGGGTGTAGGGGTGCGCCCAGGTGTCGGAGGTGGCCGCCTCGGCGGTGTGCGGGGCGTTGCGCAGCGGGTTGTCGTCCTTGTCGTAGGCGCCCGAGGCCACCTTGGCGATCTCGCCGCGGATGGCGACCATGGCGTCGGCGAAGCGGTCGAGCTCGGCCAGGTCCTCACTCTCGGTCGGCTCGATCATCAGCGTGCCGGCCACCGGGAAGGACATCGTGGGCGCGTGGAAGCCGTAGTCGATGAGGCGCTTGGCCACGTCGTCGACGGTGACGCCGGTCTCCTTGGTGATCTGGCGCAGGTCGATGATGCACTCGTGGGCGACCAGGCCGCCGCGGCCGGTGTAGAGGACCGGGTAGTGCGGGGCCAGGCGGCGGGCCAGGTAGTTGGCCGACAGGATGGCCTGCTCGGTGGCGGCCTTGAGGCCCTCGCCGCCCATCATCCTGATGTAGGCCCAGGAGATGGGCAGGATGCCGGCGGAGCCGTACGGGGCGGCCGAGACCGCGCCGACCGGCGAGCCGGGACGCAGCGCGTGACCGGGCAGGTAGGCGGCCAGGTGCGCGCGGACCGCGACCGGGCCGACGCCGGGACCGCCCCCGCCGTGCGGGATGCAGAAGGTCTTGTGCAGGTTGAGGTGGGAGACGTCGGCGCCGAACTCGCCCGGCTTGGCCAGGCCGACGAGGGCGTTGAGGTTGGCGCCGTCGACGTAGACCTGGCCGCCGGCCTCGTGGACCTTGGCGCAGATCTCGGTGATCGTCTCCTCGTACACGCCGTGCGTGGACGGGTAGGTGACCATGATCGCGGCCAGCGTGTCGCGGTGCTTGGCGATCTTGGCGTCGAGGTCGGCGAGGTCGATGTTGCCCTCGTCGTCGCAGGCGACCACGACGACGCGCATGCCGGCCATGACGGCGCTGGCGGCGTTGGTGCCGTGGGCGGAGGACGGGATGAGGCAGACCTCGCGGCCCGTGTCGCCGCCCGCCTGGTGGTAGGCGCGGATGGCCAGCAGCCCGGCGAACTCGCCCTGGGAGCCGGCGTTGGGCTGGATGGAGACGGCGTCGTAGCCGGTCACCTCGGCCAGCCAGGACTCCAGCGTGCCGATCAGCTCCAGGTAGCCCTCGGTCTGCTCGGCCGGGGCGTAGGGGTGCACGGCCGCGAACTCGGGCCAGGTGATCGGCTCCATCTCGGTGGTCGCGTTGAGCTTCATCGTGCACGAGCCCAGCGGGATCATCGAACGGTCGAGGGCGATGTCCTTGTCCTGCAGCTTGCGCAGGTAGCGCAGCATGGCGGTCTCGGAGCGGTGGCTGTGGAAGACCGGGTGGGACAGGTAGTCGTCCTCGCGGGCGAGCGAGGCGGGCAGCGCGTCGTCACCGGCCAGGTCGCTGAGCCCGGCGGAGACGCCGAAGGCGGCGGCGACCTGCTCCAGGTGGGCGAGCTCGGTCTTCTCGTCGCAGGAGACCGAGACGTGGTCGGCGTCGACCTGCCAGAGGTTGACGCCGCGGGCGGCGGCCTCGGCGACGACCCGGGCGGCCCTGCCGGGCACGCGGGCGGTCACGGTGTCGAAGAACTCGCCGTGCACGACCTCCACGCGGCCCGCGCGCAGCACCTCGGCGAGCGTCACGGCGTGCGCGTGGGTACGGCGGGCGATCCGCCGCAGGCCCTCGGGCCCGTGGTAGACCGCGTACATGCCGGCGATGACGGCCAGCAGCACCTGGGCGGTGCAGATGTTGGAGGTGGCCTTCTCACGGCGGATGTGCTGCTCGCGGGTCTGCAGGGCCAGGCGGTAGGCGGGCGCGCCGTCGGCGTCCACGGAGACTCCGACCAGGCGGCCGGGCATCTGCCGCTGCAACCCCTCGCGCACGGACATGTACGCGGCGTGCGGCCCGCCGAACCCGAAGGGCACGCCGAAGCGCTGGGAGGAGCCGATCGCGATGTCGGCGCCGAGCGCGCCGGGCGCGGCGATGAGCGTGAGGGCGAGCAGGTCGGCGGCGGCGACCACGAGGGCGCCGGCGCCGTGCGCGCGCTCGGCCAGCGCGCGGAAGTCGCGCACACGGCCGGAGGCGCCCGGGTACTGCACCAGCACGCCGAAACACTCGGGCAGCTCGCCGTCGAGGTCGGAGGAGACGAGCTCGATGCCCAGCGGCTCGGCGCGGGTGGCCAGCACGGCCTTGGTCTGCGGGAGGGCGTCGGCGTCGACGACGAAGACGTGGCTCTTGGACTTGCCGGCCCGGCGGGCCAGGGTCATCGCCTCGGCGGCGGCCGTGCCCTCGTCCAGGAGGGAGGCGCCGGCCACGTCGAGGCCGGTGAGGTCGGAGACGACCGTCTGGAAGTTGAGCAGCGCCTCGAGGCGGCCCTGCGAGATCTCGGGCTGGTAGGGCGTGTACGCGGTGTACCAGCCGGGGTTCTCCAGCAGGTTGCGGCGGATCACCGCGGGCGTGATCGTGTCGTGGTAGCCCAGGCCGATCATCGAGGTGAGCACGCGGTTGCGGCCGGCCAGCTCGCGCAGCTCGGCGATGACCTCGCTCTCGCCGGCCGCCGGGGGCAGCTTCAGCTGGTCCTTGGCCCTGATGGCCTCGGGTACCGCCACCGCCACCAGGTCGGAGACCGACTCGAAGCCGACGGCCTCCAGCATCCGCTGCTGCTCGTCGGCCGAGGGCCCGATGTGGCGGGTGGAGAACGGAGGTGCTGTCAGGTCGGTCATGAGGGTGCCCTCCCGAGGCGATGGAGACCGGCGCCGGGGCGCGGTGGCCGGGTCTCCCCCTCTGTCATGGGACCTGAGAGCTTCACCCCGCGGGCGGGGCTTGCACCGTCGGTGAGGCGCGCCTGGCTGGCGTGCCTGCTTTCCAGAGTTGCCTCACCCGAGCGGTACCGGTTGCCTGAGAGATTCCGGGGAGGGTTGCTCCTTCGGCGCCCCGACTCA
Source organism: Nonomuraea sp. NPDC050547 (assembly GCF_044457345.1). Taxonomy (NCBI): domain Bacteria; kingdom Bacillati; phylum Actinomycetota; class Actinomycetes; order Streptosporangiales; family Streptosporangiaceae; genus Nonomuraea; species Nonomuraea sp. NPDC050547. The sequence continues at coordinate 180,162 of NZ_JBITGW010000017.1, forward strand.
GGGTCGGGGACTCTCCCGCACGGGGTCGTCAGCCTTCGGGTCCTAGATTACTACGCCGGGCCGCGTCAGGCGTTCCGGCACGCTCGGCTATCCGATCTTGCGCGCGCGCCGCCGCTGCGCCAGCTCGTCCGCGGGGTGGTCGGCCGGGTCGTCACCGGCCGCGGCTCGTTCCCCCGGCAGCTCCGCGAGCGACCCCTCGACTTCCCGCCAGACTTTGCCCAGCGCGATCCCGAACACGCCCTGACCGCCCTGCAACAGGTCGATGACCTCGTCGGCCGAGGTGCACTCGTAGACGCTGACGCCGTCGCTCATGAGCGTGATCTGCGCGAGGTCGGCCACGCCTCGATCACGCAGATGCTGGACGGCGGTGCGGATCTGCTGGAGCGAGACTCCGGTGTCCAGCAGCCGCTTGACGACCTTGAGCACCAGGATGTCGCGGAAGCTGTACAGGCGCTGCGAGCCGGAGCCCTGGGCGGCCCTTATCGTGGGCTCGACCAGGCCGGTTCTGGCCCAGTAGTCCAGCTGCCTGTAGGTGATGCCGGCCGCCGAGCAGGCCGTCGGGCCCCGGTAGCCGATGTCACCCGGAAGTGTCGCGGGGGCGTCGTCGAAGAGCAGGCCCTGCTCTCCGGCACGCTGCCGCGCGCTCTCGCGCCGCACCGGATCTTCCTGGCCGGCCGTCTTTCCCTCGCCGCTGCTGACCGCCACGCGGACCTCCGGCTTTCTCTCATCCCGCGGCCTGATCTGGGGGTTCGCAACGCGCGACCACGGGTTTCACTTGCACCGTAGGACCGTGACCAAGCGCAGTCAACGATCCGGCTCGGCGCGTCGTGAAGCGTAAATGCACTGAAATACCTACCCCGCCCTGCCGAAGTCCTCGGGCGTGATCGTGTCAAGGAACTCCCTGAACTTCTCCACCTCGTCCTCCTGGTCGTCAGGGATGATCACACCGGCTTCCTGCACGACCTCCTCGCTGGCGAAGATCCGGGCACCGGTGCGCAGGGCGAGCGCGATGGAGTCGGACGGCCTGGCGCTCACTTCGACGCCGTTGGAGAAGACCAGATCGGCGAAGAAGATGCCGTCACGCAGCGCGACGATGTTGACCGCGCGCAGGCCGACGCCGAGCGCGCTGAGCACGTCGCGGAACAGGTCGTGCGTGAGGGGTCGCGGCGGCGGCTCCTCGGCCTGGGCCAGCGCGATGGCGGTCGCCTCGGTCATCCCAATCCAGATCGGCAGGAACCGCTCTCCGTGTGCCTCCTTGAGCAAGACGATCGGCTGATTTGTGGGCATTTCAACGCGAACGCCCACTACCTCCATCTGCAACACGGGCTGCTCCGTATCCGACACCTGACCGCTCTTATGCAATTCAACGTAACACCCGGCGGACACCTGAGGGCGCGCCGGTGGCCTCTTCATCGGCCCAGGACACTCCGCACGCCCGCGCGCAGCAGGGCCGCGTGCAGATCGAGCAGGTGTGCGGACAGCTCCCTGCCCACCTCGTCGGCCTCCCCGATCGCGCCGGGTCTGCGGCGTTTGAGTATGGGCGCGACGGTCTGCTCCACCAGCCCCGCCTCACGCTCGGCCGCGGCCTTGACCGCCCGCAGGTGCCGGGCGTGCAGGCCGAACCTGGCCAGGGCGCCGACGCTGCGCGCCACCTGGAGCGCGTCCTCGTCGTAGCGGCGCGCGACGGGGGCCAGCAGGCCGTAGTCCTCCAGCTCGGTGAGCGTCTCCTCGCTCAGCCCCGCCGCCTCCAGGAGCTCGGCGCGGCTGAGCCGCACCTCCGAGGTCTCCTGTACGGCGTGCGGCCGCCCGAACGACTCGGCCATCTTGTCCTTGATCACGCGCAGCGGGAGATAGTGATCACGCTGCTCGCGCAGGATGAAACGCAGCTGCTCCACGTGCAGATGCGTGAACTTGCGATAGCCGGACGGGCTGCGCTCGGGCTCGATGAGCCCCTCCCCCTCCAGAAAACGGATCTTGGAGATCGTCACGTCGGGGAACTCGGCGTGCAGCAGGCCGAGCACCTCCCCGATGCTCATGTGCGAGCGGGCCGCCTGAGAGGTCATCCCGCGACGGCGGTCCGCATCAGGAAGACCAGCCGGAACTTGCCGATCTGCACCTCGTCTCCGGAGTGCAGCGGCACCTCCTCGATGCGCTCGCGGTTGACGTAGGTGCCGTTGAGGCTGCCCACATCGCGCACGGAGAACTGGCCGCCGTGGTGGCGGTAGAACTCCACGTGCCGGCGCGAGACCGTGATGTCGTCGAGGAAGATGTCGCTCTCGGGGTGGCGCCCGGTCGTGGTGAGGTCCTTGTCGAGCCGGAAGCGGCTGCCGGCGTTGGGACCTCTGGTGACCGTGAGCAGCGCGGTGCCCGGAGGCAGCTGCTCCACCAGGGCCCGCTCGGCGAGCATGAACTCACCGGTCTCCGCCTCGTACGCCTCGATTCCCGCGACCGAGATGGTCGAAGTGGTGTCCCCGGCGACCTCGGGTCTGGTCAGCGGTGACCCACAGCGGGAGCAGAAACGGGCATCCTCGGGGTTGGCGTGCCCGCACTGCGTGCAGTAGACGCTCGGCATCGATCGGCTCGGCCTCCTACCGCGAAGTCGCGGCAACGGTGCTCGGGGCGCGCCTCGCTTCGCTCTTCAAGTTTGCGAATGCCGCAACTTACGCTGATCAGCGACGAAGGTCAAGACGGACGCCTGACGACAGGTTTGGACGGTGACAAAGTTACCGCCGAGTCTGCCTCAAGGTCCATGCCGCCGCGCTGCCTTTCTGTCACGTTCCTGTTGCCTGCCGGGCGATCCGGCAGGTCATCCTCCCAGATGCCCGTCCAATGATCCACTCGAAGATCCGGCGTGTCACCCCCGGGAATCCCGTTCGATGATCCGGTACGCCACGTTCTGGTGGCCTGGCCGGCTCACGTTCCCGAGGCCTGTTCCACGATGCGGGCCCAGCGTTCCAGGAGCGCCTGTGCCGAGTCGGCGTCGGCGGCCTCGGCCCAGACGTCCGTGACGGGCTCGGTGGCGGCCGGGAGGATGAGCGCCCAGCTGCCGTCGCCGGCGGCCAGCCGTACACCGTCGGTGGTGTCGACGCGGAAGCCCTCGCCCGCCGCTTCCGCGGCCTCGATGACCGAGCGCATCACCGCGCCCTTGGCCGCCCACGGGGTGGGGACGCTGCGCTTGAGCAGGCTCGCCTCGGGGATGCGGGCGTCGATCTGGCTGAGCGACAGGCGCGTGCGGGCGACCAGGCCGAGCAGGCGCATGAAGGCGGCCAGGCCGTCCACGGCGGGGCTGAACTCCGGCACGATGAAGCCGCCCCGGCCGTCCCCGGCGAAGACCAGGTCGTCGGCCGCGGCGGCGGAGGTGAGCGCGTCGGTGCCGGTGGAGGTCCACTCGACCTGCACGCCGTGGAAGCGGCAGACCTGCTCGGCGACGCGGGTGGTGGTGACGGGCAGGGCGACGCGCCCGCGGCGGCGCTCGGCGGCGACGAGGTCGAGCACGACGAGCAGGGCGCGTTCCTCGCCGATGAGCTGGCCCATCTCGTCGACCAGGGCGATGCGCTCGCCCATGGGGTCGAAGCGCACGCCGAAGGCGGCCCGCGAGGAGCTGACCAGCTCCGCCAGGCGCTGCAGGTCGCGGCGGCGCTCGGCGAGGGTCTCGGTGGGCGAGGCCTCGTCCAGGCGGGCGTTGACGGTCAGCACCTCGACGCCGACACGGCCGAGCAGCGTCGGCAGGACCAGTGTCGCGGTGCCGCCGGCGCAGTCGACGACGACCTTCATGTCGCGTACGCCGGTCATGTCCACGCAGGCCAGCAGCTCGTGGGCGTAGTCCTCGACGGCCCTGGCCGGGTAGCGCAGCTCGGCGATCTCGCCGGGGAACGCGCGGCGGAACTCCTGGCGGGAGTAGACGCGCTCCAGCTTGCGCTGGGCGGCGGGCGGCAGGTCGGAGCCGCGCTGGTCCATGAAGACGATGTCGACGCTCTGGGGGTCGCCCGCGGTGGTACGCAGGGCGATGCCGCCGGCGGCCGCCTCGCGGGAGGTGTGGAAGCGCGCCACGGGCAGCGGGGCGGCCTCGAGGTCCAGGACGTTGATGGCGCTGGCGGTCAGGGCGCCGATGACGGCCCGCTTGAGCGCTCTGGCCGCCAGTGAGGAGTCCCGGGCGGTGACGACCCGCTCGCCCTTCTTGAGCGTCGTGGCGTAGGCGCTGGCCAGCCGTACGCACAGCTCGGGGGTGATCTCGACGTTGACCAGGCCGCTGACGCCGCGGGGGCCGAACAGGCTGCGCTGGCCGCGCGACTCCCAGATGACGCTGGTGTTGACGACGGCGCCCGCCTCGATGGTCTTGAAGGGGTAGACGCGTACGCCGCTGGAGACGTAGGCCTCGGCCTCGATGACGCAGTCGTCGCCGATGACGGCGTTCTCCTCGACGCGGGCGCCGGTCATGAGGTCGGTGCCCTTGCCGATCACGCAGCCGCGCAGGTGGGCGCCGGGGCCGAGGTAGACGTTGTCGTGCAGGACGGCGCGGTGCAGGAAGGCGCCCTCGCGGACCAGCGCGTTGTTGCCGACGACGGTGAACTCGCGCAGTTCGGCGCCTGCCTCGATCTTGGCGTACTCGCCGATGAGCAGGGGGCCCTTCAGGACCGCGTCGGGGTCCACGGTGGCCGATTCGGCGACCCAGACGCCAGGGGAGCGTTCGAAGCCGCCGATGTCGAGCTGGACGCGTCCCGACAGGGCGTCGGCCTGGGCCTTGAGGTAGCTCTCGTGGGTGCCGACGTCCTCCCAGTAGCTCTCGGCGACGTAGCCGAAGAGCGGGGCGCCGCGCTTGAGCAGGCGGGGGAAGACGTCGGCCGACCAGTCGACCACCTCGCCGTCGGCGACCTCGTCGAGGACCTCGGGCTCCATGACGTAGACGCCGGTGTTGACGGTGTCGGAGAAGACCTGGCCCCACGTGGGTTTTTCGAGAAAGCGCTGGATGCGGCCGTGCTCATCGACGATGATGATCCCGAACTCGAGCGGGTTGGGCACGCGTTTCAAGCCGATGGTGACAAGCGCCGCATTCTCACGATGGAAACGGATCATGTCCGATAAATCGATATCCGTTAGGGCGTCGCCGGAGATGACCAGAAAGCGGTCGTCCCTGAGCTTGTCCGCGGCGTTCTTGACGCTGCCGGCGGTGCCGAGCGGGAGGTCCTCGGTGGCGTAGTTGAGGCTCATGCCGAGCTCGTCGCCGTCGCCGAAGTAGTTGCGCACGAGCGCGGCGAGAAACTGCACGGTCACGACGGTCTCGGTGAGGCCGTGCCGTTTGAGCAGCCGGAGCACGTGCTCCATGATCGGGCGGTTGACCACCGGCAGGAGAGGTTTGGGCTGGTTGGCGGTCATCGGTCGCAGCCGAGTACCCTCCCCGCCCGCCATCACGACCGCCTTCACCCGATCACTCCTTCTTGTCGGCCTTGATGAGCTGGCGCACCTGTACCACATACAACAGCCCGGCCCACCAGTACAGGCCCGTTCCCCAGATCGCGAAGGCCCAGCCGGTAATCCGGGCAATTTCCGCATACCACCCAGTGTGGGAGGCGAGGAAGAGGAGCGGGAAGGCGTACATCAGGTTGAACATGGCGGCTTTGCCCAGAAAATGCACCTGGAGTGCCCGGTAGCCGTGTTTGCGAAGGACGGGAGCGAAACTCGCGACGAAGAGTTCACGACCGAGGATGAGCACCACCAGCCACCAGGGGATGACCTCGCGCAACAGCAGGCCGATGATCGTGGCGAACACGTAGAGCTTGTCGGCGGCGGGGTCGATGATCCGGCCGAGGCGGCTGGTCTGGTTGAACGCGCGGGCGATCTTGCCGTCGAGCCAGTCGGTGAACCCGGCCACCATCAGCAGCGCGATGGCCCAGCCGTCCGCCTTGGGCCCAAGAACCAGCCAGAGGAACACGGGGACGCCAAGCAGGCGCAGGAAGCTCAGCAGGTTCGGAACTGTCCAGATCCGGTCCTCGGCGGAAGTTTCGCTCACGCTGCGACCCTACTGCGTTGGGTTGTCCTCCCACGCGATCACCTGCTGTGCATCCCCGGACTCCCCCATTTCCGCCCACTCCGCCCGCGGGCCCCGAGAGAGCGAACATGCGGTGCGGGGTCCCCGGGGCGGTCCCGAACGCCAGGGTTCGCGGAGGCGGGCCCGTCGCCGCGTGGGGGCAGGCGCCAGGGGCGGGTCCTGGGCCCGGGGTCTCGGTCGCGAGGGTGGACACCTGGCGCGGGCAACCCGGGCTCTGGGAGCCACGGGCGGGGGTGCCGGAAAGCCCGGAGCTGGGGCAACAGGGCTGGGCGGGGGCGTACCCCCGCAGAACGGCTATGGGCGGGCGGAGGTGAGGAAGGCTCGGATGAGGGCGGAGTCCTTCACGCCGCGCGCGACCTCCACGCCGCTGGAGACGTCCACGCCCCACGGCGCGGCGGCGGCCACCGCAGCGCGTACGTTCTGCGGTGTGAGACCGCCCGCCAGCAGCCAGCGGCCCGTCGGGCGGCCGCGTACGGCGGACCAGTCCCAGGGCTCGCCCGCGCCCGCCCGGGGAGCGTCGACCAGCAGCAGGTCCTCGTCGTAGGCCCCGCAGCGCAGGTCGGCGTCGGCGGCCACGGCGCGCACCAGCGTGAGGCCCAGGTCCTTCAGGGCGGTGAAGTCGGAGTGCGGGTGCCGGCCGTGGAGCTGGATCGCCCGCACGCCCGCCGTCAGTGCCGCGGCTCTGACCGTGTCCGGGTCCTCGCCCTTGAAGACGCCCACGGTCAGGACGTGCGGGGGGACCAGGGCGGCGAGTTCGGCCGCGCGCTCGGGCGTGATGCGGCGCGGGCTGTTGGTGAGCACGAGGCCGATGGCGTCGGCGCCGGCCTCGACGGCGGTCCGCACGTGCTCTTCTTCGCTCAGGCCGCAGATCTTGACGTACACCCCTCCAGGCTACGGCAATCGTGAGAGAGCGCTCATGAACGCCTCATGAACGGGTAATCACGCTCCGCGACGATCGTGGTCGTGACAAGAACGATCTCCGCCCTCCTCCTCAGCGCCCTGGCCGTGACCGCCGTCGTGATCTTCACGCCGGGGCTCGGCGCGCAGGGGAAGATCACGCTGGGCGTGTTCGCGGTGGCGACCGTTCTGTGGGTGATCGCCACGGTGGACGACACGCTCGTCGCCCTCGGGGCCGGGCTGGTGCTGGTGGTGTCGGGGGTGCTGCCCGCCGACGACTTCTTCGGGGCGCTCGGTGAGCCGACCGTGTGGCTGCTCATCTGCGCCTTCGTGATCGCCGCCGGGGTGTCGGCCTCGGGGCTGGCCGCGCGGGCGACCGCCTGGCTGGTCTCCCGGGCCTCGACGGTACGGCGGCTGGTGCACCTGACCACGGCGGCGCTGGTGGTGAGCGCGTTCGCGGTCCCGGCCACGTCGGGGCGGGCGGCGCTGGCGGTGCCGGTGTTCCTGGCGCTGGCCAAGGTGCTGGAGGGGCGGCGCCGGGTCGTGGTGGCGCTGGCGCTGGTCTTTCCCGCGGTCATCCTGCTCTCGGCGGTCGCCTCCCTCATCGGGGCGGGCGCGCATCTCATCACGGTCGAGATGTTGTTCCAGGCCACGGGCGAGCGGATCGGGTTCGCGCACTGGCTGCTGCTCGGGCTGCCGCTGGCCGTCGTCTCCTCGCACCTGTGCGCCGAGATCGTGCTGCTCATGATCACGCGGCGGGCCGACCGGCGCGAACCGGTGAGCGTCGACGCCGAGGCGGTCGGCGAGGCGACGGGCGTACCCGTCAGCGGGCCGCTGGACGGGCCGCAGCGCCGTTCGGCCGTGCTGCTCTGCGTGGTGGTGGCGCTGTGGTGCGCCGAGCCACTGCACGGGGTCTCGCCCGCGGTCGTCGCGTTCGTCGGCGCGGTGCTCACCGCCACGCCGAAGGCCGGGACGATCACCATGAACAAGGCGCTGGCCACCGTGCCCTGGGCGATGCTCATGTTCATGGCCGCCACCATGGCCATGGGCGTGGCCATGACCACCTCGGGGGCGGCCGGCTGGCTGGCCGGCGGGTTGTTCGGCGTGCGGGTGCCGGCCTGGCAGTTCCTGGCCGCGGTGGTCGGGGTGAGCACGCTGGCGCACCTGCTGCTGCAGTCGCGCTCGGCGCGCTCCAGCGTGCTCGTCCCGCTCGTCATCACCGCCGCCGCCGGTCTCGGGGTCTCCCCCGCGGCGGCCGCGTTCGCCTCCACGGCCGCCGCGGGGTTCTGCCACACCCTTCCCGCCTCCGCCAAGCCCGTCGCGCTCTTCCACCGCATCGAGGAGGTCCCCACGTACGGCTCCCGCCACCTGCTGGCCCTGTCGGCGGTGCTCGCGCCGCTGACCGCCGGGCTCGTTCTGCTCTTCGCACTCATGGTGTGGCCGCTTCTCGGCCTGCCCTACTGAAGGATGATCATGCGTATTCTCATCGCCCCGAGTGGTTTCAAGGAGTCCCTGAGCGCGGGGATGGTCGCCGAGGCCATCGCCCGCGGGGTACGCCGGGTTCTGCCGCTGGCCAGGACCGAGACACTGCCCCTGGTGGACGGTGGCGAGGGCTCGGCCGCCGCGCTGGCCGAGGCGCTGGGCGGGCGGCTGGTGCCGTACACGACGACCGGGCCGGTGGGCGCGCCGGTGGACTCGCACCTCGCGCTGCTGCCCGGCGGGACGGCGGTGGTGGAGATGGCGGCGACCGCGGGGCTGCGGCTGGTGCCGCGTGAGCTGCGCGATCCGGGGCTGACCACGACGTACGGGGTGGGCCAGCTGATCGCCGCCGCGCTCGATCACGGCGTGCGGCGGGTGCTGGTCGGCTGCGGCGACTCCGGCACCTCCGACGGCGGCGCGGGCGCCCTGACGGCGCTGGGCGCCCGGCTGCTCGACGCGGAGGGGCGCGCGCTGCCGGCGGGCGGCGCGGCGCTGTCGCGGCTGGACCGGATCGACGTCTCCGGGCTGGACCCCCGGCCGGCGGGCGTGGAACTGCTCGTGGCCTGCAACCCGTGCAACGTGCTGTGCGGCCCGCGCGGCGTGGCGCGGGTGTTCGGGCCGCAAAAGGGCGCCACCCCCGAGCGGGTCGAGGAACTGGCCGCCGCGATGGAGCGCTGGGCCGAGGTGCTGGAGCGCGACCTCGGCGCCGGCGGGCTGCGGACCGCGCCGGGCAGCGGGGCGTCCGGCGGTCTCGGCGCGGGTCTCGCGGCGCTCGGCGGGCGGTTGCTGCCACGCTTCGAGGTGCTGCTCGACCACGTGGACCTCGACGCGAAGATCGCCGCCGCCGACCTGGTGATCACCGCGGAGGGGGCGATCGACGCGCAGACGCCGTCGGGGAAGATCCCGGCCGAGGTGGCGCGCCGGGCCAAGAGGTACGGCAAGCCCGTCCTCGCCCTGGCCGGAACCATCGGCGCCGGGGCCAGCCAGGTGCACGAGGCGGGCATCGACGCCTTCGAGAGCATCGTGCCGGGGCCCATGCGGCTGGCTGAAGCGATCGACGGCGGCGAGGAGTTCCTGGTGGCGGCGGCCGAGCGGGCGCTGCGCATGGTCGTGGTGGGCGCCCGGCTCCAGCGGGCCCGCGGCACGTCCGAGATCATGACGGCCGCGCTCCCCGGGATCCCGGGAAACGGGCCGTCGCCGGGAACGGGCCGCCCCGCCGTCCCGCCCGCGGCCGACCAGGCGTCGCCGGACCGTGCCTCCGGGGGCCGGGTCGCGACGAAGCCGCGGCCCTCAGCGGGCGGGATCGCGAGGATGCCGTCGATCTCCGGCGTTCCCCCGCTGACGGAGCTGATCAGGGGGCGGGTCGCGTGATGGGACGGAAGTGGGCGTCCACCAGCCCCATCCGGTGGGCCACCACCGCCGCCTGGATGCGGTTGCGCAGCCCCAGCTTCTCCATCACCGCCCCCACGTGCGTCTTGACCGTGGTCACGCCCACGTGCAGGAGCTCGGCGATCTCGCTGTTGGACAGCCCGGAGCCGAGCAGGGTCAGCACGTCCAGTTCCCGGTCGGTCAGGTGGGGCGCGGGCGCGGCCTCGGCGCGTACGTCCTCGGCGGCCAGCGCCCGCTCCACCACCCGGCGCAGCACGGACGGCGCCAGCAGCTGCTCGCCGATCGCGGCCCTGCGCACGGCGTCGACCATGCGCTCGGGCTCGTCGTCCTTGACCAGGAAGCCGAGCGCGCCGGCGCGCAGGGCGGCGTAGACGTTGGCGTCCTCGGCGAAGGTGGTCAGCACGACGATCCTGGCCGACGGGGTGGCCGCCAGAATGCGCCGGGCCGCCTCCAGGCCGTCGACGCGGGGCATGCGCAGGTCCATGAGGATGACGTCGGGCGTGAGGTGGGCGGCCAGGCGCACGGCCTCGGCTCCGTCCTCGGCCTCGCCGACCACCTCCATGCCGCCCGCCGCCTGCAGCAGCATGCGTACGCCCGCCCGTACCAGGGCCTGGTCGTCGGCGACCAGCACGCGGATCACGCGGCGCTCCCCCGGGCGCCGGGCAGGGTGGCGCTCAGCAGCCAGCCGCCGCGCCCGTCGGGTCCCGCGGTCAGGGCGCCGCCGAGTGCGCGCACCCGCTCGCGCATCCCGGCCAGCCCCTGGCCGGAGGAGGGCAGCGGCTCGCGGGTGGTGACCGGCGGGCCGTTGCGTACCTCGACCGACAGGCCGCCCGCGGTGCGGGCCCGGGTGACGCTGACGCTCACCTCGGTGCCGGGTCCTGCGTGTTTGAGCACGTTCGTCAAGCCTTCCTGGACGATGCGGGCGGCGGAGGCGCGGGTGACCAGCGGCGCCTCCTCCATGGCGGGGTCGACGTCGAGCGCGACCACGAGGCCGGCGGCGCTCATCCGCTCGGCCGACTCCCTGACCACGTCGCCGGGGTCGGCGAGCAGGTCGGGCGGGCTGTCGGGGTCGCGCAGCAGGTGGAGCAGGCCGCGCAGGTCCTCCAGCGCCTGGTGGCCGGTCTGGCGGATGTCGGCGAGCGCGTCGGCGATCGGGCCCTCGGGCGCGGCGTAGTGGGCGGCGCCGGCCCGCAGCACCATGGCGCCGACGTGGTGGGCGACGATGTCGTGGACCTCGCGGGCGATGCGCTCGCGCTCGGCGAGCTGGTCGGCGCGTACCTGGGCGACCGCCAGGCGGGCCGACTCGCGGGCGCGCAGCTGTTCGGCCGAGCGCGCGGCCTGGTTCGCGCCGAGGTAGCGGCCGATCGCCACCGGCGTGACGACCAGCGCCATCAGCACCACGACGCGGACCGGCGTGGTCTCGACGCCGGGCTCGACGACGGCGATCGAGCCCAGGATGCACGCGGCGAGGTAGACCGCGGCGGTCCACAGCCACGAGGAGACCCGCATCGCGAACACGCCGATGGAGATGAGCACCAGCAGCATGCAGGTGTTGACCACCTGCGGCAGGTAGCTGTCGGCGGCCAGCAGCAGCAGCCCTTGGAGCAGGAAGACCAGGCCGGGCAGCCGCCGCGCGACGCCGAGCGACAGCCCGCCGGCCACCGCGAGCAGCCCGGTGACCCAGATCGGCTGCTCGGCGGCGTGCCAGCTCGTCCAGGTGCTGAGCACCGCGTAGGCGACGCCGCCCGCCGCGAGCAGCAGGTCGGGCGCGATGGCGCGCTCTTCCAGCCGTACGGCGGGCCGCCGCAGATAGGCGCCGAGCAGTGCGGGGAACAGCGCTATCCCCACCGAGTACATCCACGCGGTGGACGTGAACGCCACGCCCGGGTCGGCGATGTTGAACGCGCTCGCCAGCGCGCCCGCCGCCACGGCCGCGACCATCCGGGGCCAGCGGGTGCGGTAGGCGGCGGCGCCGAGGGCCGCGCACAGCAGCACCTGCGCCGTGTTGGAGGTGAAGGACCCGATCTGGTCGGTGTAGACGAGGAAGCCCGCGAGGTAGAGGACGACGGCGACCGGCCAGCGGCGCACGAACCCCATCGGCGCCCCGGCCAGCACCGCGAACAGGATCACCGACAGGGCGGGACGCTCCTCCCACGCGGGAGCCTTGCCCGATATCAGCAGGTCCAGGCCGATGCCGGAGGCGGCCAGGAGGAGATCGAGCGGCACTCCCCGCCATCGCCAACGCATGGACAAACGCTATCCCCGCGTGTCGGCTACCGGGTCCTCCCCGGGGAGGACCGGGCCTCCTCCAAGTGGCCGGAACTCTGTCCGTTCGACCGAGGAGTGAGCCCCGATCTATGCCGTAAGTTTCCTCACATGTCTAACGACACCGCTCTCTTTCTGGGCCAGTTCCTGCGCTCGCCCGCCAGCATCGGCGCGCTCGCACCCAGTTCCAGGCGGCTGGCCGAGGCGGTCTCGGCCCCGATCCCGGAACGCGGAGAACCGGTCGTGGTCGAGCTCGGCCCCGGCACCGGCCCCTTCACGGCCGAGATCCAGCGCCGGTTGTGCGGGCGCGGGCACCACCTGGCCGTCGAGTTGAACGACTCGCTGGCCGGGCTGCTCGCCCAGCGCTACCCGCTGGTGGACGTGGTACGCGACGACGCCGCCCGGCTACCGGAACTGCTGGCCGAGCGCCGCCTGAACCGCGCGGACGTGGTCGTCAGCGGCCTGCCCTGGGCCGCCTTTCCCGAGAGCCTGCAGCAGCAGTTGCTCGGTGCGGTGTGCACGGCGCTCGGCTCCGGCGGGGCGTTCACCACGTTCTCCTACATCCACGCCATTCCGCTCAGCGCCGCCCGCCGCTTCCGCGGCCTGCTGGACGAGCGGTTCGAAGAGGTCGTGCCGGGCCGTACGGTGTGGCGCAACGCGCCGCCCGCCTTCGTCTTCCACGCGCGCCGCCCCCGCCCCTGAGCCTGCCCGCGCGGATCAACGATGATCCGCGCGGCTCGACCCTGACCAGAACTTCCTTCTACGATGGGCCGATGGATTTCACGCTTCCGGAGAGCGCGCTGGCCGTCCAGCGCGGCGTCGGCGACATCTGCGCCCGATACGACATGGACTACTGGCAGCGCTGCGAGGCCGAGAAGCGGTGGCCGGAGGAGGTCTGGGCGGAACTGGCCAAGGGCGGGTGGCTGGGGCTGGCCGTACCCGAGGAGCATGGGGGTGGCGGTCAGGGGCTGCTGGAGCTCGCGGTCGCGACCGAGACGCTGTCGGCGTCGGGATCGGCGGGGGGCTCGGCGTTCACGTACGTGCTGACGCCCGGCTTCGGCGCGCTGACCATCGCCCGGCACGGCTCGGACGAGCAGAAGGCCGCGCTTCTGCCCAAGATGGCCACGGGCGAGATCGAGACGTGCTTCGCGCTGACCGAGCCGGACGCCGGGTCGAACTCCCTGGCCATCACCACCTCGGCCCGCCGCGACGGCGACGAGTTCGTGGTCAGGGGCCAGAAGATCTGGATCACCGGCGTGCAGCGGGCGACGTGGATGCTGCTGGTGACGCGGACGATCCCGGCGGCCGAGGCCAAGCCGCGCACCAACGGCCTGACCGTGCTGCTGGTGAACGTGCCGGAGGCGGTGGCCGCGGGCCAGCTCAGCTACCGGCCGATCCCCAAGATGGGCGCGAACACGACGCCGTCGAACATGGTGTTCCTGGACGACCTGCGGGTTCCGGCGAGCGGTGTCGTGGGGCAGGTGGACCAGGGCGCGCTGGTGCTGTGGGACATCCTCAACCCCGAGCGCATCCTGCTGGCCGCCTCCGCGCTGGGCGGGGCCGAGGTGGCGCTGCGGGTCGGGGTCGCGTACGCCAAGGAGCGCGAGGTGTTCGGCCGGGCGATCGGCGCGAACCAGGCGATCGCGTTCCCGCTGGCCCGGGTCAAGGCCAAGATCGAGCTGGCCCGGCTGATGTTGTACAAGGCGGCGTGGTCGTTCGACCGCGGGCTGCCCTGCGGGACCGAGGCCAACATCGCCAAGCTGACCGCCTCGCAGGCCGCGTGGGAGGCGGCCGACGCGGCCTTCCAGACGCACGGCGGCATGGCGTACTCGCTGGAGTATCCCGTGGCCCGCCTGCTCACCGACGCCCGGATCGGCAAGGTGGCGCCGGTGACCGAGGAACTCCTCCTGAACTACCTGGCCACCCAGGTCCTCGGCCTGCCACGCAGCTTCTGAGGCAGCGCGCCTCGCCCACGCCCGGAGGCGGTGCCGAGCCGGTCGGCGGACTAGAAGCTCGGCGGCCGCTTCTCGCGCAGCGCCCGCACGCCCTCCCGCACGTCGGGGCCCGTGAAGCCGAGGAACTCCATGGCCAGCGAGGCGTCGAAGGCCGGTCCCGCCATGCGCAGCCAGTTGTTGAGCGAGTACTTGGTCAGCCGGATCGCCTCCTGGGCGCCGGCGGCCAGCCGTACCGCGATCTCCATGGCCTTGTCGTGGACCTGGTCGTCGTCCACGCACAGGCTGACCAGGCCCATCCGCTCGGCGTCCGCGCCGGAGACCGGCTCGCACAGCAGCAGGTGGTACTTGGCCTTGGCCATGCCGCACAGCAGCGGCCAGATGATGGCCGCGTGGTCGCCCGCCGCGACGCCGAGGCGGGTGTGGCCGTCGATGATGCGGGCGGTGCGCCCGGCGACGGAGATGTCGGCCAGCAGCGCCACGGCCAGCCCCGCGCCGACCGCGGGGCCCTGGATGGCGGAGACGATCGGCTTTGAGCAGTTGAGGACGTTGTAGACGATGTCGCGGGCCTCGCCGAACACGCGCAGCCGGGTGGCGTGGTCGAGCGTCATCTCCTCGATCATCGACAGGTCGCCGCCGGCGGAGAACGCGCTGCCCTCTCCCCTGACCACGACCGCGCGGACCGCGTCGTCGCGGTCGATGTCGCGCCAGATCTCGGCCAGTTCGCGGTGGCCGGCCATGTCGACGGCGTTGAGGCGGCGCGGCTCGCTGATGGTCACGCGCAGCACGCCGTCGGCGGGCATGTCGGTCTTGAGCTTGTCGTAGGAGTAGGTCACGGGGCCAGGTCCTCGCGTAGCCGCTCCGCCACGTACTCGCGGGCCTCGATCGCCTGGTCGAACAGCCCCGGCAGGCCGAAGAAGCTGTGCACGGCGCCGTCGAACCTGCGTGACTCCACCGCGACCCCGGCCTTGGCCAGGCGTTCGGCGTAGCGCTCGCCCTCGTCGCGCAGCACGTCGCATCCGGCGGTCACGACGGTCGCGGGCGCCAGCCCCTCGCAGGAGTCCAGCCGCAGCGGCGACAGTCGCGGGTCGGCCGGGTCGGCGCCCGGCGCGTACTGGGCGAAGAACCAGGCCATCTCCCTGGCGTCGAGCCCGAAGCCCTCGCCGAACTCCCGGTAGCTCGGCGTGTCCATCGCCGCGTCCATGACCGGGTAGACCAGCACCTGGTGGGCCAGGCTCAGCCCGGCCTCACGCGCCTGCCAGGCGGCCACGGCGGCGAGGTTGCCCCCGGCGCTGTCGCCGATGACGGCCACGCGGCCGTTGCTCTGGTAGAAGGCGGGCCGGGCGAAGACGTCGCGCACCACGGCCCAGGCGTCGTCGGCCGCGTCGGGGAAGACGTTTTCCGGAGCGAGCCGGTAGTCGACGGAGACCACGACGGCGCCGGTGCGGATGGCCAGGTCGCGGCCCACGGCGTCGTTGCGCTTGACGCTGCCGAAGACGAAGCCGCCGCCGTGGAAGTAGACCACCACCGGCAGGGCGTCCTCGCCGCGGTCGGAGCGGTAGATCCTGATGGGCACGCCCTCGGCCGTCTCGTCGCGCACGAACGGCAGGTGCGTGATCGGCCCGCGCTCGGCGGCCAGGCCGTCCTCCGCGCGCATCCGCTGGATGGCGCCCAGATCGAGCGTGTCCGGGTCGACGCCCAGATCCGACGGGAAGCGCGCGACGAAGTCCCGCGCCTGGGGATGCAGCGGCATGATCCGAAGCCTAGCGGGCCGCCTCCACGAGCGCATCGAAGAGCTTGATCTCCTCGGCGCGTTCCGGGTGCCACTGCACGCCCACGCCGAAACGGTGCCCCTGGAGCTCGATCCCCTCGACGATCTGGTCGTCGGCCCAGGCGACGGCCAGCAGGCCCGAGCCGAGCCTGCGTACCGACTGGGTGTGCGGGGCCACCACCTCGACCTTGTCGCCCACGGCCTTGCCCAGCTTGCTCGACACGCTCACCTGGATCACGTGCGGGCCCTGTTCGCCGTGCCGTTCGTGGTCGAGCACGTCGGGCAGCCAGGGGATGAGCGTGCCGCCCTGGGCGACGTTGAGCACGTGCATGCCGCGGGCCACGGCCAGGATGGGCACGTCGGCCTGGACGGCGGCGCGGGCCAGCGCCAGCTCGAACCGGTCGCGGTGCGCCTGCGGCTCGGCCACCCTGGCGTCGTCGTCCTCGCCGTAGGCCTGCGCGCCGACCTCGACACCACCGGCCAGCACGATGCCCTTCAGCCCGCGTACGTAGTCCTCGACGGCGTGCAGGCCGAGCGGCGGCAGGATCACGGGGGCGCCGCCGGCGCGGGTGACGGCCTTGGCGTACGAGGGCGGAGACAGCACGGCCTCCCTGACCCAGTCGCCCCAGCGGGCGGCCTCGAAGTAGGCGGTGATACCGATCAGGGGTCGAGACATGCGATCTCCAGGGAGTTGGGGCCTCAAGCCCATCATGGCGCAGACCATTTCGGTTATGTCGGCTCTCCCGGAGATCCCGTTCTGTCACTTCTATCCCCGCCCGAATCTCACGTGCTGATCCGCTTCTCGGCTATCGGTGGGCGGACAGGAGGTCGCCGGCGGCGCGGGCGAAGGCGAGGACCCGCGCGCTCCCTCCCCCCGACCGCCACATGAGGCCCCACTCGACCGGGGCCGCGTCGCCGAAGGGCACGTAGGCCACGTCGGGGCGGGGGTGGTAGCGGCGGGTCTGCGCGCCGACCGGGAACACGCCGCGCCCTGCCCCCACGAGCGTGAGGATCTCGTGCAGGGTCGCCGCCACCGGACCCGGCGCGATGGCCCGGCCGGCCGGTGTACGGCGGGGCGTACGGTCGGCCCGGTGCGACTCCGGCACCGACTCGGGCAGCCGCAGCACGGGCACCCGGGCCAGATCCTCGACCGACACCCGCGTCCTGCGGGCGAACGGATGCCCGGCGGGCACCGCCAGCATCCGCGCCTCGCGCACCAGCACCGGCCCGGCCACCACGCCGGACGCGTCCATGGGGAAGCCGGTCAGCGCCAGGTCGGCCACGCCCTCGCGCAGCCAGGGCACGACGTCGCCGAGCTGCGCCTCCCTGATGTCCACCGCGCACCCCGGCTGCCTGGCGCGGAACTCCTCGGCCGCCCCCATGACGAGCTGCCCGCCGGCCGGGCCCACGAAGGCGACGGTCAGCGTGCCGGTGATGCCCTTGCCGGTCTCGATGGCGCGTTCCACTGCCGCGCCGATCAGCTCCCAGGCGGGCCGGATCTCCTCGTGCAGCTGCCGTCCCACGGCCGACAGCTCGACCCGCCGGCTGCTGCGGTCGAACAGCGGCACCCCGACCTTCCGCTCCAGCTTCTTGATCGTCTGGCTGACGCGGGCGGTGGACACGCGCAGCCGCTCGGCGGCGCGGCCGAAGTGCAGTTCCTCGGCCAGCGTCAGGAAGGCTTCCAGCTCGTATCTCTCCACCATGCCACCCCGGACCGTTAAACCACGCTTCATGATCCTTGCACAGACTCGCATTGATGACGAGAACGGACGAAACAAGGATGAATCACATGTACGTCACTACTGACCGCGCGCTCGCGGACGGCGCGGACCCGCGCGACCTGCCGGAGATCATCGACGCCCTGTACCGGTTCGCGCTGGGCCAGGACCTGGGGGACGCGGAGCTGTTCGCCTCGGCCTTCGCCGAGGACGCCGGCCTGGACTTCGGCCCGGCCGCGGCGAAGTGGGGGGCCGCGCCGCCGGTGATGTCGGGCAGGGACACGATCGTCTCGGCCATCCTGGGCGGGTTCGCGGGCCGGGTGGCGACCACGCACCAGGTCACCAACCCGCGCGTCCAGGTCACCGGCGACACGGCCCGCCTGACCGCGATGGTCGAGGCCCAGCACCTGCTCACCGCCGACCGGAGCGTGCACGCGCTGCTGAAGAACCTCTACGACGTGGAGCTGGTACGCGAGGGCGGGCGCTGGGTGATGACCCGGGTGGTGATCGACAACCTCTGGTACACCGGCGACCCGCCCGCGATCTTCGGCTAGAGGCGGACCGGGAGGGTGGCGGCGGAGTTGGAGAACAGGGAGGGGACCGGGGGGATGCGCGCGGCGTCCAGCGACATGCCGGGATAGCGGGCGAACAGGGCGGGCAGGGCCACCGCGGTCTCCAGACGGGCCAGCGCGGCGCCCAGGCACACGTGCGGCCCGCCGCCGAAGGCCAGGTGACGGCGCTGCTCACGGGTGATGTCGAAGCGGTCGGCGTCCGCACCGTGCTGCGCCGTGTCGCGGCCCACGGCGCTGTAGGGGGCCAGGATGGCCTCGCCCGCGGGGATCGTCACACCCGCCACCGTGAGGTCCTCCAGGGGGTAGCGGGCCATGAAGTTGCCGATGGGCGCGTCCCAGCGCAGCGTCTCCTCCACCACCGCGGCCCAGGTGGCCTCGTCGCCCTTCAGGGCCAGGGAGAGCTGGTCGGGGTGGGTCAGCAGCGCCCGTACGGCGTTGACGACCAGGCTCAGCGTGGTCTCGTGCCCGGCGGCCAGCATGAGCCAGATGGTCCCGGCCAGTTCCTCGTCGGTCAGCCGGTCCGGGTCGTCCACCTGCGCGGCGATGAGCGCGCTGGTCAGGTCGTCGCCCGGTGCGGCGTGCTTGCCCGCCACCAGGCGGCCCAGCAGCAGGTGGATGTCGCGCTGGGTGCGCAGCACCTCCTCGGGGGAGGTGGTCGAGCGGAAGATGCTGTCCACGAGCGTGCGCAGCTCGTCGCGCTCCTGCTCGGGCACGCCGACCAGCTCGCAGATCATCCGCATGGGCACCGGGTAGGCGTAGTGCGGGCGCAGGTCCACGGTTCCGTCCGGGGCGGCGTGGCCGGGCAGCTCGTCCAGGAGCCCGTCCACGATCTGCTCCAGCCTCGGCCGCATGCCCTGCACGCGGCGCGGCGTCAGCGTCTGGGTGACGAACTTGCGCAGCCGGTGGTGCTCGCGCCCGTCGGCGGTGACCATGTTGGTGACCTTGACCATGCCGATCAGCGGCCAGTCGTCGGGGATCTCGCCGCGCCGGATGGCGTTCCAGTTGCGCCAGTCCTTGCTCACCCGGCGGTCGGCGACCAGTTCCGCCAGGAGTTCGTGGTGGGTGACGGCCCAGGCCCGGACGCCGCCGGGCAGCTCCACCCGCACGACCGGCCCCGCCTCGCGCAGCCTGGCCGCCTCGCCGTGGTGGTCGGTTCCGGCCGGGTCGAGCGTGATGATGTCCATCAGTGATCTCCAAACAGGACCGGGAGCGCCGCGGGGCAGCGGGTCCACGGCGAGGGGTGCGGGGTGAGCTCGTCCGGCGCCACCGCGAGGCGGACGTCGGGCAGCAGGTGCAGGGCCGTCTCGACCGCGGTGCGGGTGATCAGGCGCGCCGGGACCGGGGCGGGACAGGCGTGCGGGCCCGCGCTCCACGCCAGGTGGGCCCGGTTGCCGAGTTCGATCACCGCTTCGCCGGTGTGCGCGCCCGGGTCGGCGTTGGCGGCGGCCAGACCCAGGACCAGGGCGTCGCCGCGCGCGATGCGCCGGCCGCCGAGTTCGGTGTCGCGCAGCGCGTACCTGGCGGGCATGTTCGTCATCGGCGGGTCGCGCCACAGGACCTCGTCGAGCGCGTCGTCGACGCCGAGCCGTCCGCCGCGCATCCGCCCGGCGAAGCGCGGGTCGGTCAGCACCAGGCGCAGCGTCTGGGAGATCCACGTGGTCGTGGTCTCCTGGGCGGCGGAGATCATCACCACCATCGACTGCAGCACCTCGGCGTCGCCGTTGAGGTCGTGGTGGCGCAGGAAGCGGCTGGTGAGGTCCTCGGCGGGGTCCTGCTGGCGGGCGTGCATGATGCCGCCGAGGATCTCCTCGAACTTCCTGTTGCCGGCCTGGGAGTCCTCGGCGCTGCCGAACAGCGCGCGCAGCGCCGCCAGCAGCTCGTGCCCCTGGGTGACGTCCAGGCCGAACAGGTCGGCGATGGCCAGCATGGGGATGACCGCCGCGTACTCCCCCACCAGGTCGGCGCTGCCCTTGTCGCGGAAGCCGGCGATCAGGTCCGCGCACATGCCCTCCACCGAGCGGCGCATGCGCCGCTGGTCGATCGCGGCCACGCCGTCGTCCAGCGGACGGCGCAGCCTGCGGTGCTCGCCCCCGTCGGCGCCGATCACGTTCGGCCGCCAGAACATCATCGGCCCGAGCCCCGAGTCCGGCGGCACCACCCCCTCCTGGAACAGCCGCCAGTTGCGGGCATCGCGGCTGTAGAGCTTCTCCTGGCGGGTGATGGTGAGGATCTCCTGGTAGCCCATGACGAGCCAGGCGCCCACCCCGGGCTCCAGCTCGACCCAGGCCACGTCACCCCACTGGGCCCGCAGCTCCTCGTAGTCGGTGGTGGCCGTGAGCGGGGTGGTCATGCCTTCTCTTTCTGTACGGCGGGCGCCTTCTGGCCCGCCTGCTCTTTCTGTACGGCGTGCTCGACCAGCGTGATGAGGCAGTCGAGCGAGGAGGCCCGGTTCCTGGCGTCGCACTCGACGATCGGCGTGTCCGGGGCCAGGTCGAGCGCCTCGCGCAGCGCCTTCCTGCTGTGCCTGACCGAGTCGGGGAACAGGTTCACGGCCACGGCGAACGGCATGTCGCCGCGGAGTTCGAGCTGGTCGAGCACCTCGAAGCTGCCTTCGAGGCGCCGCGTGTCGATGAGCACCAGCGCGCCCACCGCCCCTTCCGACAGCCCCGCCCACAGATCCCAGAAGCGCTGCTGGCCCGGCGTGCCGAACAGGTAGAGGGCGGTGAGCGGGCTCAGCGTGATGCGGCCGAAGTCCATGGCGACCGTGGTGGTGGCCTTGGCCTCCAGCCCGGCCAGGTCGTCGACGCCGACGCTGGCCTGCGTCATCGTCTCCTCGGTGCGCAGCGGCTCGATCTCGCTGACCGACCCGATCATGGTGGTCTTCCCTACGCCGAAGTCGCCGACCACGAGGATCTTCACCGATTCCTGGACCGTGTCGGGAAGGTAGCGGTCAGCGGAGCCTGCGGAGGCCATCCAGCACCTCCTTGAGCATGTTCGGTGACGGCCGGGCGACTTCGGGGATACGCGAGCGGGCGGTCAGGTGGCCGGAGTCGACCAGGTCGGAGGCGAGGATCGAGGCGACGCTGAGCGGCAGCTCCAGGTAGGCCGCCGCCTCGGCCAGCGACAGCAGCCTGCGGCACATGCGCACCAGGTCGCGTTCCTGGCGGCTGGCCGAGACCGGCAGCGGCTTGCCCGCCTCGGTGACCACGAGCAGCGTGTCCAGGCCGATCGTGTTGCGCGAGGGGCGGGCCCTGCCCTGCGTCAGCACGTACGGGCGGACCGCCTGGTCCTTGTAGCCGCCCGGGTCCGTCATGCCCTGCGGGCCGGGGTGCTGAAGTTCCGTTCTCCGATCTTGATGACCTGGGCCTGCATCTGCTGGGCGATCAGGCGCGGGTCCACCACCGGCTCGGTGATCACCACCAGGTGGGAGCCGGTGCCCGCCGAGCGCGCGAACAGGTAGCCGCCCTCGAAGCCGACCATCAGCTCCTTGACCGCGCCGCCGTCCATGCCGAACTCCCTGCCGACGCTCTGCGCCAGCGACTGCAGGCCCGAGCAGGCCGCCGACAGGCGGTCGGCGACGTCGCGCGGGGTTCCGGCGGAGCGGGCCTTCAGCAGCCCGTCGGAGCTGAGGACGACGACGTGCCTGACACCGGGGACCCAGACGACCTCGCCGATCATCCAGTCCTGGTCCTGCTGCATCCATTCCTCCGTCATTCGTCGTCGCCGGGCTCGGTATCGGCGTTGTGGTCGAAGAAGGCCGCCATCCAGGCGCCCGCCTGCTCGGGCGTCGTGTCGGTGCGCGCCGGTGCGGGCTGGTCCGCGGGCGCGCCTTCCTCGCCTGGGCCCTCCGCCGCGGTGAACGGGCCGCCCGCCGTACCCTCTGCCGGGGGCGCGGCCTCGCCGCGCTTGGAGCGGCGGCGGGGCAGCTCGGGATCCTGGGGGGCGGCGTGCGGCGCCCTCTCCTCCGGTACGGCGGGCCGGGCCGCCCTGACCGGCGGCGCGGACACCGGTTCCAGCGTCTCGACCACCTCGGTCGGCACCAGCACCACGGCGCGCACGCCGCCGTAGGGCGAGGGCAGCAGGTCGGCCAGGAAGCCGTGGCGGCGCACGTAGTGCCCGATGACGGCCAGCCCCGTCTGCGGGATCTCGCCGACCTCGCCGACGCCGACGGTGCGGCGGCCGGAGACGACCTCGCGGGCCTGCTCCAGGTGGTGCTCGTCCATGCCGACGCCGCCGTCGTCGATCTCGATGACCGCGCCGCGCTGGACGTTGCGGATGGCCACCAGCACCGTGGTGGCGGGGGGCGAGGACTGGGTGGCGTTGGCCAGCAGTTCGGCGACGAGGTGGATGAGCGGCTCGACGACCTTGGCCGAGGCGGCGGTGTCGGGGTCGCCGGAGACCTCGACGCGCTTGTAGGCGACGATGCGCGAGGCGGCGGCGCGTACCACGTCGACCAGCGCGAGCGGCTTGGGCCACTGCTGGCCCGGCCAGTCGCCGCACAGCACGGCCAGGCTCTGCGCGTGGCGGCCCTGCTGGGCGGCGGCGTGGTCGACCTGCATGCTGGCCTCGAGGACGTCCGGGTTGCCGGGGTGCCGCTCGGCCATGAGCGAGACGGTCTCCTGGATGCGGTGCGCGGAGGTCTGCACCCGGCGCGCCAGCGCCACGACGGCCAGCCGCAGCGACTCCTGCCGCTCGCCGTCCTGCTTGGCGGAGCCGGCCACGGCGTCGAGCACGTCCTCCAGCCGGGCGGCCACCTCCTCGTCCAGGGCCCCGTTCTGGTACGGCGGGGGCACCGGGGTGTCGTTTCCCACCGCCGGGATGCGCTCGGTGACCAGGTGCTTGACCGCTTCGTCGAGGGCGGCGGCGCGGGCGGCCAGGTGGTTGTTCCACTGGAGGTTGCGCTGCTGGACGTGGTGCTGGAACTCGGCCTCGCGCTGCTTGCTCGCCCGCTCCCGCTGCTCCAGGGCCTGGACCGTGGCTCCGTGCTCGTACCGGACGGCGGCCACGGCCACGGCGCAGACCAGCGCCAGCACGCCCGCGGCCACGGGTAACCAGGCGGCGGCGCCGGTCGCGGCGGCGAAGGCCAGCAGCGCGGCGAGGATGGGGAGGGCCAGGGTGACGGGCCAGAGCCACTGCGCCTGCTGGGGCGAGCGAGGGGAAGCCATGACAACCTTTGCATGGGTGGATGGGAGGCGTGGCCGTCCTGCGGGGTGTCGCTTGTGGCGGCGGAGGAACTCACACACCAAGATCCGATTATTCCGACTTCACACGATCAGTCAATCCATCTCGCGTTATCTGTCAGATATATGGCAAAGGTTGGTTTTATCCCGGTTTTGGATGATTTATCAGCTTTTAGGGGTGTTTTCGGGCCCGGCTGGCGCGCGCCCCGCCCCCGGCACCCCCTAATATGTCTGGCAGATACGTGAGCGCGCTCACCGTGCGAGCGCCGATCGGAGGAGAGCGCAGGTCGGCGACCTCCGTCATATGTCTGCCAGACGCATTATGCTGGCCGCATGGCACAAGATGATCAGCTGCCCGACCTGACGCCCACCGCGTGGGCGATCCTCGGCTTCCTGTCGTTGAAGGCGCAGTCCGGCTACGAGATCCTGCGGGCCGCGAAGCGCTCGATGGAGGCGTTCTGGGGCATCAGCAACGGCCAGCTCTACCCCCAGCTGCGCCACCTGGCCGAGCAGGGGCTCATCCGGCCGGACGGGGAGGCCGAGGGTCCGCGCTCACGCCAGCGCTGGGAGATCACCGACTCGGGCCGCTCCGCGCTGCGCGCCTGGCTGGAGTCGCTGTCATCGCCCGTCCAGATCCGGGACGAGAACCTGGTCAAACTCTTCTTCGCCGGCGGCGGCAGCCCCGACCTCGTCGGCCGCCTCCTGGAGGAGCGCAAGAACATCTTCTCCCAGTTCGAGAAGGTGATCGACGCGGTGCTGCCCGGCGACCAGCTGCCCGAGGCGGAGCAGGCCGCCTCATTGGGCGCCCCCGAGCTCCTGTTCCGCTACGGCAAGCACTTCACGAAGTCGACCATGCGCTGGATCGACCAGGAGGAGTCCCGCATGCTGGCGGCCCTGCGAAAGGCTGAAGAGGACGACGAGGGGCGCTCCTGAGCATGGACCTCCTGACTCCCCTCACCCTGGCCGTCACCGCCTGGCTGGCCGCCGTCGTGGCCAGGCGCGCGCTCGGCATCCCGGTCGGCTGGCCCCGCACGATCGTCGTCGGCCTGTTCGTGACCAGCGCCATCGGCTCGGCCGTCACGTCGTTCTCCGAGTTCGCCGGGATCGTCGCCGACGGCCGGATCATGGTCTCGATGCCGGCCGCGTACCTCGTCCTCAGCCTGGTGATCGCGTGGGTGTTCGTCCTCGGGCTCACCGCCCTCGTGGTGCTGGAGGTGGTCGTCCCCACCGGCACGCTGCCGTCCCCGCTCGACCTGCTCAAGGGCTGGCGGGCCCGCCGCCGCCGGGCCCGCCGCTACACACAGATCATGAAGATCGCGGTACGGCACGGCCTCGGCGGCTACCTGCGCGGCAGGCGCAGAACCGACCCGTACCACGGCGACACGAAACTCGCCCGCTCCCTGAAGGCGGCGCTCAACGAGGGCGGCGTCACCTTCGTCAAGCTCGGGCAGATGCTCTCCACCCGCCGCGACCTGATCCCCGGGCAGTTCGCCGACCAGCTCGCGACCCTGCAGACCAGGGCGGAGCCCGAGCCGTGGCCCGAGATCGAGGCGGCCATCAGGGCGGCGCTCGGCAGGCCGGTGGCCGAGGTGTTCGCCTCCGTCGACCCCGAGCCGATGGCCGCCGCCTCCGTCGCCCAGGTGCACGCGGCGCGGCTGCTCGACGGCCGCGAGGTCGTGCTCAAGGTGCAGCGGCCGCGCGCCCGCGCCCAGGTCGCCTCCGACATGGAGATCATCCTCAGGCTCAGCCGCAGGCTGGAGCGCGGCACGCCGTGGGGGCGCTCGCTGCGGGTGTTCACGCTGGCGAAGGGGTTCGCCGCCTCGCTGGAGGAGGAGCTCGACTACACCGTCGAACTCGACAACCTGCGCAGTGTGTCGGCCACGCTCGACGGCGGCATCGCGGTGCCCGAGGTCGTCGAGGAACACTCCAGCGGCACGCTGCTCGTCATGACCCGCCTGCGCGGCACCCCCGTCGGCGCCGCCGCGCCCATACTGGCCGCCCTGGGCCCCGAACGGCGCGGCCAGATCGCCCACCGGCTGCTCAGCGAGGTGCTCAGGCAGCAGGTACGCACCGGTGTCTTCCACGCCGACCTGCACCCCGGCAACGTCCTGGTCGACGAGGACGGCGGGCTCGGCCTGCTCGACTTCGGCTCCGTCGGCCGGCTCGACGACTCCACGCGGCGGGCGCTCGGCATGCTGCTGCTGGCCGTGGACAGGGACGACGCGATCGCCGCCACCGACGCCCTGATCGAACTGCTCGACCGGCCGCGCGGCCTGGCCGAACGGGACCTGGAACGGCAGATCGGACAGCTCATGGTCCGCTACCGGAGCGGAACCGGGCGCGGCGGGTCGAGCGGCATGTTCGGCAGCCTGCTGAGGGTGGTCCACGACCACGGCTTCGCCGTACCGCCGCAGATCGCGGCCGCCTTCCGCGCGCTCGCCGCGCTCGACGGAACCCTCGCGCTGATCAGCCCCGACGTCGACATGGTCGGAGCCGCCCGCGAACAGGGCCGCGCGCTGATGCGCGAGGCAGTCGAGCCCGGCAGGGTCAGGGCCGATCTGGAGGAACGGCTGGCCGGCTACCTGCCGATCCTCCAGCGGCTGCCGCGACGCGTCAGCCACGTCGTCGAGGATCTGGAGCAGGGCAGGCTCTCGTTCAACGTACGGCCGCTGGCCGACGACGGGGACCGGCGGTTCCTGACCGGGCTGGTGCAGCAGATCGTGATCGCGGTGCTGGCGGGGAGTGCCACGCTGGGCGCGATCATGCTGATCACGGCGGACATCGGGCCGATGATCACACCGAACATCCGGTTGCTGACGGTGGTCGGGGGTGCGTTCCTGCTGATCGGGTTCATCCTGGCACTGCGGTCGCTGGCCCTGGTCTTCAACCCGAGATCCGACTAGCGCCCTTTCCCGTCCCCTATGTGCTCTCAGCGGGCCGGCCGGTGCCAGGCCTCGCGGATGGCCGCTCCGGCATCCGCCACCGACCCGGCCGCCCGCCACGCCACGGTGGGCGCATGGCCCATGGGTGGCGGTCGGGGCGGGAGCGGGCCGGGGTGGGGTGCGGTGGTCAGGCCGGTGGGGGCGGAATGGGGGCGGCTTGAGCGAGAGAAAGGGGGGAATGCGAATCCGATTAACTTTCACTTTTAAAGTCCGCCGCCATAACCAGATGAATGCGGAAAATAACGTTACAGTTACGGATAGTTGTGGTTCGCACCATATTGAGGTGAAACGGTTGTGGCTCCAACGCAGTGATGTAAGACTCCAAAGCGAGCGATCGGCCGAGCCGGGGCCCGTCGAGCGCTCGTCACCCGGAGCCGTCAGGGAGGTGAACATCACGACCGGAATGAGATTCCGGCCGAAAAGTGGGGTCAGTTAAATGACGTTGAATCCGCGCCTGGTCAAGGAAAGTTTCTCCGTCGTCGAACCGGTGGCCGACAAAGCCGCCGCCTACTTCTACGGCCGGTTGTTCGCCGAGAGCCCGCACCTGCGAGGGATGTTCCCACCGGCCATGGACATCCAGCGCGACCGGCTCTTCACCGCCCTCACCCGCATCGTGTGGAGCCTGGACAGTCCCGACAGCCTGGCCTCCTATCTCGGCCAGCTCGGCCGCGACCACCGCAAATACGGCGTGATCGCCGAGCACTACACCGCCGTCGGCAACGCGCTTCTGGCCACGATCAGGCGTTTCGCCGCCGACGTGTGGAACACCGAGATCGAGGCGGCCTGGGTCGCCGCCTACACCGCCGCCGCCAACCTCATGATCGAATCGGCTTCCGCCGACGCCGGGGTCTCGCCCGCGTGGTGGCTGGCCGAGGTGATCGACCACGAACGCCGGGCCCCGGACATCGCCGTCCTCACGCTCCGGCCGACGCAACGCCTGCCGTACACGGCGGGACAGTACGTGAACGTCCAGACGGCGCGATGGCCGCGCGTCTGGCGGACCTTCTCCATCGCCAACGCCCCGCGCGCCGACAACACCCTGCGCCTGCACGTACGCGCGGTGCCCGGCGGCTGGGTGTCGACCACGCTGATCCGGCACACGCGCATCGGCGACACCGTCATGCTCGGCCCGCCCATGGGCACGATGGCGGCCGAGGAGCACAGCGCGCGCGACATCCTGTGCGTGGCGGGCGGCACCGGGCTGGCGCCGATCAAGGCGATCATCGAGCACGTCATCGCCTCGGGCCGGCGTCCCAACATCCATCTGCTGTACGGCGCGCGTACCGCGGAAGAGCTCTACGACCTGCCGGATCTGATCAGGATGGAGTCGTCGTTCCCGTGGCTGCGCGTGCTGCCCGTGGTGTCCGGCCAGCCGTCGTGGGACGGCATGCGCGGCCACCTGCCGGAGGTGACGCAGCGTTTCCACACGTGGTCCGAGCACGACGTCTACGTCTGCGGCCCGCCCTCGATGGTCAACGAGACCGTGCGCCGCCTGCAGACCGACGGCGTGCCGCTGTCGCGCATCCACCGCGACATCGTGCAGTCGGAGCGGTGAGCGCCTAACGGAAGAACGCCGCCGTCTCCTCGTCGTTGGGCCAGAACGTCTCGATGGCCAGCTCCGACACCGTCACCTCCACGGGCGTGCCGAACGTCGCGATCGTGGTGAACATCGACAGCACGCGCTCCCCGTGCCGCACCCTCAGCGGCAGCAGGATGTCGGCCGGGCTGGGCACGACGGCGACGTTCAGCTCGACGCCGGGGTAGGTGTAGGCGGCCAGTTCGTCGTGCAGTTCCGCCAGGCGGCCGTCGCCGCTGGTCTCCGCCTGGCGGCGCAGCCGGTGCAGCAGGTGGGCGCGTACCTCGGGCAGGTTGAGCAGGCGCCCGCCCATCGCCTCCGGGTGCAGCGACAGCCGCATGATGTTGATCGGGTCCTTGAGCAGGTGGTCGGGGACGCCGTCCATGAACATCCCGGCGGCCTCGTTGGCGGCCACGAGGTTCCACGTCGCGTCGACGACGACCGCCGGGTACGGCTGGTGCCCGGCCAGGATCTTGTCCAGCGCCTGCCGTACCGCGTCCATCTCGGGGGCGGTGACGTCGCGCTCGCGGAAGACGGGCGCGAACCCGGCCGCGACCAGCAGCCGGTTGCGGTGCCGCAGCGGCACCTCCAGCTCCTCGGCGAGCTTCATCACCATCTCGCGGCTCGGCCGGGCCCTGCCGGTCTCCAGGAAGCTGACGTGCCGGGCCGACACCTCGGCCTCGATGGCGAGGTCGAGCTGGCTGACGCGGCGCCGCTGGCGCCAGGATCTCAGCAGGTCGCCAAAGGACTCTTCAGTCATAGCAAGCGCTTCCATAGCCCGGAATCTACCGAGCATGGGGAAGTATCACGATTACCTGGCGGGTAATCGAACGACCTTCGGTACAAATCCCACAGTCACCGGCGGTACCTGCCATGCCGTGACACGATGGCCGAGAAGCGAACATGCGAACGATGGGAGCTCCGACATGAGTGAGGCCATACTCGCGATCGGCACCCGCAAGGGCCTGTTCCTCGCGCGATCCGGCGACGGCGGCCCGTTCGAGGTCGGCCCGATCCACTTCTCGACGGTCGCCGTGCCCGCCGTGGCGATCGACACCCGCCGCGCCACGCCCCGCCTGCTCGCCGGCATCGAGTACGGCCACTTCGGCCCGTCGGTCATGTACTCCGACGACCTCGGCGAGACCTGGCAGGAGGCCGACCGCGCGCCGATCGCCTTTCCCGAGGACAGCGGCGCCACGCTGGAGCGGGTCTGGCAGCTGCTGCCCTCCCCCTCCGAGCCCGACGTGGTCTGGGCCGGGGTGGAGCCGGGCGCGCTGTTCCGCTCGGAGGACGGCGGCGTCACCTACGAACTCGTCGAGGGCCTGTGGCGGCACCCGCACCGCGAGCAGTGGCAGCCCGGCGGCGGCGGGCTGTGCCTGCACACGATCCTGAACCACCCGACCGACCCGAAGGTCCTCGGCGTCGCCGTCTCCACCGGCGGCTTCTACCGCTCCACCGACGGCGGCGCCTCGTGGGAGGCGGCCAACCAGGGCATCCGCGCGCCGTTCATGCCGGAGGGCCAGCAGTACCCGGAGTTCGGGCAGTGCGTGCACAAGGTGACCTTCCACCCCGCGCGCCCGGAACGCCTGTTCCTGCAGCACCACTTCGGCGTCTACCGCAGCGACGACTTCGGCTCGTCCTGGAAGGACATCGGCTCGCCGCTGCCCTCCGACTTCGGCTTCCCGATCGTGGTGGACCCGGCGCGGCCCGACACCGTCTACGTGCTGCCGCTGCAGGCCGACATGGACCGCACCCCGGTCGAGCACCGCTACCGCGTCTACCGCAGCGACGACGCCGGTGACACCTGGCGCCCCCTCGCCGAGGGCCTGCCCGAACCGCCCGTCTACGCCACCGTCCTGCGCGACGCGATGACCGCGTCGGAGGCGGGCGTCTTCTTCGGCACCCGCGACGGTTGCGTGTACGGCTCGCGCGACGGCGGCGAGAGCTGGGCGCAGATCGCCGGACACCTGCCGGATGTCCAGACCGTCCGGGCGGCGGTGCTCTAGGCGATGGCCAGGCCCGTCACCATGGTGGTGTTCGTGCTCCCCAGCGCCTTCCAGCGGTGGGTCAGCGGGCAGAGCGAGGTGAAGGTCTTCGCCGTGGGCGCCGACCCCGAGACCCCGCCGACGCTCGGCTCGGCGCTCGACACCCTGCGCCGCGTCCACCCGTCGCTGGAGGAACGGCTGCGCGACGAGTACGGCAGCATCCGCCGCCACATCAACATGATCGTGTGCGGTGAGAACGGCCACGGCGTCGGCCGCCTCGACTGCGAACTCCCGCCGGGCGCCGAGGTCTACGTCCTGCCCGCCCTCTGACGACCGCGGCGCCCGCGCTCGCGCGGGCGCCGGTCATCAGAGCTTCTCGGCCAGCGACTCCATGAACGCCGGCCAGGCGCGCCCGCCGGTGTCCACGCCGAAGCGCACCATCACCAGCTTCTTGTCCGGCACCACGTAGATGACCTGCCCGTAGCGGCCGGAGGCGACCCTGGCCTCGCCGCGGGCCCACCAGAAGAGCTGGTAGCCGTCGGCCCAGCCGTTCGGGGCGACCACCGGCGTGTTGGGCTCGTTGATCCATTCGGCGGGCACCAGCTGCTGCCCGTTCCACCGGCCCTGCTCGGCCACGAGCATGCCGAGCTTGGCGAAGTCGACGGCGCGGCCGTTGACGCCGCTCTCCATCTTCTCGAAGCCGTCGGAGGAGTCCAGGCTCCACGAGCCGTCGGCCTCCATCCCGAGCGGGCGCCAGAGCTTCTGCTCCAGGTAGGTGGCGACCGGCACCTTCGTCGTCCGCTCCAGCGCCAGCCCGACCAGCAGCGGGTTGAAGTTGTTGTAGCGGAAGCCCTGGCCGGGATCGCTCTCCACCCCGGAGTCGTCGATGGCCAGACCGCGCAGGTCGGGGCTGTAGTAGGTGCTGGTGTCGTCGCTGAACGGCGTGCCCTCGTCGTCGTAGCGCAGCCCGGAGCGCATGCCCATCAGGTGCCGCAGCGTGATCTTCTCGAAGCGCGGGTCGCGCTCGCGCAGCTCCGGCACGTACGCGGTGATCGGGTCGTCCGCCGACCGGATCTTCCCCTCGCCCACGGCCACGCCCACCAGCAGCGACAGCACCGACTTGGCCACCGACATCGAGGTCAGCGTGGAGTCGCGGCGGGTGCCGTTGAAGTAGCCCTCGTACAGCAGCTTGCCGTCGCGCACCACGACGAACGCGGTGGTCTGGCCCGCCGCGAGCGCCTGCTCGTCGAGGCCGGGGATCGCCTGCGGCTGCTTGGGCAGCGGCGCCGGGGTGCCCGTGGACACCTTGCGGAACGGGAAACGCTGCCAGTCGCCGACGTCCGAGTCACCCCAGAAGAAGGCCCTGGCCAGTTGCGAACGGCCGGTGCTGGCCCACAGGCCACCGTAGGCAGCGGCGGCGACCAGCACCAGAACTCCGAGGATGATCAGCAGTCGGCGCACACGCCCATTGTTGGTGCGCCGCCTGCTGACGTAAACCCTTACTCCGCCGGAGGTGCAGGGGTCAGACCTTGCGCCAGCCGGGGACCCAGGCGCCGTCCTCGACCACGTAGTCGCCGAACAGCGCCGGCGCCTCCTTCTTCATCAGCTCGCCGATGCGCTGGAAGAGCAGGCGGATCTCCTCCTCCGCGCCGACCGCGGTGCGCGCCTCGATGGTGTGGCGCAGCGTGCGCACGTTGGCCGTCCACACCAGGCCGGTGGCCACGCCCTCGGGGGCGAAGCGCCGCATGAAGGAGGTGCGGTGCTTCTTCTCCGAGAACGGCACGCCCTCCTCGTCGAGGCCGAAGTGCCCGGCCATCCACCCCTGGAACTCCTCCAGCTGCTCCAGCACCGCGCCGGCCCGCTTCATCAGCTCGGGGTCCTCGCGGGCCCAGTCGGGGAACCAGAAGGGCAGCTCGGTCAGCCGGACGAAGCGCAGCGACTCCTGCGAGATGGCCACGCCGGGCCGGTGGCGGACGAGTTCGTGCGTGAGCACGCGGCTGACGTTGTGGAGCACGAAGCTGAAGCTGACGTGCTCGAGGACCGAGCCGTGGGCGCTGGCCAGGATGTTCCGCAGGTACTCGGTCTGGTCCTTGCGGATGCGCACCACGTTGGGGTTGAGGCCGGGCTCGAAGGAGCGGTAGCACAGCCGCCCGGCGAACTCGGCGAGGTTCTGGGCGTCGAGGTCGCCGCGGTCCAGCCGTTCCAGCCACGCCGTGCCGCCCACCTCGCCGAGGTAGCGGGCCAGCTCGTCGTAGTCGAGTTCGGGACGGGCGACGATAAAGACCTCTGGTTCGACGGCGTGCATGGCAGCCCCCCGGCTTGGCGATGTGACGGCCCTAGCAAACCAGGTCCGGGGGTCGGTTCGCGACTCGCCCGCCGTACCTCTGAGCGATGGGGTACGGCGGGCGGCCGGAAGGGTGTCAGCAGCGGCCGATGGGCCGCTCGCGGTAGACCAGATCGGTGTCTCCGGCGGAGCCGTCGATCCAGGCGGTGAGCGTGCCGTCACCGGAGGCGTTGGCGAACTGGTCGCCCCTGTTGCAGGAGAAACGGGTCATCGGCCCGCCCGCGAGGGGCAGCTGGAACAACTTGGGCAGGTTCGCGTTGGTGAGCGTGCCGTCGCCGTGCGGGTTGACGCCGACGGTGACGATGGCGTCGTTGGCGTCGACGGTGCTGGGCAGCAGCGCCTTCGGCCCGTCGGGCACGAGCCAGGTCAGGCCGGTGCCGTCGTGGTTGGCCCGCACCAGGCCGTAGACGTCGTCGGCGTCGGCGTCGGCGTACCACACGACGTGCTTGGAGGTGAGCACGGGCAGGGCCGAGGACGACGGCTCCTGGCCGGTGGAGGGCACCTCGGGCAGCAGCGTCTCGGTGCCGGTGGCCACGTCGTGCACGACGGGCGCGGTGTGCGTCTGCTCGCCCACGCGCCAGACCCGCAGGTAGGACAGCTTGCCGCCCTTCAGCTTGGGCTGGACGCCGAGCACGTCGGCGGTCGCGGTGAGGTTGACCGGCGGCGCCGTGCCCTTCTTCAGCCACATCTCCGTCTCGAACGTGGCCGTGTCCAGCGACTCCCAGGCGATGGCCCCGCCGGAGGCCGCCACCACCCCGAGGGGGGTGGACACCTCGGCGACCACCTGCTCGGGCGCTCTGCCGTCCAGTGGCCGGGTGAGGATCCGGTACGTGCCGGTGCCGGCGTTGAATCCCGCCCACACCGCCCGCCGGCCGTCGATGACCGGGGCGAAGTTCCAGGAGGTGTTCTGCGAAAGCTTCACCGGCTTGCCGCCACGGAAGCGGCCGGTGAGGATCGAGGTCGGCTCGGAGGCGTCGGGCGAGGAGTTGCCGACCACGTACCGGTCGCCGGCCACGCCGGGGCGGGCGCCGCCGTCGCTGATGTTGTCGACCAGCACGCGGCTGTCGGTGTGGATGTCGCGCTCCCAGCCGCGCCGGATGCCGTGGCGCTCGAAGGCCAGGGCGATCGTCACCCGGTCGTGCAGCGACACCCCGAGCGCGCGGGCGGCGGACTCGACGGCGCGGCGGCCGTCGGCGAAGTCGTCGATGGGCGTCATGTACTCCGTCAGCGCCTTGTAGACGACCTTGTCGGCCTTCGCTCCGAGCTTCTCGCGGATGTCCCAGAGCGCGCCGGAGAAGATCGTGGAGTTCAGGTGGACGCCGCCGCCGTCGAGGCTGACGCCGACGCCGATCCAGTCCTTGGCGGCCGAGCGGCCGTCGTCGAGGTCGCGGATGGCGCACTCCTTGGGCGGCAGCGTCTTGCACAGCCGGTCGCCGAGCAGGCTGGCGTCGGGGTGGCTCATCGGGACGCCGAGCGCGTCGACCTCGATGGCGTTGCCGAAGTAGTCGGCCAGGCCCTCGTTCATGGCGCCCGACTGGCCGAAGTAGGCGAGGTCGGCGCTGTTGGTGATGACGCCGTGGGTCATCTCGTGGCCGACGACGTCGAGGCCGGCGGCGAGGGAGTGGTAGGTGGGGCCGCCTCCGCCGTACACCATCTTGGTGCCGTCCCACAGGGCGTTCTCGAACGGTTCGCCGAAGAAGGTGACGTTGACGACGGACAGCATCGAGCCGCCCTTGCCGTCGAGCCCTTCCCGGCCGAGCCCGCGGTAGTACTCGTAGACCTTGCCGGTGCCCCAGTGGGCGTCGGCCGCGCCGCTCTCGGTGTGGCCGGGCCCGAAGACGGGCGTGGGCGACTCGGCCAGTTTGGCGCCGGGCGGGATGCCGGGCACGAGGTAGTCGAACAGGTCGCCCTTGTTCGCGTCGTAGGTGAGGATCTCGCCGCTCGTGCCGTTCCACATCGGGCGAGCGCGGTCGCGGGTCTCGTAGACGCCGTCGGCGCGCTGGTAGAGGTTCAGGGGTACGGCCCGGCCGTCCGAGGCGGTTCCGGAACCGGTGGCGGGGCCCTCCATCTGGATCCGGCTGATGGCCTGGAGCGGCTGGCCGGAGTGGGCGTCGATGTAGGCGTCGAAGGCGAGGAGCTTCTTCTTGGCCCGGTCGAGGCCGGTCATCGGCAGTTTCCAGGCCAGGCGGCCCTTGGTGCCGCGCGGGACGACGACGAGGCTGCCCTGGCCCGTCTTCACGGCGCGGCGGGCGAGCGGGTCGGTGACGAAGCGCGTCAGCGCGATCCGGGCGGCCGACTCGGCGGTCAGCTTGGGCGTGGTGTCCACGCTCAGCTCGGTGAGGAAGCGCCCGCCCGCGCCGGTGACCTGCCGGGCGGCGCCGCTGCCGCGGAAGTGCACGAGGTACTGGCCGCCGAGGACCGGCAGGCCGCGGTGCTTCTGGGCGAACCTGACCGTCGTGTCCTGGCCGTCGGTGACGGTCTGGATCGGGGTGAGGTCGGCGGGGTCGAGGTGGTAGCGGGAGTTCTTCAGGTGGTTCCTGGCCGCGGTCGCGAGGTCGCCTTCGGCGGCCGCTTCGGCCAGGCCGCTCACCTCGGCGGGGGCGTCGGTGCCGGCGCGGGGCTCGACGGCCGGCGGGTCGGCGGCGTGGGCCGGGCCCTGGACCGTCAGGGGGACGGCTAACGCGAGCGAGAGGGCAAGAGCCGATGATGTGATGGGACGCCAGGACACGACACCTCCAGGTGTTGCGTAAGGGGTTCTGGCGTCTTGATCATCGCCTTGCCCTGACTGGCTGGTGGGTCACGTTTCAATATCATCAGTCAGGAAGTTTCGCTTTTCTCAGGCCTTGCGTAGATGTGTGCGAGGGAGTTACGGCCCCGAGGCCGTCGCGGGCCGCGGGGCGGCCACCCTGCCATCGGGACGGTCACGACACGGACTCGGGCGTGGCCGCAACCTCGCCCTAAAGGTTGTCCCTTCAAGTTTTGAGGTCTACAGTCTGGCTCACCGCAATAACTTGAAGGGACAACCAATGGACGTGGTCCTCTGGATCCTCCAGATCCTGCTCGCCCTCGCCTTCGCCGCCTCAGGCGTCAGCAAGATGGTCGTGGCGAAGGAGCGGGTCAGGGAGCGCATGCCGTACGTGGACGACTTCACCCAGGGACAGCTCCGGCTCGTCGGCCTCGTCGAGTTCCTCGGCGCGCTCGGCCTCGTCCTCCCCTGGGCCACCGGCATCGCGCCCATCCTCACGCCGCTGGCCGCCGTCGGGCTGGCGGCCACGATGGTCGTCGCGGCGGGCGTACACGTGAGGCGCAAGGAGAACTTCGCCGTTAACCTGGTACTGCTGGCGGTGGCGGTCGTCATCGCCATCGGACGGTTCTGACGCTGGGAGTTCTTTGATCGAGGGCCTCGACGCCGACGAGCGGCGCGCCTGGCACGGGCTCATGGCCGTGTTCCTGGTCGGCATTCCGCAGGTGGAGCGTACGTTCCGCGCGCATGGGCTGGTGCACATCGAGTACGGCTTCCTGTGCGCGCTGGAATCGGCCCCGAAGCGGCTGTCGGACCTGGCCGCGACCTCCAACGTGTCCATCAGCCGGTTGAGCCACCGGATCAGCAAGCTGGTGGAGCGGGGGTACGTGCGGCTGCGCCCCGACGAGAGCGACGGCCGGGCCACGGTCGCCGAACTCACCGACACCGGCCGCGCCCTGATCGCCGAGATCGCCCCGGCCCACGCGAAGGCGCTGCGCGAGGTCCTGTTCGACCACCTGACTCGAGACCAGGTCAACGCGCTGGCCGAAGCCATGCAAACCGTCGGCACCAACCTGGGCGCCTGCCTCGACCCCACCTGACCCCCGCCCCTGCCCAGCGCCACGGCCCCGCCGCCCAGCGGGCGGCGCGCCACCTGCTCGAAGGACTCCGCCGGCGGGTCATCATGCCGGCCACCCGGGGCTCACGCGCGGCCGGTTCACCGCATCGGTTCATCTCGGCCTCGGCAGCTCGCCGTGCCTGTCCGCGCATCCAAGCCGTGCCCGCGCGGAGGGTCCCCGGCAGCACCCGCAGCGCTGCCCCTGGATCCAGCCCGGCAACCACGCGACGATCCGGTGGTGTTCTGCGGGGTTGCCCGTGGGTCCTCGGGGTCAGAGGCGGTAGACGCGGCGGGCGTTGCCGGAGCCGATCATGTGGGCGATGCGGGCGCAGTCGGTGGGGTTCCACTCGCCGTCGTCCAGGCGGGTCCGCAGGGCGCGGGCCAGGCCGTGGCGGAAGTAGAGGGCGCCCAGGTGGCAGGTCTCGGCCACGCCGTAGCAGTCGGAGGAGAACATCTGCTTGTGGAACGGCACCAGCTCCAGCAGTTCGGCCATCACCCTGGCCGAGCCGGCGGCGGTGTAGGTGAGGGCCAGGCCCACGTCGACGTAGACGTGCGGGAAGACGGCGGCCAGGTAGGCGGCCTGGCGGTGGTAGGGGTAGCAGTGGAGCAGGATGACCGGGACGCCGATCGGCTGCAGGGAGCGGATGAAGCCGGTCATCAGGGCCGGGTCGGCCCGGTCCAGGTCGAGGTCGGTGTCGCCGTACCCCGTGTGGAACTGCAGGGGGAGGCCGCGCTCGCGGGCCACGTCCACGGCGGTCCAGAGCAGGTGGCGCAGCAGGATCGGGTCGGTCAGGCGCTGCTTCGGGTCGGACAGCCGGCGGTTGGCGGCGGCGATGACCGAGCCCCTGCTCGGGCGGGCGGGGTCGAAGTCGAGGCCGCACCGGTAGGCGACGATCGACTTCAGGCCCACGGCCCGGGCGGCGCGGGCGGCCAGTTCCTCGGCGAGGCTGTCCATGTAGTCGACGGCGATCTGGGCGGATTCGGCCACGTCGTGCTCGATCTGCTCCAGGCGGACGATCTCGTCTGCCGCGGCGCCGCCGTGGCGTCCCATCTCGGCGGCCGACAGCAGTTCGGGGGCCTCCAGACCCGTGTCCACCAGGAACGCCACGATGCCGGCCGCCTCCAGCAGCCTCCTGTTGACCTCGCCCGCGCCCAGCTCGGCGCGTCTGGCCAGGTAGACGGCGGGTGGAGCGTGGGGTTCCAGGTCGAGCACCGGCGCGCACCACCGGCGGATCGCGGCGCCGACGGGGGTGTCGAAGTGGGTGGTGCCGGGGGGCGCGGGGGTGCTGCCTTCGGTGATGAGCAGCTCGAACTGTGCCCTGCTGAGCTCGTCGCGCCTCACCCCGTGGCAGTGGTGGTCGACCAGGGGCGCCAGCAGCGCCTCGCGCACCGCGTCGGGAAGGTCTACGGGGAGCATGCGGGCGAGCCTAGGCGTTCGCGCCGGGCCACACGCCGCGATTGCGCACTTGTCCCGGCGCCACCGCCCGGGGATGCCCCGATGCGCCCCGTAACGCCGGTCCCGTGTTCACCGAGGGCGGAGCCCGGGGACCTGGAGCGGCCGGAAAGCCTGGGTCAGCCCGTGGGCCGGGCCCAGGCAGGGCCTCCGCTTCCGCGGGAACGGTCGAGGCGGGAGAGGGCGTGCCGGAGAAACCGGGGTGTGAGGCGCGTGGGGAACAAGCGCTGGCGTGGCAGCGCGCGTGGAAGGTGGGGAGCCCGTGGGGAGCGGGCGCAGGGGGGTGGAGGCACGCGCGTGGAAGGTGGGTGGGCAGGGTCCCAGAGAGGGCCTGCCCACCCTGCCGTTCGGTTAGCGGCGGGTCAGGCGGAGAACGTTGGCGATGATTTTGGCGCCGGCGTCCCCCTCGGCCGTGAGGATGGACTCCGGGTGGAACTGGACGCCGTAGCGCCGGTTCGCCGGGTCCTCGATGGCCATGACGTTGCCGTCGGGGGTCAGGGCGGTCGGGGTGAAGGAGATCACCCCGGGGCGCTTGGCGTGCAGCGAGTGGTAGCGGGCGGCCGTGAACGTCTCGGGCAGGCCCTCCAGCAACGCGCTCTCCCCCAGGCGCGAGACCTGCCCGCGCTTGCCGTGCTCCGGGTAACCCAGCAGTTCGAGCGTCCCGCCGGCGTGCTCGACCATGGCCTGCAGCCCCAGGCACACGCCGAAGACCGGCAGGTTCCTGGAGTACAGCTCGTCGATGAGCGCGGACATCCCGAAGTCGACGGGCCATCCCGGCCCGGGTGACAGGACGACGAGGTCGGGGGCGATCGTGTCGATCATCGCGGCGGGGAAGCCGTGCCGCAGCGTGGTGACCTCGGCGCCCTGCTGGCGGAAGTAGTCGGCGAGGGTGTTGACGAAGGAGTCCTCGTGGTCGACGAGCAGCACCTTCATGCCGAGCCCCGGCTGTTCGGGGGCGGGGGCCACGGGGACGGACGCGGGCTGGTTGACCGCGTCCAGGGCGCCGAGCAGCGCGCTGGCCTTGAGTTCGGTCTCGCGCTCCTCCGACTCGGGGTCGGAGTCGAACAGCAGCGTGGCTCCGGCGCGTACGGTGGCCACGCCGTGCTTGATCTGGGCGGTACGCAGGGTGAGCCCGGTGTTCATGGACCCGTCGAAGCCGATGAAGCCGATGGCCCCGCCGTACCATCTGCGCGTGGTGGCCTCGTGGTCCTCGATGAACTGCATCGCCCAGGTCTTGGGGGCGCCGGTGACGGTGACGGCCCACATGTGGGTGAGGAAGGCGTCGAGGGCGTCGAACTCGGGGCGCAGGCGGCCCTCGATGTGGTCGACGGTGTGGATCAGGCGGGAGTAGAGCTCGATCTGGCGGCGGCCGATGACCTTGACGGTGCCGGGGACGCAGATGCGCGACTTGTCGTTGCGGTCGACGTCGGTGCACATGGTCAGCTCGCTCTCCTCCTTGACGGAGGAGAGCAGGGTGCGGATGGCCTCGGCGTCCTCGACGGGGTTGGAGCCGCGGGCGATGGTGCCGGAGATGGGGCAGGTCTCCACGCGGTCGCCGCTGACGCGCACGTACATCTCGGGTGAGGCGCCGACGAGGTGCTCGCCCTCACCGAGGCTGATGATGAACTCGTACGGGGCGGGGTTGGACCGGTGAAGGGTGCGGTAGAAGGCGGGCGGGTCGGTGCAGACGGAGTGGAAGACCTGGCCGGGCACGACCTCGAACAGGTCACCGCGCTTGAACTTCTCCTTGGCCGCGGCCACGACCTTGGCGTAGGAGCCCTTCTCGGGGTCGGGCGGGATCTGGCCGGGGACCACCTGCGGCACCGAGGCGCCGGTGCGCTCCATGCCGCGGGTGGAGACGCCGTCGACGGTGAACTCGTAGCGGTGCTCGACGCTGGTCTCGCGCTGGCGGTCGATCACCACGAGCCGGTCGGGCAGGTGCAGCACCAGGTCGCGCTGGTCGTCGGGGCGGGTCAGCTCGTGCCGGATCGGCTCGAACTGGAAGGCCAGGTCGTAGCCGAAGGCGCCGTACAGGCCGAGGTGGGCGTCGTCGCCGGCGAAGGCGGCGATGACCTCGCGGATGGCGGTGAAGACGGTCGGGCGGCGGCTGCGCATCTCCTCGGGCAGCAGTTCGTCGCTCTCGGGAACGTGCACCTCGACGCGGTCGGCGGTGGGCTGGGCCACCGGCTTGCCCGCGGCCAGCAGGCACGTCGCCAGCACGGGCAGGACGACCCTGCCGCGCTCGTTGAGCGCCGTCGCGCTGATGCGCCGCCCTCTGGCGACGAGCTCGACGCACGGGTCGACGTAGCCGAAGGCCCACCGGCTGTAGCGGCCCGGGTAGTCCATGCCCGAGGAGAACGCGCCGCCGCGGCGTTCTCCGAGCGCGCTCACGATCTCTTCGAGGGCCTCTTCGGCGACCTCACGTGTCTCCCGCTCGACATGGACGCCACCGGCGGTCGTATATCCGCTCGTCTCCATTGCCTGCCCCTTGCTAACCCAATGAGCCCCGGAGGCGAGACAACAAAGGCCGCCTTCCGGGGCGGCCGTCGTTGAGGAATGCGAAGTACGCGCCGCCTAGAGGGGGCGCCACCACTGGCTCTGCAAGCCGATTCGCATGCAGGGATGCTAACACGCCCGGCCGAGGTCGCGACCATGGCGTGCCCCCTGACACGGCAGCGGTTCGCGTAAGGGCGGGTTAGGGGCTCGCACGTGGTGACAAGCCCAAGTCAAGCACCTAACTTCAGCGAGTATGGAGCGCGCCTTCGCCTGGCGGCCCGTCACCGCGATCGCTCTCGGCACGGCCGCGATCCTGGTGGCTTTCAGCGGGGCCTACGACTATCACCGTGACGAGCTGTACTTCCGCATGCTCGCCGAGCATCCGGCCTGGGGCTACGTCGACCAACCTCCGCTCACCCCGATGCTGGCGCGTGCCGCCATCGGGGTGTTCGGCGACACGCTCACCGCCATCCGCGTTCCCGCCGCCGTGTGCGCGGCGGTGCTGCTGGTGCTGGTGGCACTCATCGTCCGCGAACTCGGCGGTGGCCGGTTCGCGCAGATACTGGCCAGTCTGGGGGTGGCGACCGCGGGATTCGTCCTGATCGTCGGCCACTCGCTGCTGACGCTCAGCGTCGACCTGCCGCTGTGGGCGGCGGCCATCCTGTTCATCCTCAAGGTGCTGCTGCGCGACGAGCCCCGCTGGTGGCTGGCCGCCGGCGCGGTGATCGGGGTGGCCACCTACAACAAGCATCTGATCGCGCTGCTGGTCATCGGCCTTGCCGCCGGCCTGCTCGCGGTGGGGCCACGCCGGGTGCTGCTCAGCCCGTGGTTGTGGGCGGGGGCGCTGATCGCGGTGCTGCTGGCCGTACCGAATCTCGTCTATCAGGTCGCGAACGGCTGGCCGCAGCTGAAGATGGCGGCGGCGCTGAGCGCCGACAAGGGCGCGGAGATGCGCGCTTTGTTCCTTCCGATGCAGGTGCTGCTGCTCGGCCCGGCGGCGGCGGTGGTGTCGGCGTTCGGGTTCGTGCGACTGTGGCGCGACCGGCGGGTGCGGGCGCTGGCGGTGGCCTATCCGGTGACCGGGCTGCTGACGGTGCTTTCCGGCGGCCGTCCCGACTACATCACCGGGCTGATGGTGCTGCTGTTCGCGGCGGGCTGCGCCGGCCTGGAGGTCGCGCGCCCGCGCTGGCGGGTGGCGGGCACGGCGGCGCTGGCGGTGGTGGCGGCGGGCAACCTGTTCATCGCGCTGCCGATCCTGCCCGCGAAGGAGGTGGCGCAGACGGTGATCCCGGAGGCCAACCAGGTGGTCCGCGAGTCGCTGGGCTGGCCGAGCTTCGCCACGCAGCTCCGGTCGGTGTTCGACACGCTGTCACCGGAGGACCGCTCGCGGGTGATCCTTCTGATGGGCAACTACGGCAACGCGGGCGCGGCCGACCGCGCGGGCCTGCCGCGTGTCTACAGCGCGCACAACCAGTTGTTCGAGTACGGCCCGCCCCCCGAGACCGGCACCGTGGTCATCGCGGTCGACGTGATCAGGTGGGCCATGAACAAGCAGTTCACGACGTGCGACGAGGCCGGCGAGATCGACAACGGCCTTGACCTGGACAACGAGATCCAGGGCATGGTGATCTTCGTCTGCAGAGGCCTGAAGATCCCGTGGCGCGACGGCTGGCGCAACTTCCAGCATTACTCGTAGAAAACCCGAATTACCACTTTGACTCTTGCCAACTTGACTGTGTCGAATCACGCTCTGCACATGGTTGTCAAGATCGCCTGGCGGGCGGCTCTCACGGGGGCCGCAGCAGCCCTGTGCCTCCTGCTCCCCCAGTCCGTGGCCCTGGCCGCACCCCAACCCGACAAGATCGACAAGTCCGTGATGGACGACCTGAAGGCCGATGACAAGGCGACCTTCTGGGTCAAGATGAAGGGCGAGGCCAACTTATCCGCGGCCCGCCGGGCCACCTCCAAGGACGCGAAGGCCGCCGAGGTCTTCAAGACCAAGAAGGGGCACGCCGCGTCCTCCCAGGCGGAGCTGCGCAAACTGCTGACCGCGCAGAACGCCGACTTCGCCCCCTACTGGATCGTCAACGCCGTCCGCGTCACCGGCGCGGGCGCCAAGCTCGCCACCGCGATCGCGGACCTGGCGGAGGTCGAGAGCATCCTCCCGGTACGCACGTTCGCGGTGCCGAAGCCGGAGCAGGGCAGGGCGGAGGCCAGGGCCAGGGCCGCCGTCGAGTGGAACATCGACCGGGTCGGCGCGCCCCGCGTGTGGAGCGAGCTCGGCAGCAAGGGCGAGGGCATCGTCGTCGGCCACATCGACACCGGCGCCGACTTCACTCACCCGGAGATCGCCGCGCAGTACCGGGGCCGGGGCCCCGACGGCTCCTACGACCACAACTACAACTGGTTCGACCCGGCGGGCGTGTGCCCGAGCGCGGCCCCGTGCGACAACAACGACCACGGCACCCACGTGATGGGCACCATGGTCGGCGCCAACGGCATCGGCGTGGCGCCGGCCGCGCGCTGGGTCGCGGCCAAGGGCTGCGAGACCGACAGCTGCACCGACGAGTCGCTGATCAGGTCCGGCCAGTGGATGGCCGCGCCGACCGACCTCAACGGGGAGAACGAGCGGCCCGACCTGGCGCCCGACATCGTCAACAACTCCTGGGGCGGAGCGGGCTTCGACCCCTGGTACAAGACGATCGTGGAGTCGTGGATCGCCGCCGGCATCTTCCCCGCCTTCGCCAACGGCAACGCCGGCCCGGCCTGCACCACCAGCAGTTCCCCCGGCCAGTACGTGATCAGCTACAGCGTCGGCGGCCTCGACATCAACAACGTCCTGTACGCCCGCTCCAGCAAGGGCGCCGGCGAGAACGGCGAGATCAAGCCGAACATCGCCGCCCCCGCGGTGAACGTGCGCTCCTCGGTGCCCGGCGGCGGCTACGCGGCCTTCACCGGCACCTCGATGGCCACGCCGCACGTGGCCGCGACGGTGGCGCTGCTGTGGTCGGCGGCGCCGAGCCTGCAGGGCAACGTGGACGCCACGCGGCCGCTGCTCGACAGCACGGCGATCGACGTCAACGACACCAGCTGCGGCGGCACGGCCACCGACAACAACGTCTGGGGCGAGGGCAGGCTCGACTCCTTCGCCGCCGTCCAGTCGGCGCCCCGCGACGGGCTCGGCGGCCTCAGCGGCACCGTCACCGCCGGCGGTGCCCCGGTCGCCGGCGCCGAGGTCAGCCTGACCGGGCCGCTGAGCCGCACGGTCTTCACCGGCGCCGACGGCACCTACGCGGTGCCGCGCCTGCTGCCCGGCGACTACCAGGTGAGCGCCGCCAGGTTCGGCTACACCTCCGGCACCGCGAGCGCCACCGTGGCGGCCGGGCAGACGGCCACCGCGGACGTCACGATGACGCGGAAGGACAGCGGCACGGTCTCCGGCCTCGTCTCGATCGCGGGCGCGCCCGAGTCCGGCGCGACCCTCGCCGTCGCCGGTACGCCGGTCCAGGCGGTCACCGGCGCCGACGGCCGCTACACGTTCACCATCCCGCACGGCACCTACGACGTGACCATCACGCCGCGCTCGCGCTGCGCGACGGCCTCGACGACCGTCCAGGTGACGGTGGCGGGGGACGTGGTCAAGGACGTCGACCTGCCGCTGCGGGGCGACGGGTTCGGCTACACCTGTGAGAGCAAGGCCCTGCCGTACGTGGGAGGGACCGAGAAGCTGGCGCTGACCGGCGACGACGAGGCGCAGCAGGTGACGCTGCCGTTCACCTTCCCGTTCTACGGCGCCGCGCAGGCGAAGGCGTGGATCACCACGAACGGCTACGCCTCCTTCGCCAACGAGAAGGTCACCACCGGCGCGAACGGCACGCTGCCGACCACGGGCACGCCGAACAACGCGGTCTACGCCTACTTCGACGACCTCGTGGCCGACGCGGAGTCGGGCATCTACACCGCGACGCAGGGCACCGCGCCCAACCGCGTCTACGTGGTGGAGTGGCGCAACGTGAAGTTCTACTCCGACGCCACGATGCGGATCTCGGTGTCGATGCTCCTGGGCGAGAACGGCACGGTGTCCTACCGCTACAAGGACGTCGAGGGCGCCCGCGAGCAGGGCAACAGCGCCACGATCGGCGTGGAGAACGGGACCGGCACCGACGCGCTGCTGTACTCGTTCAACACCGCCGCCGTCTCGACCGGCCAAAGCGTGACGGTCGCGGCCACCCGCCACGGGCTGGTCACGGGCACGGTCACCGACGCCAACGACGGCAAGGCGATCGCCGGCGCGACGGTGAAGGTGGGCCAGGCGGCCACGTTCACCACGGGCGCGGACGGCA
Organism: Nonomuraea sp. NPDC050547; assembly: GCF_044457345.1. Classification (NCBI taxonomy): domain Bacteria; kingdom Bacillati; phylum Actinomycetota; class Actinomycetes; order Streptosporangiales; family Streptosporangiaceae; genus Nonomuraea; species Nonomuraea sp. NPDC050547. The sequence continues at coordinate 224,430 of NZ_JBITGW010000017.1, forward strand.
CGTTCTACGGCCAGGTGCCGGCCGGCGACCACAAGGTGGAGGTCTCCAGGGAGCACTACGGCACGTTCTCCCAGGACGTCACGGTCGCTCCCCTGGCGTTCACCCGGGTGGACACGGCGCTGATCACCGGCGCGGTCAGCGCCTCGGTCGGCGAGCTGGCCGTGGTCATGCCCACGGGCGTCAGCCGCAGCCGCTCGTTCGAGCTGACCAACCTCGGCGCGCCCGCCGACTACACCGTCACCAGCGACGCCGCCTGGCTCACCGCCGCGCCGACCGCCGGCCGCCTCGCCAAGGGCGAGAAGGCCGCGGTGAAGGTCACGGTCAGCAGCCAGGGCGTGCAGCCGGGCACGGTTCAGGCGGGCAAGCTCACGGTGAAGTCCAACAGCGGCCGCCAGCCGGTCCTGGAGATCACGGTGAACGTCGTGGTGCCCAAGCACCAGGTGGCGCTCGACGCCGGCGCCTCCAGGCAGGTCGTCGACGCCCAGGGCGACGTGTGGACCGCCGACCGCAAGTACACCCAGGGCGGCCATGGCTGGGTGGCCAACCAGAACCGCACGGCCGACACCCGCAAGGCCATCGCGGGCACCACGGAGCAGACCTTGTTCCGCACCGCCCGCGAGAACCTGCTGGAGTACCGCTTCGACAACGTGCCGAACGGCACCTACACCGTCGAACTGGGCTTCGCCGAGATCACCTCGAAGCGTCCCGGCTCCCGGGTCTTCGACGTGATCGTCGAGGGCCAGCTCGCCGTACCCGCGCTCGACCTGGCCCTGGAGGTGGGCACCTACACGGCGGCGAACCGCTCGTACACCGTGAAGGTCACCGACGGCCAGCTGAACGTGCGCTTCGCCCGGCGTGACGGCCAGCCGATCGTCAACGCCGTCCGCGTCTCCGAGCGTCCCGACAAGAACTAGCCGGGCCGTACCGGCGTCAGCCCCGGCCGCTTGGGGCTGACGCCGTCGCCGGAGGAGCGGCCGTGCAGGCGGCGGTTGATCCACGGCGCGAGGAACTGCCTGGCCCAGCGCAGGTCCTCCCGCCGGGCGTCCGTCCAGACGGGCGGGCGCCGCGGCGGGTACGGCTGGCGCCAGTCCTGCTCGACCGGTACCCCGAGCACCTCGGCGGCGGCCAGCGCCACGCGGCGGTGGCCGTCGCCGTTGAGGTGGAGGCGGTCGGAGTCCCAGGCGCGCGGGTCGCGCAGCACGGCCATGGGCCACAGGTCGACCAGGTGGGCGTCGTAGCGCCGGGCGATGTCGTGGATGTGCAGGTTGTAGACCTCGATCTTGCTGTGCGCCAGCCGCATGACGGGCACGTGCCGCAGGTCGAAGCCGGTGAAGAGCATCACCTTGGCTCCGGCCTCGGTGAGCGTGCGCACCCCTTGTTCCAGCCGCCTGGCGACGATCGCGGGCCCGCTGCCGGGCCGCAGGATGTCGTTGCCGCCCGCGCAGAGCGAGACCAGGTCGGCGCCCATGGCGACCGCCCGCGGCACCTGCTCGTTCACGATCTCGTCGATGATCCGGCCGCGCACCGCGAGGTTGGCGTAGCGCAGGCCGGGCCGGTCGGCCTCGATGTGCTCGGCGAGCCGGTCCGCCCAGCCGCGGAAGCCCGTGGCGGCCGGGTCTTCGAGTCCCTCTGTGAAGCTGTCCCCTAGGGCGACGTATGAAGAAATTCGTCCCATGACGGGATAGTTTGCCGCGAACGTCAGGCCCTACGCGACCGTAGGTCAATCCGGCGGGCGCCCCCGGACGAAGAAGGAGGCAAAGTCCCCACGAGAAGGAGCACCCATGCGTAAGACACTGGCCCTCGCCGCCATCGTGGCGGCCGCCGGCGCCGGCCTGGCCGCGCCCGCGCTCGCCGACGCCTCCCCTCGGCGCGACGGCGCGACCCTGCGGGTCGCCGGGCTGACGGCCGACGGCAGGCTGGTCGCCTTCCGCGCCGACCGTCCCGGCTCCGTCACGGACATCGGCAAGGTCAACGGGCTGAACGGCGACGCGAAGGTGGTCGGCATCGACTACCGCGTGCAGGACGGCAAGCTCTATGCCGTCGGCGACCAGGGCGGCGTCTACACGCTGTCCGGGGCGGCCAAGGCGACCAAGGTCTCCCAGCTCAGCGTCGCGCTGGACGGCAAGAACTTCGGCGTCGACTTCAACCCCGCCGCCAACCGGCTGCGCGTGATCAGCGACACCGGCCAGAACCTGCGCCACAACATCGACGACCCCATGGGCGCCCCGGCCACCGGCACGACCGCGACCGACGGCAAGCTCACCAACCCGCCCGTGCCGCCCGCCACGACCGGCCTCACCGCCCTCGGCGTGAGCGGCGCCGCCTACACCAACAACGACCTGGACGCGACGACGGCCACGACGCTGTTCGACGTGGACACCACCGCCGACCAGATCGCGGTGCAGTCGCCGGCCAACGCCGGCAACCTCGCCCCGACCGGCAAGCTCGGCGTGGACGCGGGCCCCGCGGCCGGCTTCGACATCTACACCACGCTGCGCAAGGGCGCCGCCTCGGCCAACACCGCCTACGCGGCGCTGACCGTGAGCGGTTCCTCCCGCTTCTACGCCGTCGACCCCCTGACCGGTGCGGCCGTGCAGGTGGGAACGTTCCCGTCCCGCCGCCAGGTCGTGGACATCGCGCTGCCGCTCGACCAGGGCTGACGCCCTCCGGAACCCCGTCTGACCGGGACATCGGCGGCACGCCCGGCCGGCCGTGAAGCCACACGGGCGGCACGCCCCGCACCGGCCGTCAAAGGCACGCCTGACCCGCCTCTGGGCGCGAATCCCCCTTGTCCCCCCGCCCGCGCGTCTGTTACCCGTTGAGATATGCGGGGGAAATATCCAATACGTGTCACCAGAGACCTGCCCGTCCCCATGCCCGACGGCGTCCGGCTGCTGGCCGACCACTACGCGCCCGTGGGGGCGCCGCGTGCTCCGGTCGTGCTCATCCGCTCGCCGTACGGCCGCAGGGGCGCCTTCGGATGGATGTTCGGCCGCGGCTTCGCCCGGCAGGGCTTCCAGGTCGTCATGCAGTCCTGCCGGGGCGGTTTCGGCTCCGGCGGGCTGCTCGACCCGCTCGGCGACGAGCACGACGACGGCCTGGCCACCGTGGCCTGGATGCGCGAGCAGCCCTGGTACGGCGGCAGCTTCGCCACCTTCGGCCCCTCCTACCTCGGCTACACCCAGTGGGCCATCGCCCCCTACGCCGGTCCCGACCTGCGGGCGATGGCCACGCAGATCACCGCCTCCCAGTTCCGCGACGCCGCCTACGTGGGCGGGGCGTTCGCGCTGGAGTCGGCGCTGAGCTGGACGACGCTGACCGACGCCATGTCACGCCGCTTCGGCGGCACCGCCGCGCTGACCGCGCCCCGGCTGACGCGCCGCGCGGTACTGTCCGGGCGGCCGATGGGCGAGCTCGACCTGGTCTCGGCCGGGCATCCGCTGGCCTTCTACCAGGATCTGCTCGCCCATCACGGCGATCCCGCCGCGCCGTACTGGGCCAAGCGCGACTTCTCCCCCGACGTGGCCGACGTCGGCGCCGCCGTCACGATGCTCGGCGGCTGGTACGACGTGTTCCTGCCCTGGCAGATCAAGGACTATCTGACGATGCGCAGGGCCGGGCGGCGGCCGTACCTGACCATCGGCCCCTGGTACCACGTCGACATGCGCCACGGCCGCCCCTCCGTCGCCGAGGCGCTGACCTGGTTCCGCGCCCACCTGCTGGGTGACTTCTCCCGGTTGCGGGCCGACCCGGTGCGGCTGCACGTCACCGGCGCCGGAGAGTGGCGTGACTATCCGGACTGGCCGGTTCCGGGGATGCGGATGCGCCGCTGGCACCTGCGGTCCGGGTTCGGGCTGGATCCGGCCGCGCCCGGCGAGGACGGCGCCGACGGCTTCCGCTACCACCCCGCCCATCCCACGCCCGTCATCGGCGGCCCGGTCCTGCTGGCCGACTCCCGCCCACGCGACCAGCGCCGCCTGGAGGCCCGCCGCGACGTGCTCGTCTACACCTCCGCGCCGCTGCGCGCCGACACCGAGATGATCGGTCCCGTGGGGGCCGAGCTGTCGGTGCGCTCCAGCGCGCCCTGCACCGACGTGGTGGTGCGGGTCTGCGACGTGCACCCGTCGGGCGCGTCCATGAACATCTGCGAGGGGGTACGGCGCACGCTCGGCGGGCCGGAGGACATCCGGCGGGTCGAGGTGGACCTGTGGCCGATCGGGCACCGCTTCAAGCGCGGCCACCGTATCCGCGTCCACGTGGCGGCGGGGGCGTACCCGACGATCGCCCGCAACCCGGGCACCGGCGACCCGATCGCGGACGGCGGGCCCATGCTGGCGGCCGACGTGGAGGTCCTCCACTCCCCCGCTCATCCCTCGGCCGTCCTTCTGCCGGAAGTGCCCGGCCCTTAGAGTCGGATCGTGCGCGCGTCCCGGTTGATGTCGGTGATCCTGCTGCTGCAAGGGCGGGGCGGGATGACGGCGGCCGAGCTGGCCGAAGAGCTGGAGGTCTCCGAGCGGACCGTCCACCGTGATGTGCTGGCGCTGTCCGAGGCGGGCGTCCCGGTCTACGCCGACCGGGGGCGGCGCGGCGGCTACCGGCTGCTGGAGGGTTACCGCACCCGGCTGACCGGGCTCGACCGGGCCGAGGCGGAGGCCCTGTTCCTGTCGGGCGTGCCGGGGGCGCTGCGCGAGATGGGGCTGCAGGACGTGGCGGCCACCGCCCGGCTGAAGGCGGCGGCCGCGCTGTCACCCGGGCTGCGGGACGCGCCCTCGACGGCGGCGCAGCGCTTCCACCTGGACGCGCCGGGCTGGTTCGCCGGCGAGGAGCCGCCGCCGGCCGCGCTGGCGCCGCTGGCCAGGGCGGTGTGGAGCGATCGGGTGGTCGGGCTGGCGTACAAGGGCAGGCAGCGCACGGTGCGTCCGTACGGGCTGGTGCTCAAGGCGGGCGTCTGGTACTTGGTGGCGCACGCGGGTGACTTCCTGACCTTCCGCGTGGACCGGGTGGAGGCGGTCGTGGCCCGGGAGGAGGGCTTCTCCCGCGATCCGGGGTTCGACCTGGCGGCGTACTGGCGGCGGCAGTCGGCCCGCTTCGCCCGCTCCCTGCTGCGCGCCACCGTCACGCTGCGGCTCAGCCCGTCCGGGGTGCGCATGCTGCGGCACATCGCCGACCCGGCCGCGCTGGAGGACGCGCTGGCCTCGCTGGGCGAGGACGGGACGGTCGAGCTGGCCGTGGAGTCGATGAGGGTCGCGTTCACGCAGGTGCTGCGGTTCGGGCCGGAGGCGGAGGTGCTGGCGCCGCCGGAGCTGCGCGCGATGGTAGGCGAGGCCGTCCTGCGGACGGCCCGCCTGTACACCCCTGACGGCTAGCGGTACTCGGACGCGTCGGCCTTCTTGCCGCCGTCCTCCACCTCGTCGATGTAGCGCCACACGTCCGGCCGGCTGCCGTCGAGGTCGGTGAAGCCGTAGACCTGGGCCAGGCCGCCGCTGTCGAGGGACTGGCCGGTCCAGCGCATCTTGTCCGGGTCCTGGGCCAGGGCCGCCACGGCCCGCCCGACGAAGGCCGGCGTCTCCGACACCGCCCAGGTGGCGTTCTTCGGGATGTAATCGCGCCAGGTCTCCTCGGTCACCTCGAAGTTCTCCAGCATCGCCTCCGAGCGCAGGAACCCGGGCGTGAGGGCCACGGCGGCGCAGCCGTGCTCGCGCAGGTCGTGCGAGAGCGCGTACGCCAGCCGGACGACGGCGGTCTTGGCCTGGTCGTAGAAGAGCGAGAGCCGGTAGTGGCCGTCGTTGTACTTCTTGGTCCCGTCGGTCACCTCGACGACCAGTCCGCCGGGCTTCCTGGACAGCAGCGGCAGCGCGTAGTGGCTGGTGATGATGTGGGTGTCGATCGCCAGCCGCAGCAGGCGCAGCCCGTTGTCCAGGTCGTGCTCCCAGACCGGGACGTTCCACTCGGTGAGCCGGTCGCCGCCCCACACGTCGTTGACCAGGACGTCGAGCTGTCCGTGGTCGCGTTCGATCCGCTCCACCAGGGCCTTGACCTGCTCCTGGTCGAGGTGGTCGACCCGGACCGGGATGCCGGTGCCGCCGGCGGCGGTGACGAGCGCGGCGCTCTCCTCGATGGTCTCCGGCCGGTTCATCTCCGAGCGCCGCGATCCGCTGGAGCGGCCGGTGCAGTAGACGGTGTAACCGGCGGCGCCGAGTTGTACGGCGATGCCCCGGCCCGTGCCTCGTGTGGCCCCTGCCACCAGTGCGATGTTCATGAAGACCACTCTCGGCCGAAAAGAGGACACCTCATGTCATGTTTTCTCAAGGATGCTCGCGTGATAAGTAAGGAGTTACCATGAACGAAGAGTTCGAACTGCGCGGGGTCAACCATCTGGCACTGGTCTGCTCGGACATGAAGCGGACCGTCGACTTCTACTCCGGCGTCCTGGGCATGCCGCTCATCAAGACGATCGAGCTGCCGATGGGCTGGGGCCAGCACTTCTTCTTCGACGCCGGCGGCGGCAACGCGCTGGCCTTCTTCTGGTTCCCCGACGCGCCGGAGGCGGTGCCCGGAATCTCGGCGCCCAAGGGACTGCCGGACCGGGGCGAGCTGCTGTCGGCGGTCGGCTCCATGAACCACATCGCCTTCGACGTGCCGCCGGACAAGATCGAGGAGTACCGCGACCGGCTGATCGCCAAGGGCGTGGACGTGGGCGTGCTGCTCAACCACGACGACAGCGAGTTCGGCGTCGCCCCCGCCCCGCACGAGGGCGTGTTCGTGCGTTCGATCTACTTCAAGGACCCCGACGGCGTCCTCGTCGAGTTCGCCTGCTGGCTGCGGGAACTGGGCCGCGAGGAGGACGTGCGGCACGAGCCGAAGACCGCCGCCGACCGGACCGCCTGATGCCGCGCCTGCGCCGGGTCCCGCGTGAGGAGGTCGCCGATCCGCTCACCGCGTTCTTCTACGACCGCCTGCTGACCGGCGACGGCACCGCCACGGGCTCGCCCGGCGACTGGTGGGAGGTCTTCGCGCTCGACCCGGCGATCCTGCGCCACTGCGTGAAGGGCTTCCAGCTCTACCGGGAGTCCGCGCTCGACCCGGTGCTGCGCGAACTGGGCCAGACCCGCGCCGGATGGGCCAGGCAGTCGCGGTTCGTCTACTCGCAGCACTGCAAGCAGATGCGCGCGATCGGCGTGCCGGAGGAGAAGATCCAGGCGGTCGCCTCCTGGCAGGTGAGCACCGTCTTCGGCGAGCTGGAGCGGGCCGTGCTCGCCTACACCGACGCGCTCGTGCTGGACGGCGGCCGGGTGCACGACGAGGTCTTCGCCGTGCTCAAGAAGCACCTGCCGGACGAGCAGATCCTCGAGCTCACCTACGTCACCTGCATGTACGAGATGCACGCCACGATGGCCAGGGCGCTGCGGGTGGAGTTCGACGACCGCGACGACCCGATCACCGAGGTGCCGGCGCCCGAGGGGTACGGCACCCGGGACATCGCCGACGAACTCGCCTGACCGCCCGCCTGACCGTTCGTCGCGAAGAGCCGACCGTTCGCCGATCCGCGACCGGTTTCCCGGCCGAACCTCACTAATGTCACGTCGGATGACGCCTCCCCTGCCATCCCCCCAATGGTCTAGAAATAGGCCAAAACGTGATATTTCAGTCATTGGGCCTTCTGGGTTGTGACGCTAGTGTCCCCTCACTCGCGAACCACTGTCATACCGGAGGGGTCATGGCCGAGCCGCCACCTCGCACCGACAAAAGCCCGTGGAACTGGCTGCTGATCGTGCCGATCGTGCTGCCGTTGTGCACGTTCCTGTTCAACGCCGACGAACCCCGGCTGATGGGCTTCCCGCTGTTCTACTGGCTGCAGCTCGCCTTCATCCTCGTCGGCGTCGCCTGCACCGTGGTCGTCTACAGGATGACCAAGTGAGCGGGCACACGACCGAGCTGGTCGTCTTCATCGCACTGTTCGCCCTGGTCAGCGGCATGGGCTTCGTGGCCGCCCGCTGGCGTAAGCCGAAGGACATCGAGAGCCTCGACGAATGGGGCCTCGGCGGGCGCAACTTCGGGACCTGGATCACCTGGTTCCTGGTCGGCGGCGACCTCTACACCGCCTACACCTTCGTGGCGGTGCCCGCCCTGGTGTTCGGCGCGGGCGCGCTGGGCTTCTACGCGGTGCCGTACACCATCGTGATCTATCCGCTGGTCTTCCTCGTGCTGACCCGGCTGTGGTCGGTCTCGCACGTGCACGGCTTCGTCACCCCGGCCGACTTCGTGCGCTCGCGCTTCGGCTCGCCGACGCTGGCGCTGGTCGTGGCCATCACCGGGCTGGTCGCGACCATGCCCTACATCGCGCTGCAGCTCGTCGGCATCGAGGCCGTGCTGCAGTCGATGGGCGTCACCGGCCACTGGCCGATCATCGTCGCCTTCGCCATCCTGGCGGCCTACACCTACCAGTCGGGCCTGCGCGCCCCCGCGCTGATCGCCTTCGTCAAGGACTCGCTGATCTACATCGTGATCCTGGCGGCGGTCGTCTACATCCCGATCAAGCTGGGCGGCTGGGGCAACATCTTCGACGCGGCTGCGGCCAAGTTCGACAAGTCCCCCGCCCCGGGCGACGGCCTGCTGCTGAACGCGGGCAACCAGCTGCAGTACATCACGCTGGCCTTCGGCTCGGCGCTGGCGCTGTTCCTCTACCCGCACAGCCTCACCGGCGTGCTGGCCGCCAAGAACCGCACCGTCATCAAGCGCAACATGTCCGCACTGCCCGCCTACAGCTTCCTGCTCGGCCTCATCGCCCTGCTCGGCTACATGGCGATCGCCGCCGGCACCAAGCCCGTCATCGGCGAGAACGGCAAGCCGATCGGCAACACGGTCGTCCCGGTGCTGTTCGACAACATGTTCCCCGACTGGTTCGCCGGCGTCGCCTACGCCGCGATCGCCATCGGCGCGCTCGTGCCCGCCGCGATCATGTCCATCGCCGCGGCGAACCTGTTCACCCGCAACATCTACCGCGAGTACTTCAACAAGAACGCCACCGACAAGCAGGAGGCCACGGTCTCCAAGCTCGTCTCGCTCGTGGTCAAGGTCGGCGCGGTCCTGTGCATCCTGCTGCTGGACCCGCAGTTCTCCATCGACCTGCAGCTCATCGGCGGTGTGATCATCCTGCAGACGCTGCCCTCGGTGGCCCTGGGCCTGTACACCCGGTGGTTCCACAAGAACGGCCTCATCGCCGGCTGGGCCCTGGGCCTGGCGGCCGGCATGTGGATGCTCTACACCATCCCGAACCCCGCCTCCGGCAAGCTGCACTTCGGCGGCTCGGCGTTCTCACTGGGAGAGCTCGGCTTCGACACCAAGACGACCGTCTACGCCGGCATCCTGGCCCTGGCCGTCAACCTCCTGGTGGCCGCCGTCGTCACCGTGGCTCTGCGCGCCGCGAAGGTGGCCGACGGCGAGGACGGCACGCGGCGCGACGAGTACTTCGCCGACGAGGGCGACCCTCGGGTCAAGGACCTGGACGTGTCCGCACCGCACTAGCGGCCGCCGCGGAGGGGCAACGTTGATGCAACCTCCGCGGGCACACCGTGGACAAATGGGCACGCCCCGTCCGTCGCCCCCGTGCAGACGGTACGTGCCCCGGTCCGGGCGGGCGGTGATCTGCGCCTTGCCATCCGCCCGGACCGCAGGAGCGCGTCACGGAGCCGCGTAGCCGGGGTTGGCGACGTCGAGCTTGGCGCGCACGGCCGCGGTCAGGGCCGCGAGCAGCTCCGGGTCGTCGGCGCGGCCCTCCCTGATCCGGGCGGCCAGCTCCGCGTCGGTGCCCACGCCGAGCCCGGCCAGCCGTTCCGCGTGCTCGGCGGCCTGGGCGGGGCCGAGTTCGATCTCCCGCTCCACCATGCCGAGCACGTTGATCGCCACCCGCGTGTGAAAGCGCACCCGGCCCTCGACCGCCGGCAGTACATCGGACTCCAGGAACTGCCTGACCGCCGCGACCAGCTGGGCCGCGTCGGGCACGTCGTGCGGCGCCGCCATGGCGCCTCCTCTCCGCTCCGCCGAAGACGTTGGAAAGTGACCGCTTATCCGTTGACCGGGCAACGGATAGACGGTGTGATCCTTTCATGAGCTTCGCCGTACCCGACAGCGTCCGGCCGGTTCGCGACGCCGTCCACGCGTTCATGACCGAGCGGGTCGAGCCCGCCGAGCCCGCCCTGTGCGACGGCGACGCCGCCACGCTGCGCGAGCTGCAGGAGGAGGCCAAGAAGGAGGGCCTGTGGGCGCTCGGCCATCCGCGTGAGCTGGGCGGCGGCGGCCTGCCGTTCCTCGACTACGTCTACGTCAACGAGGTGCAGGGGCGCAGCGAGTTCGGCCAGCTCGCGCTCGGGACGTTCACGCTGCAGGACTCCCTGATGCTGCACGAGCACGCGTCGAGCGGCCAGCGCGAGCGCTACCTGGAGCCTCTCGTGCGCGGCGACATCTGGCCGAGCTTCGCGATGACCGAGCCGGACGTCTCCAGCAGCGACCCCACCCAGATCCAGACCGAAGCGGTGCTCGACGGCGGCGAATGGGTCATCAACGGCCACAAGTGGTTCACCACCGGCGCATCCCGCGCCGCCTACACCACCGTGATGTGCCGCACCGAGCCGGAGGCCCCGCCCCACCTGGCCTTCTCCATGATCCTGGTGCCGACCGGCACGCCCGGCTACACGATCGTCCGCGAGACGCCCGTGCTCGGCCTCGGCGGCGCCCACTGCGAGGTGCGCTACGAGGACGTCCGCGTCCCGGCGGCCAACCTGCTCGGCGAGCGCGGCCACGGCTTCGTCATCGCCCAGAAGCGCCTCGGGCCCGGCCGGATCTTCCACTGCATGCGCTGGCTCGGGCAGGCGCAGCGGGCCTTCGACCTGATGTGCCGCCGCCTGCACGGGCGTACGGCGTTCGGTGAGCCGCTGGCCAAGAAGCAGCTCATGCGCCAGCACGTCTTCGACTCCTACACCGAGATCCAGTCCGCGCGGCTGCTCACCCTGCACGCGGCGCAGGCGGTGGACGCCGGTTCCGACGCGCGCGTCGAGATCGGGGCGATCAAGGTGGTGGGGGCGCGCATGCTGCACAACGTGATCGACCGGGCCATCCAGGTGTACGGCGCGGCGGGCCTGACCCCGGACACGCCCCTGGACCGGATGTACCGGCACGCCCGCGCCGGACGCATCTACGACGGCCCCGACGAGGTGCACATCGACTCGGTCGGCAGGCGGGTCCTGGGCGCGTACACGAGCGGCGGCTCGTGGGAGTTCGGCCTGCGATGAACGCGCGCACCGGCGACCGGGTGGCGGGCATCGTGCGGGACGCGCTGGGCGCGGGGGCGGCGGTCCTGTCGAGCGCGCGGCTGCCCGGCGGCGCCTCACGTGAGACCTGGTCGCTCGACGTGGACACGCCCGGCGGTGAGCGGGCGCTCGTCCTGCGCCTGGACTCTCCCGGCGCGCCCCTGAACCCCGGCACCTCCCCGAACCCCGGCGCGCCCCCGAAGACCGGCGCGCCCCCGGAGACCGGCGGCGGACTGGCTGCCGAGGCGGTCCTGATGCGCGCCGCCGCCGAGGCGGGCGTCCCGGTCCCGGAGATCGTCGCCTGCGGGGACTCCTACATCCTCATGGCGCGGGTGGACGGGGAGACGATCCCGCGCAAGATCCTGCGCGACGAGGCCTACCGGCACGCCCGGCCGCTCCTGGCCGCGCAGTGCGGGCGGGCGCTGGCGGCGGTGCACCGGATGCCGCTCGGCGCCCTGCCCGCGCAGAAGGAGACCGACGCGCTGACCCGGTGGCGCGAGGTGCTCGATCTGACCGGACAGCCGCATCCGGTGTTCGAGCTGGCCCTGCGCAGGCTGGCGGCGACCCGGCCGCAAGGCGCGCGGCGCACGGTCGTGCACGGCGACTTCCGCAACGGGAACCTGATCGTGGGGCCCGAGGGCGTGCGGGCGGTGCTCGACTGGGAACTGGCCCACGCCGGCGACCCGGTCGAGGACCTCGGCTGGCTGTGCGTGAAGGCGTGGCGGTTCGGGCAGAAGGCGCCGGTGGGCGGCTTCGGCACCTACGACGAGCTGGTCAGCGCCTACGAGGAGGCCTCGGGGCACGCGGTGGACCGGGCGGCGCTGCGGTGGTGGGAGGCGTTCGGGGTGCTGAAGTGGGGCGTCATCTGCGTCATGCAGACGATGCGGCACCTGGCCGGCGGCGCGCGGTCGGTGGAGCTGGCGGCGATCGGGCGGCGGGTGTGCGAGACGGAGTGGGACCTGCTGGAACTGCTCGGCGCCCGCTGAAGACGCGTTGCGGACGCCCGGCCGGCACCGCACGCCGGCCGGCCTCGAAGGGGTTGTCCGCGTGGGCGCTCAGGTGCGTGCGCGCCCAGGGGAAGCCGTCGCGGTTCGGGGGCTGAGCGGGCGCGGGGCGAGCGCGGCCACGATCACCTCGGCCAGGCCGTCGACGACCTCGCCGGGGTCGACGCCGGGATGGTCGAGCCACCAGTCGGCGGTCGTCTGGACCATGCCGATGAAGGCGTGGCCGAGCACCTGGGCGCGTACCGGATCGGGGGTGACGCCCTCGGCCACCAGCACCTGCGCGAGCTCCTCGCCGAGACCTCTGACCAGCGTGGTCATGTGGCTGCGGATCTTGCTGTCCTCGGCGCTGGCCCGGTGGAACAGGAAGCGGTAGAGGTTGTGGTTGGCGCCGATCAGGTCGAGGTAGACGGCGATCGCGGCGCGGGCGCGCGAGCGCAGGTCGCCGCCGCCCTCGGTGAACTGCGGGCGCAGCCGGTCGATGACGGTGCGCACGTGGCGGTCGGCCAGCGCCTGGTAGAGGCCGCTCTTGTCGCCGAAGTGACGGTAGAGGATGGGCTTGGTGATCCCGGCCTCAGCGGCGATCGCGGCCATCGACACCTCGTGCCCGTCACGCTCGATCACCCGGTCGGCGGCGTCGAGCAGCGCCCTGCGCCGGTCCGGGCTGCGTCCCCTCACCCGGCAAGGATAGATCGCTCCCGTCCGCGCAACAGCGCCGAGGTCACCAGCAGCGCGCCGACGACCGTGTAGAGGCCGGTGACCCCGGCCAGGGTGCCCGGCGGCTCGCCCGGCAGCGCGCCCCAGCGGGGCAGCCCCGCCGCCACCAGCAGCGCGAGGTCGAGCCGCGTGGCGAACAGGGCGCCGAGCGCGACGAGCGGCAGCCCGCAGATGATCGCGGCCAGCGGGGACAGCCGCTGCCATCCGGTCAGCAGCCCGGCCAGCGCGGCCACGGCGCTCAGGTATCCGAATCCGGCCGGGCTCGGGCCGAAGCCGGTGTAGCCGGCGCGCAGCGCCCGCGCGCCGGCCTCGGTCAGGTAGTAGACGGCGGGCAGCGCGAGCAGGCCCACCGCGGCGGCGGCCAGGTGACGTCCCACGTCTTCATCGTCCCGTGGAATCCGGACAATGTCTCGATCTTGGGACAGACGGCCCGGAGTGCAGGCTTTAGCGTGGATACATGGCTAACAGTGGCACTGGTCCTGGTTCGATCACACCTGACGGATCCCCTGTTGAGTTCTATCTCCTCATCGAGCCCGGCGGCGAGCCCGAGATCGTCAGCGCCGCGCTCTCGCCCGGCGCGTCGATCCTCGAGATCGGCTCGGGGGTCGGGCGGCTCACCCATCCCCTGCTCGCGCTCGGCCACGAGGTGGTGGCCGTGGACGAGTCCGCGGACATGCTCGCGCACGTGCGCGGCGCGCGGACCGTGCGGGCACGGGCGCAGGAGCTGCGGCTGGAGCGCGAGTTCGACGCGGTCCTGCTCGCCTCCTACCTGGTCAACACCGCCGACGACGACGCGCGCAGCGAGCTGCTGTCGGCGTGCGCCCGGCACGTACGGCCCGGCGGCTCCGTCCTCATCCAGTGGACCCCGGCCGAGCAGCACGACGCGTGGGAGGTCGGCCGGGGGCGCACCACGGGCAACCTCACCATCACCCTCGCGGCGCTGGAGCCGGTGCGGCCCGGGGTGGTCGCCTCCACGATGCGGTACACGCAGGACGAGCGGGTGTGGACCCAGTCGTTCTGGTCGCGCCGCCTGACCGACGACGACCTCCGGGCCGAGCTGGAGCGGGCCGGTCTGCGGATGGAGCGGTTCCTGACCGACGACCACAGCTGGGTGCTGGCCGTACGCGGCTGATCAGGAGAGCAGGCCGTGCCCGAAGGGGTAGAGCGGGTCGCGGGTGCCACCCGGGACGTCGGACGGGCTGGCCTCGACGGCCGCCATCGACCGCGGCAGCTCGTACGGCAGCCGCCCCTTCGGCTCGGCCCGCCCGAACAGCACCTCCAGCAGCGCCCGGTCGCTCGCCCCGTAGTCGGCGACCACGGCGGCGGCGCCCTCGGCGATCTCGGGGAAGACCGCGGGCCGCTCCAGGTAGACGTTCACGACGGTGGGCACCGTGCGCTGCAGGCGGGTGATCCGGTCGATCTCGGCGGCGTCGAAGGCGAGGCTGCCGGAGTGGAAGAAGGCCTCGAAGGCGCCCGGCCGCGGCTCGTACGGCGCGGCCAGCCGTAGCACGGCCACGTCGGCCTCCTCCGGTGCCGGCACGACCTTGCCGTAACCGGCGGCGAGGCCGGCGTCCACGCCCTCCACGTACAGGCGCACGCCCTCGGCCAGCGGCAGCGGGCCGTTCTTCAGCAGGGTGAGCGAGGCGGTCTGCGCCTCGAACCCGGCCCGCGCGAAGGCGGCCCGCCCGACGATCTCCCCGGCCGCGTCGGGGTCGACGAAGGGCGCGTCGAACAGCCCGAGCGTGAACTTCTCCCGCAGCACCCGCCGCACCGACGCGTCCAGCCGCCCGGTGCTGATCCGCCCGGCTTCGACCCATTCGGCGAGCAGATCGGGGCAGGCCTCGCCGCCGAACTGGTCGACGCCGGCCTCGAACGCCTTCAGCACGCGTTCGGCGGGGGTGAGGTGCTCCACGCCCCAGGCGCGGGCGGGCATCTCCTGTCCCATGATGAAGGCGTCGGTGATCAGGCCCCAGTCGGTGCAGACGATGCCGTCGAAGGCGTAGCGCTCGCGCAGCAGGCCGGTGATGACGCCCTTGTTGAAGCCGAAGCCGACCTCTTCGTGCTCGGTGCCGACCGGCATGCCGTAGTAGGGCATGATCTGTGAGGTTCCGGCGTCGAAGGCGGCCTCGAAGGGCTTCAGGTGGTGCTCGAACCGGCCGCCGGGGTAGACCTGCTCGCGGCCGTGGGCGAAGTGGGGGTCCTCGCCGTCCTTCTGCGGCCCGCCGCCGGGGAAGTGCTTGGTCATGCAGGCGACGCTGCCGGGGCCGAGGCGCTCGCCCTGGAAGCCGAGGATGTAGGCGCGCACGAGGCGGGAGGTGAGCTCGGCGTCCTGGCCGAAGGTGCCGTTGGCGCGTGACCAGCGAGGCTCGGTGACCAGGTCGATCTGGGGGTGGAGGGCGACGCGGATGCCGACGGCCAGGTACTCCTGCCGTGCCATGTCGGCGAAGGTCCGGACCAGCTCCGCCGAGCCGATCGCCGCCAGCCCCGGCGGCTCCGGCCACTGCGAGAACGCCCCGGCCATCATGGACGCGCCCGGGTTGCCGGAGAAGGAGTGCCGCGGGTCGGTGGAGAGCGTCACCGGGATGCCCAGCCGGGTGGCGGCGGCCCGCTCCTGCAGCGCGTTGTGCCACTCGGCCATCTCGCGCGGCGAGCCGCCGCCGAGCACGTTGAAGTGGTTCATGTGCCTGCCGTCGATCATGCTCTCGGCGGTCTCGGCCCCCGGCGGCGGCGCGAACCAGGAGATGGTGTGGAACAGCAGTCCCGCCTTCTCCTGCAGGGTCATCCTGGCCACGAGGTCGTCGACCCGCGCCGCGGTGGGGAGTGAGGGGTCCTTGTAGGTCATGGCGTGATTATACGTATCATCACCTTCTCTACCAGAGGTTCGCGCCATGCGCCACGCCGCCGCGTGCCGAAATTACTGGGAAATACTGGAACTCCTGCTACCCTCGCGCCATGAGTGACCGGCTGGACCAGCTGGAGAGGCGCATCGACGAACTCCGCGCCGGGGTGCGCCGCGCCATGCGCGCCCGTGACGCGGTCACCGCCCGGGGCCTGCGCGCCGACCTGCGCGCCGCGGAACGCACCTGGGACTCCCTGGTCAGCTCCCCCGTCCAGACCCCGGGCGGCAAGCGGGCCGGCGCCACGACCGTGCGCGAACGGGTGCACCAGGCGCTCGACGCGCTCGGCGCCCCCGCCCAGCCCCGGCTGATCGTGGCGGTCAGCGAGGCGTTCTTCTCCGGCGGGCTGCGTTCCGCGCAGCTCACCAGCATCCGCCGCGACGAGGAACGTTCCTTCCGCTCCAGCCCGTACGGCCGGCCGTACTACCTGTGCGCCGCCCTGACCGACCGCCTCTCCCCCGCCCGGGGCCTGCTCACACTGAGCACCTGGCCGCTGGAGCGGCGGGTGGTGGGGCCGCTGAGCCCGAGGGTCGACTTCCTGACCTGCGCGGCGGCGGTGGCCCGGCACATCCAGCGCAGCGCGGGCCCGTCGCCGGAGTCACTGCGGCTGGTGGCCAGGATGGGGCGCAACATCCCCGGCGGTGAGCTGGTCGAGCTGGGCAAGGACGTCGATCCCGGCCGCGTGGCCGAGATGGCGCTGGCGGAGCTGGCCGTACACCTTGATCGGGACACGCGCGACCGGGCCGGGCTGGCGGCCCGCGCGCGCGAGCAACTGGACGACCCCGCGCGGCTGTTCGGCGCCGCGCTCCTGAGCGCCGCCAACGTCGGCGCCCTCGGCAAGGAAGGGATCACGGCGTGAGACGGATCGACGCGCTGCGGGGGACGACACCGCCGAAGCCGCACGACGCGCGGGCCATCGCGGCACTGGCCGCGAATCCGGGTTGCGCGCGCCGGGCGCTCATGGACGGCGCGGGGGTGGACAAGGACGCGGCCGCGCGGCATCTGGGCTTTCCCGCGCCGTTCGGGCAGTCGCCGTTCGCGATCACCCGCGGCAACCAGTTCGAGGCGCTGGTCAAGTCCGACGGCTGCGCCGAGCTGCTGCGCATGCTGCGCGAGCTGCTGGAGCTGCCGATCGCCGAGGTCGCCTACCACGACGTGGAGAACGTGGGCGCGCACCTGCGCCACGCCCACACCCGCGCGTTGTTCGACCGGGCGGCCAGGGGCGAGCACGACGCGGGCACGCTCTACGACCACCCGCTGCTGAGCCTGGACATCGCCGGCCACACCGCCTACCTGGAGCCGGACGTGGTCGCCTTCCAGCTGGAGGGCCGCTTCCACATCGTGGAGATCAAGTCGTTCGCGATCGTGGACGGCCAGGCCGACCCGGCCGCGGTCGCGGCGGCCGCGCGACAGGCGGCCGTGTACGTGCTGGCGCTGCGCACCATGCTGGAGGAGCTCGGCCACGACCCGCTGGCCGTCTCCCACGACGTGGTCCTGGTCTGCCCCGAGAACTTCGCCAACCGGCCGGTCGCGAAACTGGTGGACGTGCGCAGGCAGCTCGCGGTGCTGCGCAGGCAGCTGACCAGGATGACCACGCTCGACCGGCTGCTGGAGGAACTGCCGGAGGAGCTCACCTTCGACCTGGAGCCGGGCGAGGACGGCCTGCCGCTGCGCCGCGCCGCGGACCTCGCCGACGCGCTGCGCGCGGTCGCCGCCCGTTACGCGCCCGACTGCCTTTCCACCTGCGACCTGTGCTTCTTCTGCCGGGACGAGGCCCGCGAGGAGGGCGCCTCCGACCTGCTGGGCCGCAACGTCCGCGACGAGCTGGGCGGGGTGGCCGGCGTCGAGGAGGCGCTCGGCCTGGCCGACGGCACCCGGGCCCCGCGCGAGGGGCAGGAGGAGATCGCCCGCCTGCTGCGCGGCGCCGAGCGGCTGCGCCAGGACTGCCTCGCATGAGTCTCCTGACGTCGCTGGCCAAGCTGCGCGCCCTGCAGGAGGGGCGGGCGCAGCCGATCGCGACCGTGCGGCACTGCCACCTGTCCGAGCGGCCGATGGTGTTCATCCCGCTGAAGCTGTCCGGCGAGGCCGCCGCGCCGCTGGCCGCCATGTTCGGCACCGACCGGCAGGCGCCCCAGCTGCTGGTGGTGGCCCAGCCGCGCAACCGCGACCTGCGCTTCGCCTTCACCGCGGAGCTGGCCGGGCTGCTGCTGCCGTATCTGGAGAGCTTCCTGGCCGACACCGAGACGGTCGAGCGCAAGAACGCCGACCCCTACGAGCGCGCGCTCGACGCGCCGCAGGTGCTGCTGCCCAACCGCGTGGGCGTGGCGTTCACCGCGCTGCTGGGCCGTTCGACCCGCTTTCGCCGCGTCGACGGCCCGTACCCGGTGCCGGAGGGCGTGCCGCTGCTGGGCCGCTGGCTGACGTATCTGGCCGAGCGCGCCGCCTACCCGGGTTCGTCGCTGACGCTGGCCGTGACCGAGGAGCTGGGCCGCCACTGGGCCAGCGGGCAGAGCGCGCTGGAGGACGCCAACCTGGCCGCCCTGATGGCGTGGGTCGAGGGACGCCCCTCCGACGAGGCCGAGGACCCGCTGGTCTGGCCGCCCGCCGGGCCCGCCACCGACCCCGGCTTCGACTCCGAGGTGCTGGCGCCCGCGATCGAGAACGGCTCGGCCGAGCGCATCACCGAGGCGCTGCGCACCCAGCTGGAGCCCACGTGGCGGCTGATGTGGCAGGCGGCCGACCTGCTGCGGGCACTGCCCGAGGGCGCCAGCGTGGCGCAGCGGTGGGAGCTGGACCGCGGCTCCTACAGCGGTTTCGCCACGCAGCTCGCCGAGGGCGGCCCACCGCAGGCCCGCCGCGACGGCGCGGTCGCCGCCGCCTCCCGCCTGTCGCGCATGGAGCGCGCCCAGGCCTCCTACGACGTGCAGCGCGCCTACGACGACCCGCTGATCATGGCCGACCACCGGCTGTCGGGCGAGGCGTTCGCCGGCGAGGTGGTGCAGACCGAGCCGGACAACTTCGAGGGCGAGGGCCGTTCGCGCAAGCTGCGCCCGCTCGTGGTGGTCAAGACCGACGATCCGGTACGGCTGCCGCCCGGCAGCGCCCTCGGCACCCCGCAGCGCAGGGGCCAGGGCGCCGAGCTGGTCGAGGCGGGCGGCGGCCTGGTCACCTTGAAGATCACCAAGGGGATGGGCAGGGGCAAGACGCCCGCCCCCGGCTCGGTCCCCGAGGTCGGCGAGCGGGTCTGCTACACCACGCTGACCGACGACTTTCAGGGCGCCGCGACGCTGCCCGAGCCCGAGGCGACCCCGTGGACGCACGGCGGCCCGCCGCTGGAGTACGTGCCGAACGACGACGACGCCAGGGAGGCGTGGGAGTGAGCCCCGAGGAGGTCATCCAGAACGTCCTGGCCGACCTGCCCAGACACCGCGGCGTGGTGGTCGACTCCCCGCCCGGCGCGGGCAAGTCGACGCTCGTGGTGCGGGCCGCGGCGCACATCGCGGCGACGGGCGAGCCGCTGATGATCGTGGCGCAGACCAACGAGCAGGTCGACGACCTGGTCACCCGCATCAGCGACAAGCACCCGGACCTGACCGTCGGGCGGCTGTCGGCCGGCGGGTACGTGCCGCCGCGCCGGCTGCTGGAGCTTCCCGGCGTCACCGTCGGCACCCGCATCCAGGACCTGGGCGACCCGGACATCGTCCTGGCCACCTCCGACAAGTGGGCGTGGATCTCCGGGCGCACCTGGCCGTGGGCGATCGTGGACGAGGCGTACCAGATGCGCTCGGACAAGCTGCTGCGCATCGCCGCGCTGTTCGAGCGGGCGTTGTTCGTGGGCGATCCCGGCCAGCTCGACCCGTTCTCGATCGTGGAGGCGGACCGCTGGTCGGGGCTGTCGTGGGATCCGCTGCAGAGCGCGGTGTCGGTCCTGCTGCGCCACAACGGCGACCTGCCGGTGCACCGGCTGCCGGTCTCCTGGCGGCTGCCGGCCTCGGCGGCGCCGGTGGTCTCGCGGGCCTTCTATCCGTTCACCGGCTTCACCTCGGGCACCGGGCCCGGTGAGCGGCGGCTGGAGCTGAGCACGGGCGGGCTCGGGACCGTGCACGACCGGGCGCTGGAGGAGGCGGCGCGCTCGGGGTGGTCGCTGCTGGAGCTGCCGAACCGGCACACGGTCCGCACCGACGGCGAGGCCGTGCAGGCGGCGGCGCTGCTGGCGGCGCGGCTGCTGCAGCGGGGCGCGGTGGCGAGCTCTGAGCAGGGCGAGCGGCCGGTGACGGCCGAGCGCATCGCGGTCGGCGCGGCCCACCGCGACCAGGTGGCGGCGATCAGGAACGCGGGGCTGCCGCCGGAGATCACCGTGGACACCGCCAACCGGCTGCAGGGCCGCGAGTACGACGTGACGATCGTGCTGCACCCGCTGTCGGGGCGGCGTGACGCGACCGCCTTCCACCTGGAGTCGGGACGGCTGTGCGTGCTGGCCTCGCGGCATCGGCACGCGTGCGTGGTGGTGGCGCGGGCGGGCATCGCCGAACTCCTGGACGCCCACCCGTCGGCCGAGCCGGTGCAGCTGGGCGTGCCGGTGAAGTTCCCCGACGGGTGGGAGGCCAACCAGTCGGTGCTGGAGCATCTGGCCGCGCACCGGGTCAGGGCCTGACGACGTCCTCAGACCCGGCGGCGCCACACGTCGATGACCATGACCGGGCTCATGCCGGCCGAGGTGTAGAGGCCGAGCGCCGGGGTGGTGTTGTTGGAGTCGACGTGCAGGATCGTGCCCTTCCTGCCGCGGGCGTGGTCGGCGGCGAACGCCTGGAGCAGCAGGTGGCGGCCCAGGCCGCGGCCCCGGTAGGCGGGCAGGGTGGCCAGCGTGCCGACGTAGCCGCAGTCCTCGTCGGGGACGAAGGCGTTGTTGGCGTGGAGCATGGCGGCGGGCTCGCCGTCCACCCTGGCCACGATGAGCTGTGACCAGTCGTTGACGCTCTGGGCCGCGCGCCGCTGGTACCAGGCGTCGTAGCCGACCTTGGTGAAGCCGAAGTGGTCGGCGAAGCCCTCCTGGTGGACGAGGTGGGCCTGGCGGCGTACCTCGTCGTCCTCGCCGGTGTGCAGGGTGAGGCCGGGCAGCGGTTCCGGGGCCGCGGGCGGGGCGGTGAAGTCGACGCGCATGCGGTGGAAGCTGGTGGCGGGCTGGAAGCCCTTCGCGCCGGCCTCGGCCCGCTTGGCCTCGTCGTCCCGGTAGACGCCGATGTCGACGGTGGCGCCGCCGTGGCCGAGCTCGGCGGCGATCTCCTTGGCCCTGCCGAGCACCAGCGCCCACAGGCCCGCGGACAGGCCTTCGGTGCCGGGCCGTACCAGGACCTCCACGTCGACGTTGTCGCTGTCGCCCTTACGGCAGGCCCACGCCCAGCCGACCGGGCGCCCATCGGAGTCCTCGGCCAGCCAGCCGTCGGTGTCGCGGTCGAACTCGGGCTCGACCAGCTCGTCGGCGATGTCCTCGAGCGTGGTGTCGACGCGGCCGAGCACCGCCAGGTCGCAGGCGGAGACGAGGTCGTGGATGGCGGCGGCGTCCTCGATCTGCGGGCGCCGGATCCGATGGGTGTTCATGCAGGATATTGTCCCGATCTATCGGGTTTTCCGCCTCCGATTTTTCCCTCGTCGTAGGCTGGTGGCGTGCTCGACAAGACCCCGCTGCGCGTCGAGGTCGCCACTCCCGTCCCGGGCACCGTCAGGCTCTCGCTGACCGGCGACCTCGCCTTCGACACTGCCGCGAAACTCTCCGGGCTGGTGTTCGAGTCCGGCTACCACCGTCTCGACCTGGACCTGGCCGGGGTCTCCTTCATCGACTCCTCCGGCCTGGCCGCGCTCGTCCGCCTCCACCAGCAGGCCGAGTCGGAGGGCGCGGCCCTGCGGCTGGTCGCGGTCAGCCCGCACCTGCGCCGGCTGCTCAAGGTGACCGCGCTCGACCAGTTGTTCAGGCTCCCTTGAGCGACTCCTCTGGCTCCTGCGCGGGCTCGGGCGCGCCGCCCCGCAGCGGGATCTCCTTGATGAACAGCGCCAGCAGCGGTACGACGACCGCGAACGGGATGGCCCACCAGAAGATGTTGGAGGTGGCCCCGGCCAGCGACTCCAGCACTCCGGCGCGCTCACTCGGCACCATGGCGGCCAGGGTCGCCGGGTCCAGGCGGCCCCCGCCGCCCGCCAGGCGCGCGGCCTCCTCCGCCCCGAGGCGCTCGGTCATCCCGGACAGCAGGTGGTTGTTGAAGATCGCGCCGAACACCGAGACGCCGAACGAGCCGCCGATCGAGCGGAAGAACGTCGAGGTACTGGAGGCGACGCCGAGGTCGCGCTGCTCGACGCTGTTCTGGGCGATGAGCATCGTGGTCTGCATGAGGAAGCCCATGCCGACACCGAGCACGCCGATGAACAGGCCGGTCTGCCACTCCGGGGTGCCCACGCCCATGAGCGAGAGCAGCCACATGCCGAGCGCCATGCCGACGCCGCCGAGGATCGGGTAGAGCTTGTACTTGCCGGTGGCGGTGATGGCCTTGCCCACGAAGATCGAGACGACCATCGCGGCGCCCATCATCGGCAGCAGGAGCAGGCCGGAGTTGGTGGCCGAGGCGCCCTGGACGGTCTGCTGGTAGAGCGGCAGGAAGTTGATCGCGCCGAACATCGCGAAGCCCAGCAGGAAGCCGATGGCCGAGATCAGCGTGAAGTTGCGGTTGCGGAAGAGCTGCAGCGGCATGATCGGCTCGGCGGCGCGGCGCTCGATCGGGATGAACGCGGCCAGCGTCACGATGGCCAGCGCGCCCAGGCCGAGGATCTGCGGGGAGCTCCAGGCGTACTGGCTGCCGCCCCAGGCCGTGACGAGCACCATCGCGGTGATGCTGATCGACAGCAGGATCGCGCCCAGCCAGTCGATGCGCACCTGGTTGACGTGCTTGGGGAGCTTGAGCTTGACCGCGAGCCAGGCGAGGGCGAGGCCGCCGACGGGCAGGTTCACGTAGAAGGCCCAGCGCCAGTCGAGGTGGTCGGTGATGAAGCCGCCGACCAGCGGGCCGGCGATCATCGCCAGCGACATGACGCCGGCGGTGATGCCCTGGTACTGGCCGCGCTCGCGCGGCGGGACGAGGTCGCCGATGATGGCCATGACGTTGACCATGAGGCCGCCGGCGCCCAGGCCCTGGATGGCACGGAAGGCGATGAGCTCCATCATGCCGCCCTCGGGGCCGCCGAGCAGCTCGGATCCGGCCATGCCGCACAGCACCGAACCGATCATGAAGATGACGATGGAGACCATGAAGATGGTCTTGCGCCCGTACAGGTCGCCGATCTTCCCCCAGATCGGGGTGGAGACGGTGGTGCCCAGCACGTATGCGGTGACGACCCAGGACAGATGGGTGACGCCGCCCAGCTCGCCGACGATGCGCGGCATCGCCGTACCCACGATCATGTTGTCGAGCATCGCCAGGACCATCGCGAGCATCAGGCCAGGGAGGACGACCATGACTTCGCGCCGTCTTTCCACGATTACACCCCCAGTTTTGGATCTTACTTACTTGCCGACCGGCAAGCTTAGACTAGACTACGTACTAATCCCTCGAAATAGGTGCACATTGCGGGAAGACACCCGATCGCGGATCCAGCAGATCGCCCTCAGGCTCTTCACCGAGCAGGGCTACGAGGCGACCTCCCTGCGGGAGATCGCCGAGGAGCTCGGCGTCACCAAAGCCGCGCTCTACTACCACTTCAAGACGAAGGACGACATCGTCGCGAGCCTCGCCGACGACCGTGTCGCCGAGATCGAGGAACTGCTGGAGTGGCTGCGGGAGCAGCCCCGCACGCCCGAGACCCGCCGCGAGCTCATCGTGCGCTACGCCGAGAGCCTCGACCGGCCGCGCCAGGCCGGGCTGGCCCGCTTCCTCGAACGCAACCAGACGGCCCTGCGCGACCACCCGAAGATCCTGCGGATGCGGGAGAAGATGCTGGAGGTGATCGCCGAGCTCGTCGAGCCCGGCGACCCGCTGACCACCAGGATCAGGCGCACGCTGGCGATCTTCAGCCTGCACGCCGGCATGTGGCTGACCCAGGACGTGGACGCCGGCCCGGAGGAGCGCAGGAAGGCGACCCTGGAGGTCGCGATCAGCCTGCTGGAGTCTTAGGGACGCATAACCGGCGAGGTTCCGGGCATGGTGCGCCCATGGAGGCGACCATCGCGCTGAGACTGCCCAGAGACGCCGCGAGCGTGCCGCTCATCCGTCAGATGTTCGACGGCACGCTCCGATCGCTCGGCGTCGTTCCCCAGATCAGGGACGACATCGAGCTCATGCTGAGCGAGGCCTGCACCAATGTCGTACGGCACGCCGCGCCGAGCGACGAGTACATGGTGACCGCCGGCGTCCACGACGACCTGTGTGTGATCAGGGTCGTGGACACCGGCGGCGGCTTCGACCCCCACCAGGTCCGTGAGCCCAAGGAGAGCGCGGAGAGCGGGCGGGGGCTGCTCATCATGCGCGCGCTGGCCGACGACGTGCGTTTCACCAACCGGCGCGAGAACGGCGCGGTCGTGTCGCTGGAGAAGCGGCTGCGTTTCGAGGCCGGCGCCGCGGGCCTGTCCCTCTGACCGTTCAGCGGGGTCTGGCCAGTACGCCGAGCACGACGAGGGTGAGCGCCGAGATGAGCAGAACGGCCAGGAAGCACAGCAGGAGGGTGATCGTCAGGGAGGCGGCCATGCCGAGCATCGTCAACATGGCACCATGCCCTGCCCGATATAGCGGGCTTTATGCGTCTATGTGGTGCGCACCACACGGCTGGGGAGAAGGTCGAGGCGGCGCAGGATGACGCCCTCGCGCAGCGCCCACGGGCAGACCTCCAGACGCTCCACCTCGAACAGGTCCATCGTGGCGTCGGCCACGATCGCGCCCGCGGCCAGCTGCATCGCCCGGCCCTCCGAGACGCCCGGCAGCTGACGGCGGGTGGCGGCGTCCATGGTGGTGAGCTTGACCGTCCAGTCGGCCAGCGCCTCCCTGGTCAGCGAGCGCGAGACGTACGGGCCGTCGCTGGAGGGGGCGCCGCCGGCCAGCCTGGCCAGCTGCTTGAACGTCTTGGAGGTGGCCACGGCGCGGTCGGGCTGGCCGTAGCGGACGATGTCGCCGACCGTGCGGGCTATCTCGGCGCGTACGTGCCTGCGGAGCTTGCGCACCTCGGCGACCGGTGGCGGGTCGGCGGTGAACCAGTCGCGGGTCAGCCGCCCGGCGCCCAGCGGGAGCGAGACGGCCACGTCCGGCTCCTCGTCCACGCCCGCGGCCAGCTCCAGGGAGCCGCCGCCGATGTCGAAGGCGAGCAGCCGGCCCGACGACCAGCCGAACCAGCGGCGCACCGCCAGGAACGTCAGCCTCGCCTCGTCCTGGCCGGTGAGCGTCTGGATGTCGACACCGCAGCGGGCGTCGATCTCGGAGAGCACCTGCTCGCCGTTGGCGGCGTCGCGGACGGCGGAGGTGGCGAAGGCCAGGAAGTCCTCCACGCCCTTGTCCTCGGCGATCTGGAGCGCTTCCTCGACGAAGGCGCCGAGCCGTTCGACGCCCTTGGAGGAGAGCGTGTCGCCCTTCTCCAGGTGCTCCGACAGGCGCAGCTCCTCCTTGTGGGAGTAGGCGGGGATGGGACGCGCGCCGCGGTGGGCGTCCACGACGAGGAGATGGACGGTATTGGAGCCGATGTCCAGAACGCCGAGTCGCATGGCAGGAACGCTACCGGTCCACGGGCCTTGCGGCGAAGTGGACGGCCCGCCTGCGGGGATCGGATCATATGCGGGCATACGCGGGGGCTACTCTGCCTAGGAAACCGGGACGGGTGAAGGGGTGCAGGTGGAGTCGTGCTGCGGGCCCGGCAGGGATGCCGGGGCGGTGCCGTACCAGGTGGAGGTGACGCCCAGGCGGCAGGCGCCGCGCGGGATGGCGCGGGTGCCCGGCGGGCCGTTCCTGATGGGCGGCGACGACGCCGACGGGCGGCCGGGCGACGGCGAGGGGCCCGTGCGGGAGGTGCGGGTGGACGCGTTCCTCATCGATCCGGCGTGCGTGACCAACGCGCAGTTCGCGACGTTCGCGAAGGAGACCGGGTACGTCACCGAGGCGGAGGCCATCGGGTGGTCGTTCGTGTTCCGTCCCTTCGCCACCGGCGGGATCATGGACGCCTCGGTGTCGCAGGCTCCCTGGTGGGCCGGGGTCGAGGGGGCCGCCTGGCGGACGCCGGAGGGCCCCGGGTCGACGGTGGGCGACCGGCAGAACCATCCGGTCGTGCACGTGTCGTGGAACGACGCCCACGCCTACGCCACCTGGGCCGGCAAGCGGCTGCCGACCGAGGCCGAATGGGAGAAGGCCGCACGCGGCGGGCTGGAACGGGCGAAGTACCCGTGGGGGGACGAGCTCGCCCCCAAGGGACGCCGCCGGTGCAACATCTGGGAAGGTCCCTTCCCCAGCGCGCCCAGCAAAGGCACCGTGCCGGTGAAGTCCTTCCAGCCGAACGGTTACGGGCTCTACAACGTCTCGGGCAACGTCTGGGAGTGGACGGCCGACTGGTGGGACACCTCATGGCGGGATTTCGCGGAAAATCCCACAGGTCCGGAGGCCGGCGACGCTAAGGTCATTCGCGGGGGTTCGTACATGTGCCACGACTCCTACTGCAACCGCTACCGGGTCGCCGCGCGCACCATGAACACGCCGGACTCCTCGACTGGGCACACCGGTTTCCGCTGTGCGGCAATACTCTGATCGCATGGCACGAACCCTGCGACTCCTGATCACCGGCGGCGGCACCGGCGGTCACACGTACCCGGCCCTCACCACCCTGGCCGCGGTGCAACGGCGGCAGTTGCCGCACGACGTGCTCTGGGTGGGCACCGCGAACGGCCTGGAGGCCAGGATCACCGCCGAGCACGGCATCCCCTTCAAGGCGATCACGACGGGCAAGCTGCGCCGCCGTCCCAACCTGCGCGAGCTGGGCACCAACGTCGCCGACGTCTTCCGCATCCCCGTGGGCGTCGCGCAGGCGGTCGGGCACGCCGCCAAGTACCTGCCCGACGTGGTGCTGTCGACGGGCGGTTACGTCGCGGTGCCGATCGGGGTGGCGGCCAAGCTGATCCGCCGCCCGCTGGTCATGCACGAGCAGACGACCGTGGTGGGCCTGGCCAACCGCATCCTGTCCCGGCTCGCCACCCGCATCGCGCTGTCGCACGAGTCGTCGCTGGAGTACCTGCCCGAGTCGGCCCGCGCCAAGGCGGTCGTGACCGGCAACCCGATCCGCCCCGAGCTGCTGCGCGGCGACCGCGCCGCCGCCTACGACCACTTCGGGCTCACCTTCGAGGTGCCGCTCATCTACGTGACCGGCGGCGCCCAGGGCAGCAAGCAGATCAACACGCTGATCTCCGAGAGCCTGCCGGTGCTGCTGCGGCACGCGCAGATCGTGCATCAGTGCGGCCCGGCGTGGATCGAGCACATGCGGTCCGTGCCGCTGCCTCCCGGACTGGCCGACCGCTACCACCCCGTGCCCTACGTGGGCGCGGAGCTGCCCGACCTGTTCGCCGCCGCCGACGTGGTGGTGGCGCGCAGCGGCGCGGGGACGGTCTCGGAGCTGACCGCCGTGGGCAAGCCGTCGGTGCTGGTCCCGCTCATCCCGACCGGCGGCGACGAGCAGCGCAAGAACGCCTCCTACCTGGCCTCGTCCGGGGCGGCGCGGGCGCTGCTGGAGCCGCGGCCGACGGCCGAGATGCTGCTGGCGGAGCTGATGCCGATGCTGGCCGACCCGGCGCTGCGGGCGGCGATGGCGGAGGCGGCGCGCAAGCTCGGCCGCGTGGACGCCGCCGACGCGCTGGCCGACGTGCTGCTGCAGGCGGCCGCGAGCTCCGGCAGAGGCTGAGCCCTCAGGCGCCGGGCCAGGTGTCGCCCGGCCTGGTGTCACCCGGCCTGGTGTCACCCGGGCTCGTGTCCCTCTCGCGAGGATCGCCCGGCCTGATGCCCAGGTGCGGGGTGTCGCCGGAGCCGAGGCCGTTGGAGTCCTGCCGGTCGTGCGGGTCGAGGTGGCGGAAGGCCTCGTGGGCGGAGCGGACGCTCCGCCTCAGCGCCTGCTCCAGCAGGTCCGCGTCGTCCGCCAGCCGATCGAGCTCCGGTACGGCGAAGCCGTCCGCCCCCGACTCGGCCACCAGTTCCTCGTACTGGGGCAGCCGCCCCCGCAGTTCCTCGATCTGGTGGTGGGCGTGGAAGGCCCGCTCGGCCTCGGCCACGTGGGTGGCGTAGCGTTCCAGCGCCTCCACCCGGGCCACGACGGCCGCCTCGCTGCTGTCGAGCGCCCTGGCCAGCGGCGCGGCGACCGCCTCCACCTCGGGCGCGAGACCGGTGGAGACCGTCCTGTGGTGCTGGGCGCGTAAGCCGGAGAGCTTGGCCAGCAGCCGGGCGATCTCCCATTCCTCGGCCGGCAGCATGACGCCGTTGCGCACGTCGTCGAGCAGGCCCTCGGCGTTGACGCGGGAGCAGAGCACGGCCTGGATCGCCCGGCCGGCCCTGCCCAGCAGCCGCTGGGAGGACTCGTCGAGGTCGCCGAGAAGGATGAAGCGGCCCTCGTACCAGCGGGCCTGCTCGTAGACCTCCCGCAGGGTGGTCTCGCGCTCGTCTTCCGCGGGGTCGATGTCGCGCCGGAGGATCCCGGTCATGAAGATGATCACGGTGACGACGCCGAGCAGGAACCCGAAGCCGTCGAAGCCGGAGTTGATGACGGTGATGACCAGCACGATGGCGAGCGCCGCCGCCAGGCCGAGCTGCATCTTCTGCTTGTGGGCCGGGCTCGCGTCGGTCCGTCGCGGTGGCGCCCATCCGCGGCGGATCCTGGCCAGCAGCGGCCCGTGGCGCCGTAACAGATGAGCGTCATGGTCCGGCACGTCGGGATCTACGATGACATCGGCCATCGGCCTATCTTTCCAGATGACGGAACGCCTCGTGCGCCGAGCTGACACTGTCGCGCAGGGCCTGCTCCAGCCGGCCGGCGTCGTCGGCGAGCTCGGTCAGCTCGGGCACCGCCTGCCCGTCGGCGCCCGACTCGGCCAGCAGTTCCTCGTAGCGGGGCAGCTTGGCGGTCAGGCGTTCGATCTGGCTGCGGGCGCGGTAGGCGCGCTCGGCGTCGCGCACGTGCCCGGCGTAGCGTTCCAGCGCCTCGACGCGCTCGGTCACCGCCCGCTCGCTGCTCACCAGCACCTTGGCCAGCGGCTCGGAGACCGCGAGCACCTCCGGGGTGACGCCCTCGGACATGACCTCACGGTGCTCGGAACGCAGCCCCGACAGTTTGGCCAGCAACCGGGCGATCTCCCACTCCTGCGCGGGCAGCATGATCGCGTTACGCGCGCCGTCCAGCAGTCCCTCGGCGTTGACCCGTGACTCGGTGACGGCGTCGATCGCGCAGTGCGCGCGCAGCATGAGCGCCCTGGCGGCCTCGTCGAGGTCCTCGCGCAGCACGAACCTGCCCTGGTACTGCCGGGCGCACTCGTAGACGTCGAGCTCGGAGTCGAGCTGTTTCTCCACCTCGGCGTCCGGGTTGGGCTTGAGCAGGGAGGCCAGGATGAGGAAGGAGACGCCGGTCATGATGAACGCGAACGTGGTGTAGTGGGCGGCGCGGAAGAAGGCCAGCGCGGCCACGGTCGCCGAGGACGCCATCGCGATCAGAATGATCTTGTAGGTGATGCGCGCCGCCACGCTGCGCCGTTTGTGCGGCGGCGCCCAGCCGCCGCGCATGCGGACGAGAAGCTTGCGGTGCTGCCGTAACAGCTCCGCCGCCTGGTCGGGAACGGTTGGATCGACAACCACTTTCGCCTGACGCCCGGACACGCAAATGATCCTATGTAACGTTCTGTCCTAATGTCAGCCTTCGAGATGGCGAAACGCCTCGTGTGCGGACGTCACGCTCCGCCGTAAGGCCTGTTCGAGGTGGCCGGCGTCCTCGGCGAGCCGTTCTATCTCGGGTACGGCCAGCGCGTCGGCCCCCGACTCGGCCAGCAGTTCCTCGTAGCGGGGCAGCCTGGCCCTGAGTTCCTCGATCTGGCCGCGGGCATGGTAGGCGGCCTCGGCCTCGGCCACGTGGCCGGCGTACCCCTCCAGGGCCTCGACGCGCGCCAGGACGGCGGCCTCGCTGGAGTCGAGGGCACGTTCCAGCGGAGCGACCACCTCGGCCACCTCCGGCGCGACCCCCCGGCCGAGCAGCGCCCGGTGCTCGGTGCGCAGCGACGAGAGCTTGGCCAGCAGGCGGGCGATCTCCCATTCCTGGGCGGGCAGCATGACGGCGTTGCGGATGTCGTCGAGCAGGCCCTCGGCGTTGACGTGGGAGCGCAGGACGGTGCCGATGGCCTCCTGCGCGCGGGCCAGGATCGGCAGCGCCTCGGCGTCGAAGTCCTCGGGCAGCAGGTAGCGGCCCTCGTTCCAGCGGGCCTGCTCGAAGACGATCCGCTCGTGGACCCTGCCGTCCGGCGGGGTCTCGTTGATGGCGGCCATCCTGACCAGGACCAGCACCACGAACGCGCCCAGCACCACGAACCCCGCCGGGGCCACGCGCGACTCCAGCAGCACCGCCACCAGCGCGATCATGGGCGGCGTGGCCAGCAGCAGGAGCAGGCTCGACGGGTTTCTGCGGGGGCGCTCCGTCGCCACGGGCTCGGGCCGCCAGCCTAAGCGGATCCTGGCCAGCAGGTGAGCGTTCGCACGGAGGAGTCCGGCCGTCTCGGCGGAGACCGCTGGGTCGATGACCACACTCACAGGCTGTACCGGCAACTGGCGCCCCCAAATGCTGGTTTTGCCCGGATACTACGGCGATTTCCCGCCCTATGGCAGAGATCGACGGAGGCCGTTCAGCGCCAGCGCCGCCGCGACGCAGGCCAGCGGGATGGCGGGCAGCACGTAGCGGTGGTCGAAGTCGAGCGCGGCGACCGGTGCCACCAGCAGGAAGACGGCCGCCGCCCACGGCAGCAGCGCGTCACCCGCGGAGCGGGCCGCGGCCTCGGCCCGCGCGCCGTCCACGACCGCGTGGCGGGCCGGGCGGCGCGGGCGGGCCAGGCCGGACAGGCCCGCCAGCAGGAGCACGGCGAAGAAGGGGCCGCCGTGCAGGAGCCAGGGCCAGCGGTAGCGGGCCAGGAGGCCGGCGAAGGGCTCGACGGAGCGCTGGGCGCGGATCGCGGGGTCGTAGGCGGCGCGGGCCTGGGCGACGAGGGGGTGGCCGGGCAGGCTCCAGACGCCGGTGGGGAAGGCGCCGTCGGGCACCGAGACGCGTTTCGGGTGCGCGGTGGGCGTCCAGGCGAAGGCCAGTGAGGTGTCCTCGGCGACCTCGCGGAGGTAGTCGAGGGGCTGGGCGGTGATCGCGGCCAGGGCGAAGCGGCGCGCGCGGTCGTTGTGGGCGAAGCGGTCGCCGAGGAGGTTCAGGGAGGCGCCGGGGTCCCAGACGTACTCGGAGGCGGCGTCCAGGCGGACGCTGTTCGGGCAGAGCGGGGCCAGGTCCTGCGGCGGGCGGATCCTGGCGCAGTCGGCGAAGGTCATCGTCCTGGCCCACAGGGCCACGCCGTCGGAGCCGCTGAGGGCGAAGCGGCCGTGGTGCTGGGCGTACCAGCCGGCGTACAGCACCAGGGGCACCAGGGCGGTCGCGGCCATGGCGGCGGTGGTGCGCCATGGCGTCCGCCGTACCAGGAGGAAGAGCAGCGCCAGCCCGATGAGGGGGACGGCGGCCGTGCGGGTCAGCCCGGCCAGGGCGAGCATGAGGCCGGCCGCGGCGGCCGCGCCGGGCGCCACGCGCTCGCGCCACAGCAGGACGGTGATCGCGCCGATCGTCAGGAAGATCACCTGGAGGTCGGAGAGCACGGCGTGCTCCAGGCGCAGGAACCCGGTGTCGAACAGGACGGGCACGGCGGCCGTCGTCGCGGCCCAGCCGGGCAGGCCGCGGCGGCGCAGGAGCAGGTAGATCATCGTGGCGATGCCGAGGCCCATGGTGTGCTGGACGGCGGCGACCAGTTCGACGCTGTGGAAGGGGCGCAGCAGCCACAGGAACCACGAGTATCCGGCCGGGTGGAAGGCGCCCTGCGGGCGCATGCGCAGGGCGGTGTCGAGGTAGGTGAAGGAGTCGTACCAGTACAGCTGGGCGGTGTCGTAGGCCAGCATGACGAGCACGCGCAGCGCAGCGGCCAGAGCGAGGACGGCCGGGAACAGCCGGTGTGTCGAGGTCGGGGTGGTCACGGGCGGGTAGCCCACCGCCCCGGAGGTAGCCTCGGCGTCACGTGATCTGGTTACGCGGAGGTTATGTGACAATCACCAGACTTACGGGAGTTTAAGATCGTTTGGGGGGAAGAGTGCGAGTGCTGATCGCCGAGGACGAGCGCATGCTCGCCGACTCGATCGCGGAGGGGCTGCGCGCCGAGGCGCTGGCCGTGGACGTCGCCTACGACGGGGAGTCGGCGCTGGAGCGGCTGTCGGTGAACGCCTACGACGTGCTCGTCCTCGACCGCGACCTGCCGCTCGTGCACGGGGACGAGGTGTGCAAGCGGGTCGTCGCCGACGGGGCGCTGGTGCGCGTCCTCATGCTGACGGCCGCGAGCGACATCCGGGCGCGGGTGGCGGGGTTGTCGCTGGGGGCCGACGACTACCTGCCGAAGCCGTTCGCGTTCGAGGAACTGGTGGCGAGGGTGCACGCCCTGGGCCGCCGGGCCCGTCCCGCCGACCCGCCCATGCTGGATCGCGCGGGCGTGCGGCTCGACTGGGCGCACCGCCAGGTCTTCCGCGACGGACGGTACGTGCCGCTGGCGCGCAAGGAGTTCGGCGTGCTCGCGGAGCTGCTCCGGGCCAAGGGCGCCGTCGTGTCGGCCGAGGACCTGCTGGAGAAGGTGTGGGACGAGCACATCGACCCGTTCACCAACACCGTGCGGACCACGATGATGAAGCTGCGCAAGAAGCTCGGCGAGCCGCAGGTCATCGAGACCGTGCCGGGAGCGGGGTACCGCATCCCATGAGCGTGCGCCTGCGCTTCTCCCTCGCCTGCGCGGCGGTGTTCCTCGTGCTGGGCGCCGTCGTGCTGGCCGCCGTCTACTTCGTCGTGCAGCACAGCCTCTCCTACCGCACCGGACTCATGACGCCGACCGGCATCGACGTCAACGTGCCGGCGGAGTACGGCCCTGGCTACTACGAGCGCTTTTCCGCCCATTACGAGATCGCCCGCGCGCGGGCCATGCAGGTCCAGGCCGTCTACCGGCGCGACACGCTCGCCAACGTCCGCCTGATCGGCCTGGCCGCCGTGGCGGCGGGGACCGGCCTGGCGTTCCTGGTCGGCTGGCGCGCCGCCTCCTGGGCGATGCGCCCGGTGAAGACGATGACCGAGAACGCCCGCCGCGTCGCCCAGAGCCACGACTTCACCGAGCGCATCGGCTACGAGGGCCCGCGCGACGAGGTCGCCGAACTGGCCGGGACCTTCGACACCATGCTCGTCCGCCTGGCCCGCTCCTTCGACGGCCAGCGCCGCTTCGTCGCCAACGCCTCCCACGAGCTGCGCACCCCGCTGACCATCAACAGGACCCTCGTCGACGTGGCCGTGCGCCGTCCCGACGCCACCGAGGACGTCAAGCGGCTGGGCGAGTCGCTGCTGCTGGTCAACACCCGGCACGAGCGGCTCATCGACGGACTGCTCGCCCTGGCCGAGGGCGAGCGGGCGCTGCTGGACCGGCGGCCGTTCGACCTGATGGACGTGGCCGAGCACGTGCTCGACCAGGTGGCCGTCGAGGCCGGCAAGGCCGAGGTGAGCATCCACCGGCTGCTGGACACGGCGCCGACCAGCGGCGAGGCGGTGCTGGTCGAGCGGCTCGTGCAGAACCTCGTCGAGAACGCGGTGCGCCACAACCACCCGCAGGGCGAGGTGTGGGTGACGACGCGGGGCCGGGCCGAGCAGGTGGAGCTGGTGGTGGCCAACACCGGGCTGCCGGTGCCGCCGTACGAGCTGGAGGCCATCTTCGAGCCGTTCCGGCGGCTGCACGGGGACCGGCTGCGTTCCGATCGGGGCAGCGGGCTGGGGTTGTCGATCGTGCGCGTGATCGCGGAGGCCCACGGGGGGACCGTCATCGCGCGGCCCCGGGAAGAGGGCGGGCTGACGATCACCGTCGAGCTGCCGCTGGACAACGCCTCCGGGTGACACCCGCTTTTCGGATGGCCGATACCCTGACTGGATATCGGGCGATCTTTCGGGAGGTGCGGTGGAACTGCGGGGCAAGGTCGTCCTGGTGACGGGCGCATCGTCGGGCATCGGGGCGGAAACGGCCAGGGAGTTCGCCCGCGCCGGGGCCACGCTGGTCCTGACCTCCAGGAACGAGGTCAAGCTCCACGCGCTGGCCACGGAGCTGGGCAAGTCACACGTCTTCCCCGCGGACCTGGGCGATCCGGCGGCCGTCACCGCCATGGCCGAGCACGTGAAGGCCACGGCCGGCGTGCCCGACGTCATCGTGAACAACGCGGGCGCCGGGCTGTGGCTGTTCGCCGACGAGACCTCTCCCGAGCAGTTCAGGGAGCTGGCCGCGGTGCCGTTCCTCGCCGCCGGCTACGTGAGCGCCGCCTTCGCCCGTGACATGGTACGGCGGGGCAGCGGCCGCATCGTCGTCGTCAACTCCCCCGCCTCCCGCATCGCCTGGCCCGGCGCGTTCGGCTACACCGCGGCCCGGTGGGGACTGCGCGGCCTGGTCGCCGCCCTCCGCGCCGACCTGCACGGCACCGGGGTGGGGGTGACCGAAATCATCCCCGGCAAGGTCTCCAGCGACTACTTCGCCAACAACCCCGGCTCGGAGGAGCGCATCCCGCACATCGCCGGCATCATCCCGACCGTCACCCCCGAGCAGGTGGCGCGCGCTCTGGTCAACGCGGTGCGACGGGGGCGGGGACGTACGTCGCTGCCGGTGATGATGCGCCTCATGCTGGGGGCCGCCTGGGCCTCGCCCAGCCTGACCCGCCTGCTGGCGACCAGGACCGGGGCACGCCGTTAGCTCCCGGGGTGGGTCAGCGGCCGGCTCTGGAGCGGGTGACGGCGACGCCGGCCAGGCACAGGAGGC
Organism: Nonomuraea sp. NPDC050547; assembly: GCF_044457345.1. Lineage (NCBI taxonomy): Bacteria > Bacillati > Actinomycetota > Actinomycetes > Streptosporangiales > Streptosporangiaceae > Nonomuraea > Nonomuraea sp. NPDC050547. The sequence continues at coordinate 259,441 of NZ_JBITGW010000017.1, forward strand.
CGCCGGCGAACGTCAGCCAGCCCGGCACCTCACCCAGCACCACCCACGCCATGGCCACGACCAGCGCAGGGACCGCGTACGTGGTGGCGCCCATCTTGCCCGCCGTCGTCCTGGCGAGGGCGTAGGCCCAGGTGGTGAAGGCGACGGCGGTCGGGAAGACGCCCAGGTAGACCAGGTTGAGCGTGGCCGGCAGCGGGGCCCGCGCCGCCTCGGTGACCAGTTGCCCGGCGAAGGGCAGGCAGGCGATCGTGCCCACGACGCACCCGTAGGTCGTCACCTGGAGCGCTGAGGCGTACTTCAGGGCCGGTTTCTGCGCCATGATCGCCACCGCCCACGACACCGCGGCCAGCACACACAGCCCGACCCCCAGCACCGACGACGCCCCGCCCTCCGACATCGACACCCCGACCACGACCGCGCCGGCGAACGACACCGCCAGTCCCGCCAGCAGCCGCCCCGGGAAGCCCTCCTTGAGCACCCACCCGCCGAGCAGCGCCATCAGCACCGGCCCGATCCCCAGCACCATGGAAGCGGTGCCGGCGTCGACCTGCTGCTCACCCCAGTTCAGGGCCACCATGTACACCCCGAACCACAACACCCCCGACACCACGATCCCGGGCCAGGCCTGACGCGAGGGCAGCCCTTCGCGGCGAACGAGCAGGATCACGCCGAGCGCGATCGATCCGGCCAGCAGCCGTCCGAGGGCGAGCGCGCCGGGCGAGTAATCCTGTACGGCGGCGCGAATCGCCACGAACGCCGACGCCCACAACACCACGGTCACCCCGACCGCCACCAGCGCCCGCCGGTCGGTCCTCACCTCAACGCTGTGCTCCATACCCCTGACCCTAGGGCCACGACATTTAACCCTTCATCAAACCATCCCCACCCACCCCGGCTACCCCGGCACCTCGGCAACCCCACGCACCCACGCCTGACGCCCGGGACATGCGGGTCCAGGGACGCCGAAGGCAGCGAGCCCCCACGCGCCCGCATGGGTTACAGGGCGTCGGTGATCTCCTGGAGGGCGGCGGGGTCCTCGATGGTGGAGGGGGTGCGGTAGGGGCGGCCGGCGGCGATGTCGCGCATGGTCGCCCGGAGGATCTTGCCCGACCGGGTCTTCGGGAGGCGGGTGACCACCAGGGCGCGGCGGAAGGCGGCGACGGGGCCGATGCGGTCGCGGATCATGGTGACGAGTTCGCGTTCGAGATCGGCGGGGTCACGGTCGGCGCCGGCCTTCAGGACGACGAACCCCATGGGCAGCTGGCCCTTCAACGGGTCGTCCACGCCGATCACGGCGCATTCGGCCACGTCGGGGTGGGCCGCGATGACCTCCTCCATGGCGCCGGTGGACAGGCGGTGCCCGGCCACGTTGATGACGTCGTCGATGCGGCCCATGACGTAGAGGTAGCCGTCGGCGTCGATGTAGCCGCCGTCGCCGGTCAGGTAGTGGCCGGGGTAGCGGGTCAGGTACGACTCGGTGAAGCGCCGGTCGTCCTTGTACAGGGTCGGCAGGCAGCCGGGCGGCAACGGCAGGCGGATCGCGACGGCGCCTTCGATGCCGGGCGGGCAGTCGGCGCCCGCGGAGTCCAGGATGCGCACGTCGTATCCGGGGACCGGCTTGGTGGGTGAGCCGGGCTTGAGGGGGAGCTGTTCGATGCCGACGCAGTTGGCGGCGATGGGCCAGCCCGTCTCGGTCTGCCACCAGTGGTCGATGACGGGGATGCCGAGCAGACCGGTGGCCCAGTGGTAGGTGTCGGGGTCGAGGCGTTCCCCGGCCAGGAAGAGATGCCGCAGGCCGGACAGATCGGTTGTAGCGGCCCACTCCCCCGCCGGGTCCTCCTTCTTGATGGCCCGGATCGCCGTCGGCGCCGTGAACAGCACGCGCACCCCATGCTCGGCCACCACCCGCCAGAACGCCCCGGGGTCCGGGGTCCCGACCGGTTTGCCCTCGTAGAGGATGGTCGTGCAGCCGGCCAGCAGCGGCGCGTACACGATGTAGGAGTGCCCGACCACCCACCCCACGTCGGAGGCCGCCCAGAAGACCTCGCCCGGCGCGACGCCGTAGACGGCGCTCATGCTCCAGTGCAGCGCGACCGCGTGCCCGCCGTTGTCGCGCACGACGCCCTTGGGGACGCCGGTGGTGCCCGAGGTGTAGAGAACGTAGAGCGGATCGGTGGCCCGCACGCTCACACAACCGGTGGGCTCGGCCGTGCTGAGCGCCTCGGCCCAGTCGAGGTCGCGCCCCGCTTCCAGCTCCGCGCGGCACTGCGGCCGCTGCAGAATCACGCAGTGATCGGGCCGGTACTCGGCCTGCCGGAGCGCGGCGTCGAGCAGCGGCTTGTACTCCACCAGGCGGGACGGCTCGATCCCGCACGAGGCCGACATCACCACCTTGGGCCGCGCATGGTCGATCCGCACCGCCAGCTCAGGCGCCGCGAACCCGCCGAACACCACCGAATGCACCGCCCCCAGCCGGGCGCAGGCCAGCATGGCGACGACGGCCTCGGGCACCATGGGCATGTAGATCACCACGGTGTCCCCGCGCCCGACACCGAGCCCGGCCAGCATCCCCGCCGTCCGAGCCACCTCATCCAGCAGCTCACGATAGGTGTAGGTCCGTTTGAGCCCGGTGACCGGGCTGTCATGGATGAGCGCCGCCTGCTCTCCGCGTCCGGCGGCGACGTGCCGGTCGAGCGCGTTGTGGCAGGTGTTCAGCCACCCATCGCCAAACCACCGCCCATCACCCCAGACCCGCGCAGGCTCCACATCCCACTCAATCCCCCGCGCCGCCTCGGCCCAGAACCGCTCGGGCCGCTCAATGCTCCGCCGATACACCTCATCAAAACCCACCCCCCGATCCCACCAGCCCCGCCACCACCCGATCAACCCTCCCAGCCGCCGTTTTACCGCTCACTCCCCACAAGCCCTCGATCTTTTACGGCTCCGCCACCCCACCCACCCCCCGCCCTCCACGGCTTCCACGCCCCTCGGGCGCGAAGTCCCGCGAATATGGGGAGGACATGGCCGTGTTCATCCAGGTAGCGTGTGGCGCCTGGGCGGCTCAGGGTGTGCTTCCTTCTCTTCACTTCACATGAACAGCGTGCCCGCTCTCCGCCCCGGGAGGCCGTGCTCGGCACGGCCTCCCGCACGCGTCTTCAGGGGAGGCCAGGGGTGCACGCGATCGCCGAGGTACTGCTGCGCGCACGGCGGCTGGTCGCCCTCGCGCCCATGCTGGCCGACCTGCGGGCGGTGCCGCCGGTGGGCAAGCTGCGCAAGGGGATGCGGCTGGTCGCGGCGGACGTTCCCCACGGGGTCGCGGCGCTGGAGGCCGAGCTGGTGCAGCTCGGTTTCCTGCTGTCGGGTCCGCTGCGCGACGCCCTGTCCGGGCTGGACGCGGCCGGCCTGGCGAAGGTCGGCCGCAGGGTGCTGCACTGGGCGCGGAACGAGGTGGGCGCGGGTGCGGAACACATCCCGCTCTTCCGGAAATTTCCTGACAGCGTGCCTCAGGACACGCGGGACTTCTATGTGCGCCGCGTGTTCAGCCTGCTCACCCAGGCGGCCGAGCAGCCGTGCGTGCTGTGCGGGGAGCGCGGGACCGTCCATCCCGTCGCGCCGTGCGCGCACCTCGTGTGCCGCCTGTGCTGGGACGGCGCCGACTTCAGCGCCTGCCCTGTCTGCCACCGGCGGATCGCCGCCGGCGATCCGTTCCTGCGTCCGGCCGGATCAGCCGGTACGGCCGCGCGCGGCGTCCTCACCCGGCCGGTCGCGGTGCTGGGGCTGTGCGACGACCCGTCGGCCGCCGCCCGCGAGCTGACCGGTTCCCTCCTGGCACGACGCACTCCCATGCCCGCGCACGAGCGGGCGGAGGTGCGCACCCTGCTGGAGGCGTGCTGGCCCGAGTCGGCGGCGTGGCTGCCGGAGGCGATCCCGGTCAAGGAGACCAGGGCGGTGGCCATGGCCGTGGCCACCCGGCACGGCGCCACCGCGCTGCTGGAGGCGCACGTGGAGACGGCCACCGACGTGCTGCGGCTGCTGTTCGAACTGATGGGCGGCGATCCCGGGCTGCGGGTGGCGCCCGGGCGCCTGGCCCTGGGCAGGGGGATGCGGCGGCTCGTGCTGGGCTGCCTGGATCGGATGGCGGTGCCGTACCTGCTGGAGGATCTGCGGCGGCACGCCCGGCTGTGGGTGCGGATGGGCGAGGTGCTGCACCCGCACGAGCACGCGCGCAGGTTCCCGGTGGCGGCGATGGCGTTCGCGGCGCTGCGCGGGACGGCGCTCGACGACGGGACGGCGTTCGGGCGGGCCGTGCTGGCGCGGGCGGCGCTCCATCCGGAAGTGGTGCGGGTGCGCGGTGGGCGGCTGCGGGCGACGACGTTCAACGGGCTGGTGGAGCCGGCGCTGGCGGCCAAGCGGTATGGGGAGGCGGCCGGGCTGCTCGCCGCGCGGCCGGGCGAGCTGGTGCGCCGCCTGTCGCAGATGCTGCGGCTGTCGCCGGAGACGCTGCTGGATTCCGGGACGGTGCTTCAGGACGCGGTGCGCCGGGTGGCGCCGGGCGTGCTCGTGTCGGCGCTCGGGCAGCTGCGGGCGGCTCCGGGAAGCCGGCGGTTGTTCCTGCCGAGGGGTGGCACCGCGCGGTTCTGGACGCTGCCCGACGAGCGGCCGCCGCTGGCCGACGAGGTGGTGCTCGGCGCCGAGGACGTGCTCACGGCCGAGCTCCTGCGGCGCGCCTGCGCGCTGCCCGGGGTGCGCCGCGCGCTGCTGGACGAGGCGCTGGCCGACCTGGTCGCGCCGACGTCGGAGCGCACCGCGTCCAAGGCGCTGGTACGGCTGACGCGCGGCAGCAGGCAGCCGATCCCGGACGACGCCCGGCTGCGTTTCTTCCTGCACTGGGCGGAGCCGCCGGGAACCCGTGTCGACCTCGACCTGTCGGTGGCGGTCTTCGACGAGAGCTGGCGCTTCGCCGGCCTGTGCGACTACACGAACCTGCGGCTGGGCGCGGCGCTGACGCACTCGGGCGACCTGACCTCGGCGCCGGAGCCGCTCGGCGCGTCGGAGTTCATCGACGTGGACGTGCGGGCGCTGCGCGGCCGGTATCTGGTGCCGGTCGTGTTCAGCTACAACGACGTGCCCTTCGACGAGCTGGTACGCGGCTTCGCCGGGTTCATGCGGCAGCCGGAGGGGGCGTTGTTCGACCCGCTGGCGGTGCGGCAGCGCTTCGACCTGTCCGGTCCGGCGAAGATCCTGGTCCCGCTGGTGGCCGACCTGTGGTCGCGTACCTCGGTGTGGGCGGACCTCAACCTGTCGGCCGCCGGATACGGTCACCAGGTGGCCGGCAGCGGCCACGAGCTGGCGGCGCTCGGCCGGGCGCTGGGCGAGGCGTTCGAGGAGCGGGTGACCATGTGGGAACTGGCGTGCTGGCACGCGGCGGGACGCGCACGGGAGGTGCTGGTGCGCCGGCGCGACGGCGCGGTCGTCCGCTACGAGCGCCGCCCCGGCGAGCCGGTCGCCGCCTTCGCCGCGCGCCTGTCCGCCCGCGCCGGCGCGCCCGAGGGCCGCCCGGACGGCGCCGAGCTCGCGATGCTGGTCCGCGGCGACGTCGATCTGCCCGGCGACGCCGACGTCTACGCCCTCTACCCGGACCGCTGCGGCGGACGCCGCCTGGAGGCCGCCGACCTGCTGAGCGGGCTGGCGCCGTGAACGACGACCTGATCCTGTCCGTCGTCATGGGCTCGCGCGCCTACGGCCTGGACACCGGCGCCTCCGACACCGACCGCAGGGGCGTGTTCGTGGCGCCGACGCAAACGTTCTGGCGCCTGGACAAGCCGCCCACCCATCGGGACGGGCCGCTGCCCGAGCAGTTCTCCTGGGAGGTGGAGCGCTTCTGCCGCCTGGCCCTGGAGGCCAACCCGACGGTGCTGGAGTGCCTGTGGTCGCCGCTGGTCGAGCTGAGCACCCCGTTCGGCGAGCGGCTGATCGGGCTGCGCCGCGCGTTCCTGTCCGAGCGTGCCCGCCAGACCTTCTGCGGATACGCCGACGCCCAGTTCCGCCGCCTTGACCCGGCCGCGCCCAAGTGGAAGCAGGCCATGCACATGATCCGCCTCATGCGCTGCGGCCTTCATCTCGTACGGCACGGCGACCTCGAGATCGGCGCCGGCCCGGAGCGCGAGCGGCTGCTGGCCGTCAAGCGCGGCGAGGTCCCCTGGCAGGAGGTGACCGCGTGGCGGGCGGGTCTGGCGGCCGAGCTGGAGTCCGCGGTGAGCGTCCTGCCGGCGGCCCCGGACCGCGCGGCCGTCGAGGAGTTCTTGCTGGACGTCAGAAAGGCGCATCTGTGAACCTGCCCGGCTGGCTGCCCGAGATCCCGGGCGAGCAGCCGTACCCGCTGGTGTTCGCGACCGTGAGCGGCGCGCACCTGTACGGCTTCCCCTCCCGCGACTCCGACGTGGACCTGCGCGGCGCGCACATCCTGCCGGTGCGCGAGGTCGTCGGCCTGCGCACCGGGCCGGAGACGCTCGACCGCACCTGGACGCGCGAGTCGGTCGAGGTGGACCTGGTGACGCACGACCTGGCCAAGTTCTGCCGGCTGCTGCTCAACCGCAACGGCTACGTGCTGGAGCAGTTGCTGTCGCCGCTGGTCGTGGCCACCTCGCCGGCGCACGCGGAGCTGACCGCGCTCGCGCCCGGCTGCCTGACCCGCCACCACGCCCACCACTATCTCGGCTTCGCCCGCACCCAGTGGCGCCTGTTCGAGAAGAGCGGCGAGCTCAAGCCGCTGCTGTACACGTTCCGGGTGCTGGCGACCGGCACCCACCTGATGCGCACGGGCGAGCTGGTGGCCGACCTCACCCTGCTGTCCGGGTACGGCCCGGCGTACCTGCCGGAGCTGGTGGAGGCGAAACGGGAGGCCGAGCACGGGCCGGCGCCGGTGATCGACGGCGTGGCGGCGGACGTGACCCGGATGACCGCGGCCCTGCACGAGGCCCAGACCACCTCTTCCCTGCCCGAGACCGCCACCACCCACGACGCCCTCAACGACCTGGTGATCCGCCACCGCCTCGCCTAACCGGGTCCCGGCTCCGTCGCCGCCCGCCAGAGGCGGAGGGTGAGTTCCTCCTCGGCGCGGCCGGCGTAGGTCATGGCTGCCGACCAGGCGCGGGCCAGCTCGTCGGGTGGTTCCGGCAGCGACTCGCCCGTCACGGTACGCCGGACGGCGGCGGCCTGGCGGGCCAGGCGCTCCAGGAGGGCGGCGGCGGTGGGCAGCTGGTCGCGGCGCAGGCGGGCGGCGGTGGCGGCGATCGTGGCCGCCGCCGTGGGGCCCGCGGTCGCCCTTCCGCCCATGGCCATCCGGTGCAGGACGCGATGGAGCGGGGTGAGAGGGGTGGCGCGTCTGCCGGGCTTGGGCGGGAGCGGCGGGCCCGACGGTCCGGGCAGGTCTGCGAAGGGCAGGTCGTGCCGGTCGGCGGCCAGGACGGTGACCACGCCCGGCTGGTCGGGCACCACACGGACGATGACGTCGTGCGCAGGCGCGGGGGCGAGTTTGCGGAGGTTGGCCTCGGCGGCGGGCGTGGCGCCGACGGCGGTCAGGATGCCCGCGCCGGTGCGCAGATCACGACCCGCCAGTTCGGCCCGCAGGAACATCAGGCCGTCGCGCTCGCCGCGCAGCGCCCTGGCCAGCTGGCCGGCCGGAGGTTCCGTCCACAGGGGGCCGGTCCATGCGCAGTCGCCGTGGATCGCGGCCTTGGTCTCCTTTGTGCTGCTCAGCCTGCCATCGGCGCTGGCGGCGGCGTGCTGCGCGAAGACGCGGCTGCGGCCCAGCCGTTCGGGCGACAGCGCCAGCCCGCCGAACCGGACCGCCGCCCGGTAGGCGGCCCCCACCCGCTCCACGCCGCCCGGCGTCACGTCGCCCACGCTGTACAGCCGTCCCGCCGCGTCGGCCAGCCAGGTCACCACGCCCGCGTAGCCGGAGGCCGTGACGACGGGCTCGCTGAACAACCCCTGAAGGATCAACGACGGCAGCGCCTCGTAGTGGCGCCTGCCGCTCCGGCCGCCCGGTTCGGCGGCCCGCCGGGCCGTGCCGAGCAGGTCGGCCAGGTCCCGCGCGTAGGCCGCCAGCTCGAACTGCGGCCGCCTGGCCCGCACGTCGTAAACGCCCTGGGCCACGGCGGTGGCCGGCCGGGCCAGATCGTACAGGCGCGCCTCCGCACAGGCATGGGCCGCCCGCAGCAGCCGTTCCCTGGCCGCCGCGCCCGCGTGCGCCACCCCGGCGGCAAGCACCTCGGCCCCGGCCTCCCACGCCATCCCGGCCGGTCCGCCACCCTCCGGAGGCGCGTGGCCGCCGTCCTCGTGCCTCGGCTCTCGCGGGGTGCCGGGCTCGGGGCGCTCGGCGCTCTGGGCCGGCGGGGTACCGGGGCCGGGCTCCTCGTTCTGGGCCGGCGACGTGCCGGCCGGCGGCAGGGCGCTGAGGACGGACAGGGCGTGCAGGCAGCGGGGGGTGAGCAGGCAGGTGCAGGTGATCTGGGCGAGGTCGGTGAGCACGCCCGCGAGCGGCAGCCGTACCGTCTCCTGGCCGGTGCTGACGTGCAGTTGACCGCCTTCAGGATGCCACCGCCAGTCCTCCGCCGCGCCCGGCGCGGCGTCGAGGCGCCTGGTGACGCGGGCGGGGGCGGCGGCGAGGGCGGCGGCCAGGACCGCGGGCATCACCTGTGGCCTCATCCGCGCACCCTCTCGGCGATCCAGCCGGCCAGCTCGGACGGGGACAGCGCCGCCACCGGCATTCCGGCGGCCGCCACCTGTCCGGCGACGGCCCGGTTGTAGACGGGCTTGCCCTGATCGTCCAGGGCGGCCAGGCCGAGGGGGTGGGCTCCGGTGCCGGCCAGCGCGCGTACCTCGGCCAGCAGGCGTCCCACCGACACCCCCTCGTCGAAGTCGCTCACCACGGCGACGATGCTGCGGCGGGGGACGGTGAGGCGTTCGCGGGTGTAGCGCAGAGCCGTGCCGATGTCGGTGCCGCCGCCCACGGACACCTCCAGCAGCAGCGACAGCGGGTCGGCCACCCGGTCCGACAGGTCCGCGACCTCGGTGGAGAACGTGATGAAACGTACGCTCAACGCCGGAACCCCGTGCAGCACGGCGGCGGCCAGCGCGGCGTAGACGGTCGAGCGTTCCATGGAGCCGGACACGTCCACGCACAGGTGCAGGTGCCAGTCGGCGCCGCGCCGCGCCCGGGTCCTGAACACCGGCCGCTCCACCACGACCTCCGGCCCCCGTTCGGTGAGCCGGGCGGTGTGGAGGTTGCGCCGCAGGGTACGGCGCAGGTCGACGGGCCCGCCCGGCCGCGAGGTGGGCCGCGGCGTGGTCAGGCCGGTGAGCGCGGGCCGCATGCGCCGGGCCAGCTTCTCGGTCAGCTCGGCCACCATGCGCGCCACCAGCGGGCGCAACCTGGCCAGCCGCGCCTCGGGAAGCGCCCCGGCCAGGGCCAGCATGCCTTCGAGCAGGCCGACGTCCGCGCTGACCCGGTCCGGGTCCAGGGCCAGGAGCGCGTCCACCCGTCCGCGCGCCGCCGCCCGTCCCACGACCTCCTCGCGGACCCGGGCTCCGAACAGGGCCTCCAGCTCCTCGACCCACTCCCGCGCGGACGGATACGGCCGTCCGTCGCCTCCCGCGTCGGCCCCCTCCCCCGTTCCCGCCCCGTACAGGTCGTCCAGCGCCCGCGCGACCGCCCTGGCCGCGGGGTCCAGCCGGTCGGCCTCACGCCCGAGCACCATCCGCCACCGGTCCGCCCGCCCGATCCGCCGCGCGTCCTCCGCCTCGTCCCGCGCGACCGCCACGGGGTGCGCGCCGTCCGCCGCCGCACCGGCCGCGCCGTCCAGGGCCGTGGGATCCAGCTCCAGTACGGCCAGCCGCCCCGCCTCGTCGGCCGCGGCCCAGGCGGCGAGCTCCCCGGCGGGGGCGTGCAGGGTCAGGTCGGCGTCCAGTCCGAGGCTGTCGAGCAGGCGCTGGCGGGAGGCGGGAGACAACGCCTCGAACCCGTCACGGAGCGCGGGCAGCCTCGCGAGGAACCCGGCGTCGTCCCAGGCCTCGACCCGTTCGGCCAGCGGAGCCAGCAGTTCGGTCGACGCCTCCAGCATCGCCCCCGCCACCAGCACGACCCCGGCCACCCGCCCCGCCGCCACCACGCCGGCCCCCGCCGTCGCCCCGGTCCCCGTCTCGGCCGGCGGGTGGGGCGGCCGATCTACGGGCGGTCGCGGGTCCGGGGCCGGGGAGGCGGATTCGGCCCAGGCGGCGAGGCGTACCGGCAGAGAGCCCGGAGTGTCCGCGCCCGCGACGAACAGGGCCGCGGCGGCGGCGCCCTGGGCCAGCGGGGTGCCGTCGGCGGCCATGCGGCGCAACACCCACGTCAGGCGGCCCCGGACGGGTGCGAGCCGGACCAGTTCGCCCAGCAGCGCCGCCTCCTCGTGGCGGGTCATCCCGGCCAGGCCTTCGACGGAGGCGACGGCCGCGGTCAGGACGCGTTCGGCCGCTTCCCGGCAGCCGGGCGGCGGCGAGGGGAGGGCGGCGAGGCGGCAGAGGAGGCGGTGGCAGGCCACCAGGTCGGCGGGGCCGGCCACGGGGATGAACTCCGCGCCGAGACGGCCCACCAGTTCCGCGGTCAGCTCCGGCAGGCCGCATGCGGCGGCCTTCTCCAGGACGCCGGGGAGGCGTTCGGACAGGGCGGCGCGGCGCAGGCGGCCCTCGGCGGCGGGGGCGAGGGTCGTGCCGTAGACGGCGGCGCGCTCCAGCGTGGCCTCTGTCAGGGGACGCCAGCGCGCGGTCCACGAACGGCCCAGGGTGTCGGCGCCGCCGACGCCGGTCATGGGGCGTTCCTCCGCGTAGCCGACGTCCAGCGCGGACAGGCGGCTGAGCGCGAGGTGACGGCGCTGGTCGAGGGGTGAGCGGTGGGGGTCGAGGCGCAGGACGGCCTCCGGCTGCCCGGGTCCCGGCAGGCCCAGGTCCGCGACGAGCGCCTCGACGTGGGTGAGCAGGCCGGAGCGGGGGGCGGCGGGGTCGACCTGGCCGCGGCGGGCGCCGATGAGGACACGTTCGGCGGCTCGGGCCACGGCGCGGGCGCGGCCCAGGGGTTCGCCCTGTGCCAGAGTGCTCTGGAGGGCTTCGACCAGCTCGCGGCGTCCGGGGGCGGGCAGGTCGCGGAGGGCGGCCAGGTCGCGGGCCATGCCGTACGCGGCCTTGGCGTCGGGGACGCCCGCCACGTGGCCCTCGCGCCGCAGTTCCGCGCAGATCCGCGCGATCGTCTCCGCGGCGGCCCGCTCCACGGCGGCGGGATCGCCCCCGGCCAGGTAGACGGCCTGGCGCCACTCCGGGTCCTTGATGCCCGCGGGGTAGCCGGAGCGCGAGTCCAGCAGCTCGAAGCCGTAGGGGACGAGCGCGGTCACCACCTCCCCCCGCACGGGCTCAGGAACGGCGGAGGCGGGGGCGGTCAGTGCCGGGGCGTGGAAGGCGCCGGCGACCACCGCCGCGCCCCGCGGCCCGATGTCGGCGATACGGCGCCGCATCCACGCCTCCCTCGCCAGATCCCGCTCGGAGATCGGGCCGGCGTCCTGCCGCAGGGCCCAGCCGACGGCCAGGGCGGCACGGCGGATCCGCGCGGGATCCGCCCCGTGGGAGGGCGTCTCCACGAGGCGGTCCCACAGCTCCTCGTGGTCGTCCACGTCCAGGCGCCGCATCAGGGCGGGCATCAGCGGCCCCGCCGGGTTGTCGCCGGGCAGGTCGGTGAGCAGGTCGATGGCGTGCACCGGCACCCCGCGCGCGACCGCCCACCGCACCGCGGCCAGCTCCGGCGAGAAGTCGGCGAACGGGTAGAAACCCAGCCGTTCCCCTTCCTGCGAGGCGACGGCCAGCGCCACGGGCGCCGTGGTGGCGGGCGAGCCGAGCCAGCCCAGCCACTCCTGCAGTTCCCCGGGCAGTTCGACCAGCACCGCCCGCGGCCGCGCCGCCTCCAGCAGGTACGGCATGGCCGCCGCCAGCACCGGCGAATGGTGACGCACCCCGATCAGGTACGGCTCCCGCCCCCCGGCCAGCTCCTCCAGTTCTTTCACGACCCACCGGACAGCGCGTCGCGCAGCTCGTACAGCCGCCGCCACAACCGGGGTCCGCTCTCGGCCCGCCGCCGCACCGTCGTGTCCCAGTACGCCAGCAGCTTGCCCTGATCGTCGGGATCGTCCTTGCGCACCACGCCCAGCAGATACCCGGGCAGCAAGGACAGCGGGTCGGGAACGGGCAGGTAGGCGGCCTGCAACCCCATCGACCCGGCGACCGCCACCGCCTCGGCGGTGCTCATCACGGCGGCCGGCCGTTCCACCGGCCAGCCTTCCTCGGCGGTGCCGAGGCGCAGGTCGCGGAAGGTCGTCACCAGCGCCTCCATGACCGCGTCGTCGACCTCCAGCGTGGCCCCGGCGCGGGCGAGGGCGGCGGTGGCCTGGGCGCGGACGAGGGCGACCTCGTCGGCGAGGGTCCCGATGGGCGGCACGACCTCGAAGTTGAAGCGCCGCTTCAGGGCCGCGCTCATCTCGGAGACGCCCCGGTCGCGCAGGTTCGCGGTGGCGATCACGTTGAAGCCCTGGGCGGCGTACTCGGTGGCGCCGAGCTCGGGCACGGCCATGCGGCGCTCGGACAGCACCGACACCAGCGCGTCCTGCACCTCGGGCAGGCAGCGGGTGATCTCCTCGACCCTCGCCACGGCTCCCGCGCGCATGGCGGCCAGGATCGGGGAGGGCACGAGCGCCTGCCCGCTGACCCCTTCGGCCAGCAGGAGGCGGTAGTTCCAGCCGTAGCGCAGGTGTTCCTCGGTGGTGCCCGCTGTGCCCTGGACGACCCGCTCGCTGGCGCCGCTGACGGCGGCGGCCAGCAGTTCCGACAGCATCGACTTGGCGGTGCCCGGCTCGCCGACGAGCAGCAGGCCGCGTTCTCCGGCGAGCGTGACCACGGCCCGCTCGACCAGCGCCCGCTCGCCGACGAACTTGCGGGCGACCCGCCGTCCGTCGCCCATGACGAAGTCCACGACGGCCGAGGGCGTCAGCCGCCAGCCGGGCGGGCGGGGACCGGGGCGGGCGGCCAGCTGCTCCAGCTCCTCGGCGTGGCGGACCTCGGCGGGCTCGACCTGCGCCTGAAGGCTCATCGGGGGCCCTCCCCCTCGCTCACACGCCGCCACGCCCGCTCGAACAGCTCGGGCAGCGACGTCTCCGGCAGGCGGCGGCCGAGCGTGAGCGGATACAGCGTCTCCAGCTTCCACGTCTCGGCGGGCAGGTCGGGCGCCTTGCCCTTGGTCCAGCCGCCGGGCAGGAAGAGCCCGCGGCCCGCGCGTTCGCGCTTGGCGGCCATGACCAGCCCGCGTTCCGACAGGACGGCGGCGGCCTTCTTGTGGCGGGCGGGCGTCCAGTCGTTCCAGGTGCGGACGTTGCGGTCGGTGGGTTCGAGGAGCGTGAGCAGTTGCAGGTAGAGGACGGCGGCGTCCTCGTCCAGGCCGAGCTTGTCCGCCGCCGCGGCGAGCACGGCGGGTGCGCCGGCCCTGGGGTCGGCCTCCCAGCGGCCCGCCTCCAGCAACGGGGCCCGTTCGGCCATCCGGGTGTAGCCGTCCGAGCGCAGCAGCTCGACGACCCGGGCCGCCGGCGTCCGGGTGTCCCAGGGCGACTCCAGCGACAACTGCAGCCGGGAGCGGGCGTCGCCGCCGAGGAGGGCGGGGCGGAAGAACGTCTGGCCGTGGGTCACGACGATGGTCAGGCCGTCGTCGACCGCCGTGACCTCGTCGTCCAGCTTTCCCCCGTACGGCTCGCCGGTGAAACCGTCCGCCTCCATCGTGCCGCCGCGCAGGAGCAGCCCCGGGTGGTTCAGGCGGCGCCGTACCAGGTCGAGGGCGGCCGGCAGGCCCGAGCGGACGGGATGGCCGCCCGGCAGCGTGGCATACGCCCACGGCAGCGCCAGAGCGAGGTCGGCGAGCAGGTCGTCCAGGGCGAGGGGCTCGACCGCCTCGTGGTACTTCTTCCCGGCCAGCCAGGTGTCGTGGTCCTGGTTCAGTTCGGCGACCGGGGACGGGTCGGTCAGCGCGCCGAGCGCCCTGGCCGCGGGCAGCCGCAGCGGCAGCGTCCTGGCGGCGGTCACGGCGTCCTCGGGCACCCGCGTCCGGCGTCCGAAGCGGGCGGTCCACGCTTCGGCGAGGCCGCGCGCGAGCGCCTTCTGGTCCCAGGGGTCGGCGGGGACGGCTTCGTCGAGCAGGTCGCGCCGTTCTCGCCGGCTGAGCGCCTTGAGCTCGTCGCGCGCGATGACGGCCTCGGCGGGCTTCAGCCCGAGTACCTCGCGGCTCTCGGTGTCGAGGAAGTCGCGGCCCCAGCTGTCCAGGCCCGGCAGACCGGCCAGCAGCAGCGCGGCGGCGGGCCGGCCGAGACCGGTCTCGGCGCACAGGAGCTCGACGGCCTCGGGATCGTGCTCGGCGGGGCCCTGTTCGCGCAGCCGGGCCACGAAGGCGGCGAGCGTGCGCGGCGTGGCCCAGCCGGTGGGCAGCTCGGCCGAGACGTCCAGCACCTCGCCGGCGCGGGGAGCGGTGCCGTACTCGATGAACCTGCGCCGCCGCGCCTGGTAGATGCCCGAATAGTCGGGGGTGAGGTCGAGCGTGAGATGGGCGCCGCCGGCGGACAGGTGGCCGGTGGGGTCGGCCACGTCGGCGACGCCGCGGCGCCAGCCGGGCTCGGCCAGCCGCGAACCCGACCACAGCTCCAGCAGGGTGAGGATCGCGGCTCTGCGCGGCGCGGGCGTGGCGGGCGAGATCGCGCGCACGGCCAGGCCGCCGAGGCGGCCGATCAGGTCGGTCCAGTCGTGGAAGCTGCCGGGCATGCCGCCCTTGACCGCCTCGGGCGGGATCTCGCCGGACAGGAACGCGGCCGTGAAGGCGACCTGCCGCCCGGCCTGGTAGGTGAGCAGTCCCTGGGCGTGCACCAGGTCGGCCAGCGCCTTGGCGAGCTCCTCCTCGTCGAGGCCGGGGACGAGCCCTGCGGTGGCGTGCGCGCTGGTGAGCAGTTCGTCGCGGCGGGTGGCCAGGTCGTTCGCCTGCCGAACCAGCCCGGCCACGCCGCGCCGCAGCCGCTCGTGCGTCACGGGTGGCGCGCCGCCGTCCATGAGCGCCCGCGCACCGGCCCGCGTCAGCTCCCGCAGGACGGCGGAGCCGCCGGGATCGCGTGGAGCCAGATGGTGCCAGAACGCCGGGAACGGCACCAGGGCGGTGCCGTCCGAGCTGCCCTTGGCGGTGCTCCACCGGTCGCGGCCGGTGGTGACGTCCCAGTGGAGCGTCCCGTCGGCCTCGGTGAGGACGACCGTGGTACCGCTGCCGGTGAGCAGCAGGGGCTCCGCGCGTCCGGGCAGGTCGAGCAGTCCCCAGGGCGTCGCCGTCAGCTTCGCGACGCCGTCGCGGCCGTCGGCGCGCGCGTAGGTGTAGTGGCCGCCGGCCGCGTGGACGCGGAAGCCGATCATGCCGTCGGCGGCGCCGAGCGGCGTGCGCTCCAGTCCTTCGGGCAGCGGGGCGAGCGAGCAGCCCTCCAGCTGCCACCGCGCGCCGGGCGGCGGTGGCGCGTCCTCCAGGAACGCCGGCAGGCTGGCCCGCCCGAGCTGCCCGGTGGCCGGGTCGAGCTCGCGCAGCACCGGCCGCCACGCGTCGGGCTGGATCCAGAACGTGGCGCCGTCGGAGAACATGCGGCCGGTCTCGTCGAGATCGGGCTTCCGGTCACCGGGATGCAGGGCCTTGCGGCCGGTGACGCGCCCGCCGGAGGGGGTGAGGAAGGCGTAGCCGAGCCCGGCCCGGTGCTCGTGGAAGTAGTGCCAGCCGTCCTTCTCGTGGATCTCCGAGGGCGCCGACGACCAGTAGAACGAGCGCGACTCGTTCGTGCCCCAGGCGACGCGGAAGGCGCCGCCGGCGTAGAGGACGTCGAGGTGGGGCGTGCCGGCGGGCACCCGCAGGTCGTGCTCGGCGACCCGGCCGCCCGGACCGAGGGCGATCGCCTTGGCGGCGGTGAAGACGGTGAGCACGGGCCAGCTCGCGCTGACGCGGGCGTCGTCGCCGAGCTCTTCCAGGGCGGCGTCGAACGCGTCCCAGCCCAGCTCGTCGTAGACGCCCGCCCGCAGCGTACGGCACAGCGGCACCGCGAAGTCGATGCCCTCGACCGCCTCGCGCAGCCCGTCGAAGGCGGCCAGCACGGGACCGGTGAGCGCGTTCTCCAGAGCGGCGAGCGCGGAGCGCGCGTCCAGCAGCCCGCCGGAAGCCGCCTGCCGGATCCTGTCGAGCAGCCAGGCGTGGACCATCGGCCGCAGCACCGGGATCTCGATCAGTTCCTCGACCTCGCGGTGGTTGCCCACGGCCTGCTCCAGCAGGGGCGCGAAGCGCGGGTCGGCGGCGACGGCGGCCAGGTCGCGGTTGCGCCCGTTCATCAGCCACCTGCCCAGGTGGACGACGGCCTCGCCGCCGGGGTCGGCGACGGGGACTCCGGCGGCCAGGCACGTGTCCAGCAGATCGAGGTCGAGCATCCGGCTGCGCCAGGCCACTCCCCCTTCCAGCCGGACCGGCTCGCCCTCGGCGGCCAGCCGGCCGGCGATCCGCTCCACCAGCGCGAGCAGCGCCGGTGAGCCGGGCTCCGAGCGCCAGCCGCGCTTGAGGTGCGCGACCAGCCGCGACAGCCAGGCGGCCGGGACGGTGTCGAGCGCGCCGGACTCCCGCAGCAGCTCCAGCCACCATTCGTCGACGCCGTCGGCGGTGGGGAAGACCTCCAGCAGCGCCTGCGGCGGCTGGGCGAGCAGGGTCGTCCGGTAGGCCTTCCAGAACAGTGGGCGGGCCCGCTTCACCGCCGGGGCGCCGAGCAGGGTGGCGATGAGGCGTTCGTCCTCGGCGGCCGGGTCGAGCTTGGCGGCCTTGGCCAGCTTGCGCAGTTGCTTGGGCAGGTCGCTCCACGGCGGCAGGCCGCCCAGCGTGCGCCGGACCGCCAGCTCGAACAGCTCGTCGTAGGCGCGGCGCGGCTCGTAGCGTTCTGCCAGCTCGACGACGTAGGCGTTGACCGCCTTGACCGGCAGGGCCCCGGCGAAGGCGTACTCCAGGAAGACCGCCCGGCGGGCCGCCTCGTCCACGGGCAGCGCGTAGGTGGCCTCGGCCTCGCGGGCCCGGCCGAACATCACCGCCGCCTGGCCGCCGTGCCCGGCCGCGATGAACGTGCGCCCGGCCTGCTCCCAGAAGCTCGGCAGGTGCGTGCGCGGAAGGGTGGCGGCCAGTTCCGCGTAGGCGTCGGCGGCGGCCCCCGGACGGGCGGCGGCCAGGCGGGCGGCGCGCTCCATGCCGGAGACGGCGGCCAGCGCCGCCTTCGCACCGCGCGGGTCGTTGACCAGGGCCCATGCCGGGTAGCCGAGGCCGCGGCGGCGGCCGGTGGCCAGGGGCGGGCTCACGTGCGGCTCGCCATACCCGAGGAAGGCCATGGCGCGGTCCTCGGCCGGCGCGGTCGTCTCGCCGATGAGGCGGATCACCGGGCGCTCGCCGAGCGCGGGGTGGCCGTAGGCGCGGGCCCGGACGGGCTGGCCGCCTTCGGCCCCGGCCGGGGCGAGCCCGGCGTCGAGGAGGAGGTCGTCAGTCACCGTCGGTGATCCTTCCCGCGTAGATGAGCTCGGCCATGCGCACGCCTTCCGACCAGGCGACCGGGCCGACGTCGGCGGGTTCGAGCGGGCGCTCGTCGGCGCCGACCCAGATCAGGTCTCCCGTGTACGCCTCGTAGTCGGGGCCGTCGTCGCCCAGCCAGTAGCGGGCCTGGACGGGACGGCCGGCGTCCACGACGGGGCAGACGGCGTAGCCGCCGCGCACCCGGAAGCCGAAGCGGGCGGCGCGGGCGGTGGCGTGGCGCAGCTCGGAGAAACGCCCGCCCGCGTAGTCGGGCGGATGCGCGCCCTTGTGGTGAACCTCGCGGGCCAGTTGCGGCACACGCTGCGCCGCGCCCAGCTCGGCGGCGAACTCGCGCAGGTCGGCCAGATCCGCCAGCAGCACGGGGTGCGGGATCAGGATCGGCCCCGGCTCCAGCCAGGCGGTCTCGGCGTCGAGGTCGACGACGCCGAGCCGGCCGTCCTCGCCGGCCTCCTTGAGCAATCCCGGCTCGTCGTCACGCAGGACGACCAGGTCGGTGAGCGCCTCGCGCCAGGCCGGATCCGGCCAGACGGCCGCGATCATCGGGGACGGGACGGGGTGGCCGCCGAGCATCCAGGACTCCACCGTGGCCAGGCACTCGGCCTCGTGCCGGGCGAGGTGGTCGCGCAGGGCGAGCAGTTCCTCGGCCACGGGGCCGTCCTTGACCGCCTTGGGCACCGATTTGAGCCGCCTGCCGGCGGCGTTCTGGCAGGCGAGCGTGCCGCCGTCGAGGGCCAGCCGGTAGCCGCCCCCGGCCTCCACCCACGTCACATCTTCCGACATGGCTGGCATCTTCGCAGAAGTCAGCGACAATCCCGTTTTGTCAGATTATTCGGCCGATGACAGGACGAGGCGGATCGAGTAGTTCCGATACCCGAGCCGCTCGAACGAACGCGCCATCGGCACGTTCCCCAGATCCGTGTCCGCCGCGATCCGCCGCGCGCCCCGCCCGGCCAGGAACCTGGTGATCTCCGCCAGCAGGTCGTCGCCGTAGCCGTGGCCGCGGTGCTCGGGCACCACGCCCAGGTAGCCGACGACCGGCCCGCCGTTGTTGGCCGACGGCAGCGCGACGCCGACCAGGTCGCCATCCGGAGCGTTGGCCAGCATCCACCACGAGCGCTCGCCCGGCATCGACTTGTAGTCCTCGACGTCCTGCCTGGCCTGCTCGATCGGGTCCATGGTGGCCAGCGCCTCGCGCGTCTCGTGGTCCAGCGTGCCCTCGGCGACCCGCCGGAACGCCTCGGCGAACACCTCGTCGTCCTCCTCGGCCCTGAACACCAGCCTGCCGGAGGCCGCGGGCAGCGGGTCGGCAGGGGTCCACTCGTAGCGCAGCCGCTCCAGCTCGAACGTCAGCCCGGCGCGGGCCGCCGCCTCCTGCCGCCAGGCGATGGCCGCGGCGACGGCGGGACGCTCGCGCCAGCCGTTCGGGAGGAAGACGTGGTAGGCGGGCCGGGTGCCGTACACCTCGTGGGCGTGGGAGAGCAGGTCGGCGGCGAGCGCCACGCGGTCCTCCACGGAGGGGTCGACGTAGACGCAGTCGAGCGCCATCGGCCTGTCGCTGCCGGCGAAGCTCCACCAGACGGCGCGGGCCATGACACGCCCGTCCCGCTCGGCGATCCAGATGCGGTCGTGCCGGTACTGCCCGTCGGCCAGAAAGCCGGTCAGCCGGTCGGGGTCGGCCCAGCTGATGCCGTCATCGACGGTGCAGGCGAGCAGGCGGCCGAGATCAGACTCGACCGAGGGGCGAAAGAGCACACTTCCTCCACAACTTCCAGGTCGGGGGACTCTAGCAAGTAGAGTCTTCGACGATGAACCACACGATCTCGCCCACTCCCGGCGCCCTGCTCGGCGACGACGCCTACGCCTGCTCGTGCGGCGCCTCGTTCGCCGGCCGGATGCCCGCCGAGCTCCACGCCGCCGAGAACGACCGGTGCACCGGCTGCCTCGGCTCCGGCGAGGAGACGATGGCGCCCGGCGTCACCCGGCCCTGCACCAACTGCGCGGGCAGCGGGGGACGCAGGGAGCAGATCATCTGGCAGCTGGCGCACTCCGAGGCGGAACAGCTGATCACGATGAGCACGGTGCGGGGGGTGATCGCCGGGTTCGACGGGCCGTTCCGGCTGTCGGAGATCGCCGACATGATCCGCTCGGGCCTCGACCTGCCGGTGGGCCGCCTCCCGGTGGGGCCGCGGGTACGTGACCTGCTCCTGGAGCTCCAGTCCATCGGCGAGATCACCATGATCTCCGCCCCCGACGAGCTCCTCGACGGCACCGACGTCGTCCTCTACCGCGATCCCAGCTGGCAGCGTACGCCCACGCTCGGCATCTGACCCCCTTCTTTCACGTGACGGCTCCCGCCGGCTTTCCCGGACTCGCCGTCGCGGGCTGAGGTCTGTCGAGCGCCGGTCGTGAGGGCTCACGGGGCGCTCGCCGTGACGACTCCGCTGTTGGCCGGCCTTCGGGTCACCGGCCCTCAGCCCACCACCATTCGGCGGGCCACAGGGGCGGTGGTGCCGTCCTCTGAGCGCACGGGGGTCGCACCGCCCCTGCCTCCGGTGCCTCCGGGCGTGCCTTCTCAGGCGCGGGCGAGGAGTTCGCCGTGGAGGATGGAGAACCAGCCGTCCTCGTCGGCCGCCCAGGTGCGCCAGCCCTCCGACAGCCGCGCCAGGCCGGGCGCGGTGGCGAGGCCGGTCGAGGTGGCCTGGTGGGCCAGCGCGGAGGAGACGACGCGTTCGGCCCACATGCCGCCCCACCACTCCCGGTCCTGTGGCGTCGAGAAGCACCACGTGGACGAGGTGGCCGTCACGTCGGAGAAGCCCGCCCGCCTGGCCCACGACCGCAGACGGCGGCCGGCGTCGGGTTCGCCGCCGTTGGCTCGGGCGGCGCGCTGGTAGAGGTTCATCCACTCGTCGAGCTCCGGCGGCTCCGGGTACCACGCGAACGCCGCGTAGTCGCTCTCGCGCACGGCCACGATCCCGCCCGGCTTGGTGACGCGCCGCATCTCGCGCAGCGCCCCCACGGGGTCGGCCACGTGCTGGAGCACCTGGTGCGCGTGCGTCACGCAGAAGGTGCCGTCGGGGAACGGCAGCGCGTGCACGTCGGCCACGGCGAAGTCGATGTTGCCCGCTCCCCTGGCCGCCGCCTCGTCGCGCGAGAGCTGGAGCGCCTCGTCGGTGACCTCGGCGGCGGTGACGCGGGCGACGCGCGTGGCCAGGTCGGCGGTGATGGTGCCGGGTCCCGCGCCGACGTCCAGCAGGCTCATGTGCGGCTGGAGGTGGGGCAGGAGGTACCCGGCCGAGTTCTCGGCGGTGCGCCAGCGGTGGGAGCGCAGGACGGACTCGTGGTGGCCATGTGTGTACATGAGAGTCACCCTAGCCGGGATCTCAGAGTTTGGAATAATGGGTCTCATATGGCAAGACCAGCGGTGCCGTACACTTGTTGCGAATCTTTCGCATCTAGGGAGGGCGTCCGTCGTGGGAGAGGTCCGTCCGATCGTGTACGTCGGGGATCCGGTGCTGCACACCCCCTGCGAGCCGGTCACCCGGTTCGACGAGGCACTGGCCGCGCTGGTCGACGACATGTTCGCCAGCATGTACGCCGCCAAGGGCGTGGGCCTGGCCGCCAACCAGATCGGCGTCGGCCTGCGCGTCTTCATCTACGACTGCCCCGACGCCGACGGCGAGCGCCAGGTGGGCGTGGTCGTCAACCCCACGCTCGAACTCCCGCCGGTCGGCGAGCGCAACCTCGACCCGGGCGACGAGGGCTGCCTGTCGGTGCCCGGCCAGTACGCGCCGCTGCCCCGCGCCGACGTCGCCACCGTCCACGGCCAGGACCTCACCGGCGCCCCCGTCACCGTCGAAGGCACCGGCCTGATGGCCCGCTGCCTGCAGCACGAGAGCGACCACCTCGACGGTCACCTCTACATCGACCGCCTCCCGGCCAAGCGCCGCAAGCAGGTGCTCAAGGCCTACGAGGAGTCGCTGACCACCACCTGAGCCGGGTCAGAAGGTGAACATCCGCAGGCCCGGCTCCAGCGGCCGGGGCTGCCCGGTGTAGCGGTGGACGCCGACCGTGAAGTCCTCCCGGGTGAGCCCTTCCAGCTCGAAGCCCTCCTCGGCGAACCACGAGCACACCCGCGGTCCCAGGTCGGGCTCGCGGCGGTGGCGGGTCCAGATCACGGTGGCGCCGGGTGCGCACAACATCGGCAGGCAGCCGATCGTGCGGCGCACGTCCGCGTCGCTGACGTTGCCGAAGACGCCGCAGACCAGGACCAGGTCAGCGGGGACGGCTCCGGCGTAGGCGTCGGTGAGGGCGGCGTCGGCCGCGACGACCTCGACGCCTTCCGGGGCGGACTGCCGCGCCAGCCGTACATTGCGCTCGTCGAGCTCCACCAGGCGGGCGCTCACCCCCGCGCGCCCGGGGTGGGCGGCCAGGACGGGCAGCAGGTCGCGGCCCTGGCCCGCGCAGAGGCTGACCACGGTACGCGCGCCGGCGTCGAGCACGTCGGAGATCGCCGCGCGCACCACCCTCAGCCTGCGCCACAACGGAGAACCTGGGGCGTCGTAGCCGGTGTGCCAGCCGTGCCAGTCGGGTTCCTCCATGATCGCCATGCTACGCCGCCGGACCGGGCCGGGGCCCGAGGCCCCGGCCCGCCCGAACCGTCAGGGCGCCGGGCGCGCGTTCACCGGGCCGCCTCGTGCGCGGTGACGGCCTTGGCGCCGAGGCCGACCCGGGCGTAGACCGCGGGCTGCCGGGCACGCAGCACCAGCGCCCAGACCACGCCCAAGGCCATCCCCGCCACGTACACCAGCGGCAGGATCCAGGTCAGCGGGTCGCCCGGCGGCACACCGAGCAGCGCGTCGATGTTCGTCCAGCCGAGCCACACCATCACCGCCAGCAGGATCGCCGCCGGCACCGGCGTGACGAGCCTGCGCAGCGCGCTCTCCCCGCTCGGCTCACGCACGAAGAACACGATGATCGCGATCGAGGTGGTGAAGATCAGCAGCAGGACTCCGAACCCGCCGAACGCGCCGCCGTAGAAGAAGAGCTGGACCAGCGGGTTGAGGTCGAGCACCGCGTAGACGACGATCACCACGAGGCCCAGCACGCTCTGGGCGATCGAGCCCGCCTGCGGGGCGCCGCTGCGCGGGCGGGTGCGGCCGAAGACGGCGGGCAGCACGCGCTCGCGGCCCAGCGCGAAGAAGTAGCGGGCGGTCGTGTTGTGGAAGGAGATCATCGCGGCGAACACGCTGGTGACGAACAGGACGCGGGCGATGTCCACGACCAGCGAGCCCAGGTGCGAACCCGCCAGGACGAAGATCGTCTCGGCGCCGTCCCTGGTGGCCGTGGCCACGATGTTGCCCGGCCCGGTGGCCACCGTCATGGCCCAGGCCGACAGGGCGTACAGGCAGGCGATGATGACGATCGAGGAGTAGGTGGCGAGGGGTACGGTGCGGCGCGGGTCGCGGCTCTCCTCGGAGAACACCACCGACGACTCGAACCCGACGAACCCCAGCGTCGCGATCACCAGCAGCGCCCCCACGCCCGGCACGAACAGCGCGCCCGGCGACAACGTCTCCAGCGACAGGCCGCCGGGGGCAGGGTTGGCCAGGTCGGCGAAGTCGAACAGCAGGATGACGGCCACTTCCAGCGTCAGCAGGATGGCCAGGAGGCGGCCGTTCACATCGACGCGCATGACGCCGAGCACCGCGACCAGCGCCCAGACGATCAGCGACAGCACCCACCAGGGCGGCGCCGTCCCGAACCACCGCTCGACGATGGGTGTGGCGGCCGCGCCGAACGCGCCGTAGAGGCCGACCTGGAGGGAGTTGTACGCGATCAGCGCCACCCAGGCCGAGGCGATGCCGGCGGGACGGCCGAGGCCGCGGCTGACGTAGGTGTAGAAGGCGCCGGCGTTGGCCATGTGGCGGGCCATCGCCACGTAACCGATCGCGAACAACGCCAGCACCAGTCCGACCACCAGGAACGCGACCGGGAGACCGGTGATCTTCGTCACGCTGTAGCCGGTGGTCATCACGCCGGCCACGACGGTGAGCGGGGCGGCGGCCGAGAGGACGAAGTAGACGACCGAGGGGGCGCCGAGCCGATCGGCGGCCAGAGCGCGGGTGATCGGGTCTGGCTGGGGGGTTTCCATCGGCATCCTTTCTGTGGAGGGGTTGGGATGCTGCTGGTCAGTGGGGGGCGTCCCGCCGGCCCGGGTGGGGGCGTTCCCTGAGGCCCGGCACACCTACTGAAGGTCGGCGACCCGGGGCCGCCCGCGGGAGCCCACAGCCCAGGGCCAACCCACCGGCCACGGGCAACTCACGGCTCAGGGGTGACTCACGGCTTGGCGGCGGTCCGGCGCTTCTCGGCGATCCGAGGCTCTGTGGCGACCTGAGGCTTTGCGGTGACCCGAGGCTTTGCGGTGGCCTGAGGATTCGGGGTAATCGGGGAGTTCGCGGTAAGCCGGGGCCTTCGGGGGACCCGGGGCCCCGGGGAGGGCGGGGGCGCCGGGGAGAGCCGGGTGGGCGGTGAGCGGACATGGGGCGGGGCCGGTCAGGTGCGGTAGGTCAGGACGGCGTCGCCGACGGCGGCGTGGACGTGACGGGCCAGGTCGGTCAGCTGGGGCGGCAGCGCGGCCAGGACGGTGGTCAGATGACGCCGGGCGGTCTTCCGCTCGGCCGGGTCCTCCACCACGACGTCCGTCATCCCGCAGGCTTCCACCAGCGAGGCCAGCGCCATGTCGTGCGGGTCGAGCGGCTGCCATCGGGTGAGCGCCATGTGGAGACGCGTTCTGGGCCACGCGGCCGGACCGAAATCGGTGGCGAAAAAGCGGCCCGGCTTGCGCCGCCATAATTTCGGCGCTTCACGTTCCAGGAATCCGGCCAGGATCATTCTCCCGGACACGTCGTCGACCGCCCGCTGCGACAGGTACACGAGCCAGGTCCGCAGATCCGTGTGCTGCGGCATGCTGCCCATGTCGGCGAGCACCCGGTCGGCCACGACCTCCTGCACCGGCCGCGGATCGACCAGCCGCACCGTGGACCCGCGCACCCCGACCCGCCCGGCCAGCACGAGCTCGGCGATGAGCGCCCCGGCCAGCCCCAGTTCGACTCCCTGGACATGCAGCCGGGGACGCCCCGTGCTCGTGGTGTCCCAGCCGACCAGGAAGAGCTCGTCGGCTAGCGCCCGCATGATTCACCCTTTGTGGAAGCCCGATATTCGATACCGCTCACATGACCAGAGCGAAATATCTATCAGACGGATGATCGCCGGGCTAGTCCCATTTAATTAGGTGCAACGCGTTTTAGAATGATATTTCATTGCGCCGCGAGATATTCCGCATACACCTTTTTCGGCACGGTCATCCGCCAGGCCTCCACGACCAGCTCCCGCATCTCGTCCACCTCCAGCGCCGCCATCCGGGCCTGGACCCACTGATAGCGCAGGTCACCCTGGGACGGCATGAGAAACTTCTCCGGCTCCGCCGCCACCAGCGCCTCCCGCTCCTCCTTCGGGAACCCGAACCCCATGATCGTCTCGTCCCTGGAGAAGGCGACATAGACGATGCTGCCCACCCGGAACTTGACCCGGTCCCGGATAAGATGCTCCGACGAGCGCGGCAACCGCGACGCCACCTGCCGCACGTCCTCAACAGTGATCACGGCCCGACCCTAACCCGGCCCACCGACAATTCCCGGCCGTCGCCTCGTCTCACGCGCTGGACGCCCGGGGCAACGCCCTGACCGGGGAACCGGCCCACGGGGCGGCGTCGCGGCGAGTACGCCGTGAGCCCTCACGAGCGGCGCTCGACGGGCGCCCGCCGGGGTCGGCGGTGCGGGGTGGGGGGCGGTAGCCGTAACTCATGGGGCCCGCGGACGCTCAGAAGACGTCAAGGCCCGCGGAAGGTCAGGAGACGCTCCGATACAGGTCGGCGGCGAGTTTGTTGATGCGCTTCACCGACGCGTCCCAGGTGCCGGCGGCCGGGTGGGCGGTCAGCAGGGCCATGATCAGGCGGTCGTCCTTGCCGAGCAGGCCGGTGGTGTGGAGCACGGGGTGGCCGTAGTCGGGGACGGTGGTGCCGCGCGCGTTGGCCGCCAGGACGCTGATGGGGCCGCCCCCGATCGGCGCCCCGGCGGAGGCGGGGATGATCTCGGCCGCCGCGGTGGTGTTCGCGCACCGGACCGGAGGCGTCAGGCCGAACCCCGACCACCCCTGCTTCACCGCCCACGGACGCGGGATCGCGCCGGGGATGCCGAACGACTGGTCGAAGCCGTCGGTCCCGCACCGCGTGGACTTGCGCAGGTGGCCGACGACGAGGTCGCGCACGCGCGGGTCGGCGGTGTCGAGGAGGTAGCGGTAGGTCTTGACGATGTCGTACGCGCTCAGCGACACGTACCCCCAGAAACCGGGCTTCGAGGCGGGCGGCGGCGTGGTGTCGGACAGGCGCAGCTTGCGGGCCATCCGGGTGATGATCGCGCCCTTGCCGCCCCGGTTCCAGAACGAGGTGGCGGCGCCGTCGTCGCTGGACCGCAGCATGATCCGCAGCAGCCGCGCGTCACCCGCCTGGACGCTCTTGTGGGTCTCCAGGAAGTCGATCGCGATGAGGATCTTGCTCACCGAGGCCGACCGGAACTTCCTGCGCGCGTTCTGGTGAACAACGATCTTCCCCGTGGTCCGGTCGAACACGACATACCCCGCGGTGGTGCCCGCGGGCACCTTGGGCCGCTTCGCCGCAGGTGTCTTGGAGGTGGTCACGTTCGAACGCTCCGTGCCGCCGGCGGTGCCGGATCCGAGCGGGTGCGCACTGCTCTGCGCGCTCGACGACGACCCGGCGGCTCCGGCCGCACATCCGGCCACCAGGGGTACGGCTGCCGCGAGCGCGGCCAAGGGCTTGATTCGCACCCGACCATAACTACCAGATCCACCCACACCCCACCGGCCGCCCGGCCATTCCCCCACCCCGCCAAGCCACCGCCCACACCCCCGCCCGATCTCACCGCGACCGGCCGGGGCCGCGGTCCAGAACCACGGGGCAGGACCCACAGGAGCAGCCCACCGAGTCCCCGGCCAGGGCGGCGAAGCAAGCCGCCCGACCTGCCCCGAGCGCGGCACAACGGACCCGAAGCGCCCACACCCTGGGACACGGTGGCGAGCCGCCGTCGCGCGGCACGAGGACCCTCCGGCGCCTTCGGGCGCAGTGGCCGGGCGAGCCGTCTGCGCCTTGGAGCACGGTGGCCGGGTGGGCCGCCGGCGCCTTGGGAGCAGCGGTCAGGCGTCGGCGCCTTGCGGGCAGCGGTCAGGCGTCGGCGCGGCACGGCTCGACGGACCCGGAGCCCGCCGGCGCCTTGGGACAGGGTGGCGGGTCCGGTGGGTCTAGCTGGAGGATTCCCCGCTTTGTTCAGGGACCTCTTCGGAGGTGGCGGCTGGTTCTGGGGTGGTGGCCCGGAGCACGAGACGGTCGTCGGTGCCGGCGTCCACCCTGACCGTGCCGCCCTCCCCCACCTCGCCGGTCAGCACCATCGTGGACAGGCGGTTGTCCAGTTCCCTCTGGACCGTGCGGCGGAGCGGGCGCGCGCCGAACTCCGGCTGGTAGCCCTTCTCGGCCAGCCAGTCCTTGGCCGCGTCGGTGACCTCCATGCCGATGTCCTGGCCCTTCAGGCGCTGGCGGGTCTTCTCCAGCAGGAGGTCCACGATCTGCCGCAGTTCCTCCTTCTCCAGGCGCTTGAAGATGATCGTCTCGTCGATCCGGTTGAGGAGCTCGGGGCGGAGCGAGTGGCGCAGCAGGTCCATGAGGCGTTCTTCCAGCTCGGCCTCGTCGCCGGTGGAGTCGAGGATGAGCTGGGCGCCGATGTTGCTGGTCATGATGACGATCGTGTTGGTGAAGTCGACGGTACGGCCCTGCCCGTCGGTGAGCCGGCCGTCGTCGAGCATCTGGAGCAGGATGTTCATGACGTCGGGGTGGGCCTTCTCGATCTCGTCGAGCAGGATCACGCCGTGGGGGCGGCGGCGCACGGCCTCGGTCAGCTGCCCGGCCTCCTCGTAGCCGACGTATCCGGGCGGGGCGCCGATCAGCCGGGAGACGGTGTGGCGCTCCTGGAACTCGCTCATGTCGATGCGGACCATGTGGTCCTCGCCGCCGAACAGCGCGTCGGCCAGGGCGCGGGCCAGCTCGGTCTTGCCCACGCCGGTCGGTCCGAGGAACAGGAAGCTGCCGATCGGGCGGTTCGGGTCCGACAGGCCGGCGCGGGCGCGGCGAACGGCTTCCGCGATCGCGACCACGGCCTCGTCCTGGCCGATGACACGCTGGTGGAGGTGTTCTTCCAGGCGCATGAGCCTGTCGCGTTCCTGCTCGGTCAGCTGGGCCACCGGGATGCCGGTGCGCCGGGAGACGACCTGGGCGATGTCGGCGACCGACACCTCGGGGACGCTGTCGTCGCCGTGGCGGGCGTTCTCCAGCTCGGGACGGAGCTTGTCGATCTCGCGGGTCAGCTCCTTGGCGCGGTCGAAGTCGTCGCTGGAGACGGCCTGGTCCTTGTCCCGGTGGAGGCTGTCGAGGCGCTCCTCCAGCTCGCGTACGTCGGCGCCGGGGGTGCGGGCGCGCAGCCGTACCCTGGCGGCGGACTGGTCCATGAGGTCGATCGCCTTGTCCGGCAGGAACCGGTCGGAGATGTAGCGGTCGGAGAGCGTGGCGGCGGCGTCCAGCGCCTCGTCGGTGATGCGGACCTGGTGGTGGGCCTCGTAGGCGTCGCGCAGGCCGGCGAGGATCTCCACCGTCTGCTCGACCGTCGGCTCCGGGACGAGGATCGGCTGGAAGCGGCGTTCGAGCGCCGCGTCCTTCTCGATGTTCTTGCGGTACTCGTCGATCGTGGTGGCGGCGATGACGTGGAGCTCGCCGCGGGCCAGGGCGGGCTTGAGGATGTTGGCCGCGTCCATGCCGCCCTCGGCGGAGCCGGCGCCGACCAGGGTGTGGACCTCGTCGATGAAGACGATGGTCTCGTCGGCGTGCTCGCGTACCTCGTCGATGACCTTCTTGATCCGCTCCTCGAACTCGCCGCGGTACTTGGAGCCGGCGACCATGCCCGTCAGGTCGAGGGCGATGACGCGGCGGTCCTTGAGAGTGTCGGGGACGCTGCCGTTGACGATGCGCTGGGCGATGCCCTCCACGATCGCGGTCTTGCCGACGCCCGGCTCGCCGATGAGGACCGGGTTGTTCTTGGTACGGCGCGAGAGCACCTCGATGGCCTGCTCGATCTCGTCCTCACGGCCGACCACCGGGTCGATCTTGCCCTGCCTGGCCTCCTCGGTGAGGTCGCGGCCGTATTCGTCGAGGGCGGGCGTCTCGCCGGAGCCTTGGGTCGCGCCTTCGGTACGGCGGCCGGGCTGGGCGGCGCCGGACATGAGGGCCTGCTGCAGTTCGTTGGCGGAGGCGCCCTGCTCGGCCAGCAGGCGGGCGGCGCTGGAGTCGGGGTTGGCGGCCAGGGCGAGCAGCAGGTGCTCGGGGCCGATGTAGGAGGAACCCAGTGCTCGGGACACGCGCTGCGCGTCGAGAATGGCCCGCTTCGCGGCCGGGCTCAACGTGTCGGGCGGCTGACCGGCGGCTCCGGCTCCGGTGAGGGCGGCGATGCGGTCGTGCAGGCGGTCGGCGTCCACGCCCGAGGTCTGCAGAAGCGCGCGGCCGGGGTCGTCCTGGGTGGCGGCGTCGAGCAGGTCGAGCACGTCCAGGTCATGGGCGCCGCGGCGGGCGGCGATCTCCAGGGCGCTGGTCAGCATGTCGCGGGCCGACTGGCTGAGGAGCTTGCCCACGTCCACGCGCTGGACGCTGGGACGGGAGGGCGGCCACGCGTCCATCCCGCCGAAGACCCGGCCTGTGAGCTCCTCGAATCCGCGGAACGGATCCCTGCCAAAGAACGACCCGAACGGCGATGCTTCCGACATGACCTCTCCCCTCTCCGGAGAGGCCCATTACCGGAAACCCGGACAAACAACCCCAGGTTTCCGCAAAGTTCCCAACCCGCCCACCACCCCGAAGCCACCCGGGGCGGTCAACCCCCAGGAGGTGCGCCGCCGAGGGTCAACGCGTGAGGGTGCGGTCGGGCAGGGGGCAACGCGCGGAGGAGGCGCGGGACGTGGATGGGCGGGCCCGCGTGGGGGACGACGCGTGGGGGTGCGAGTGTGAGGGGCGGGCGGAGAGCAACGCGCGGCGGGTGGGTGGGGTTGGGGAGGGTCAGTGGGTGTAGCGGGCGCAGGCTTCCTGGATGGGGGTCGGGCCGGAGATCAGTTCCAGCACGTCTCCCACCCCCGCCCCGGTACGCAGCAGTTCCGCCACCACCGCGGCCACGTCGGCACGCGGCACGGACCCGCCCGGCACCGACGGCTCCAGCAGGACCGAGCCCGTCCCGCCCGTGTCGGTCAGGCGGCCGGGGCGCAGGATGGTCCAGTCCAGGTCGCGGCCGCGCAGGTCGTCCTCGGCTGCCGTCTTGGCGGTGATGTAGGCGGCCCACACCTCACCCCGGGACAGGTCGGGCGGTGAGCCCGCCCCCATCGAGGAGATCTGCACGATCCGCCGCACGCCCGCCCGCTCGCAGGCCTCGGCCAGCAGGACGGCGGCGCCCCGGTCCACGGTGTCCTTGCGGGCCGCCCCGCTGTTCGGCCCGGCCCCGGCGGCGAAGACGGCCGCCCGCGCACCTGCCAAAAGCGCGGCCACCTCGTCCACCGGCGCGTGCTCCAGGTCGCACACGAGGGCGGAGCCGCCCGCGGCCTCCACGTCGGCGACGTGGCCGGGATTGCGGACCAGCCCGACCGCGTCCTTGCCCATCAGCGCCGCGAGCCGCAGCGCGATCTGACCGTGTCCACCCGCGATGATGGTTCGCATACGCCTCATGGTTGCATGGGGAATATCCCTCCGAACCCCCGGGCTTGATCCTGCGTATCACCGGCAAAGGAGCCTGAACATGGATTTGGCAGACATCGGCGTCACGGGCCTCGCGGTCATGGGCCGGAACCTGGCCCGCAACCTGGCCAGGAACGGGTACGCGGTGGCGGTGCACAACCGGACGGCCAGCCGTACCGACGACCTCGTGAACGAGTTCGGCGGCGAGGGGACGTTCCTTCCCGCGCACGACGTGGCGGGTTTCGTCGCGTCGCTGAAGCGGCCGCGGCGCGCGATCATCATGGTGAAGGCCGGAGCGGGCACCGACGCGGTGATCGAGGAGCTGGCCGGGCACATGGAGCCGGGCGACATGATCGTCGACGGGGGCAACGCGCACTTCGCCGACACCCGGCGCCGTGAGGCGGCGCTGCGCGAGCGCGGCATCCACTTCGTCGGCACCGGCATCTCCGGCGGCGAGGAGGGCGCGCTGAACGGCCCGTCGATCATGCCGGGCGGTTCCGTGGAGTCGTGGGAGGCGCTCGGGCCGATCCTGCAGGACATCTCGGCCAAGGTGGACGGCGTGCCGTGCGCGGTGCACGTGGGCCCCGACGGCGCCGGGCATTTCGTGAAGATGGTGCACAACGGCATCGAGTACTCGGACATGCAGCTCATCGCCGAGTCCTACGACCTGCTGCGCCAGGCTCTCGGCGCGACCCCCGCCGAGCTGGCCGAGGTCTTCCGCGAGTGGAACAAGGGCGAGCTGGAGTCGTACCTCATCGAGATCACCGCCGACGTGCTCGATCAGGTGGACGAGGCGACCGGCAAGCCGTTCGTGGACGTGGTGGTGGACCAGGCCGAGCAGAAGGGCACCGGCCGCTGGACCGTGCAGAGCGCCCTGGATCTCGGCGTGCCCGTGACCGGCATCGCCGAGGCGGTCTTCGCCCGCGCGCTGTCCGGCCACCCGGAGCAGCGCGCCGCCGCCCGCTCGCTCGAGGGTCCGTCGCTGTCGGGCGTGGGGGGCCGCGAGCTCATCGAGGACGTACGGCAGGCGCTGCTGGCCTCCAAGATCGTCGCCTACGCGCAGGGCTTCGACCAGATCGCCGCCGCCTCCAAGGAGTACGGCTGGGACGTCGACCCCGGCGCCATGGCCACCATCTGGCGCGGCGGCTGCATCATCAGGGCCCGCTTCCTCAACCGGATCCGCGCCGCCTACGACGCCGACCCGGACCTGGCGACGCTGCTGGCCGCCCCCGAGTTCGCCGCGGTGCTCAACGCCGCGCAGGACGCGTGGCGGCGCGTGGTCACGACCGCGGTACGCATCGGCGTCCCGACCCCGGGTTTCTCCTCCGCGCTTGCCTACTACGACGGGCTGCGCCGCGACCGGCTGCCCGCCGCGCTGGTCCAGGGCCTGCGCGACTACTTCGGCGCGCACACCTACCACCGGGTGGACCGCGAGGGCGCCTTCCACACCGACTGGTCGGGCGACCGCGGGGAGCGCGCCACCGGCTCCTGACCCGCAGGCGCCGGACGGGCGAAGAACCGCTGAACATCCGCTGACATCGCTTGCCCCCGGCGCCCGCTTCGACTGGGCTTTGCGCCATGGACGTGGACGTGGCGGCTCCGGGTGCCGGCGGCCCCGTCACCGTGTTCGCCGGCTCGGGGGCGGCGGACGGCGGCGCGACCTGAACCGGCCGGCCGATCGAGGTGGACGTTCCCGGCGGCGGACGGGGCGTCGTGGTGACGGGCAAGCCGGTCCGTCATCGCGGGGCCCGGCCGCTGCCGTGTTCCGAGCGCGCGGGAGCGGGCGTGCTGCGCTCGTCCGACCTGCGCACGTGGCGGCGCGGAGGGCCGGCCGTGCCGCCACGCGGGATCCTCGTCGGGGAACCGCGGGTGGAGCGCGCCCACGCCGCGCACCGGGCCGACGGCGCCGCCCGCCTCGAGTGGAGCCTGGTGACCGCGACGATCGGCAGCCGACCTAGCCCGCGCCCAGCGGCACCGGGTTGGCCACGGCGGTGACCACGCAGTAGCCGATCGGCCCGTCCGCGTCGTGCAGGACGCAGTCGCCGGTGCCGATCCCGTCGGCGCTGAGGTGCCCCGCGGCCTGCATGCCGATCAGCTCGCCGGCCGGCTCGCGGGCGAGGGTGAGCGTGAAGTCGGCGTTGATGAACTGCACGCCGAGCGTCCCCGACCCGCTCAGCGGGCTGGCGAAGTCGGCCGCCAGCGCCGCCCGCGTGAACGGGCTGAGCTCCTCCTGCCCCACCAGCGGCCGGTTCTCGCGCATCCACACGCGCCGCGGTCCGGCGGTGTCCCACGCGGTCAGCCGCCACAGGTCGAAGGGTGGCCGCCAGTCCAGCTCGGCGGGCGGGCGCGAGGGCGGCCGCTCGCCCCACGCCGGTGTGTCGTTGCGCTCGCCGCCGGGCTGCTCACCCTCTCTCAGCAGTACGGCGGAGGCCCGCCCGATCACGCCCTGCCCGGTGCTGAGGGTGGCGTCGGCGACCCGGATCCGGCGCCCGTCCCTGACCCGGACGGTCTCCACCCGCACGGGCAGCAGCGGGCTGTTCTTGAACAGGTCGACCGTGAGCCGGGCGAAGCGCAGCCCGTCCGAGCGGTGCTCCAGCTCCAGGCAGCGGGCGGCCAGCCCGCCGAGCAGGCGGCCGTGGAGCATGTCGGGGGACCAGGGGCTGTGGGCGTGGGGGGCGGGCAGGAACTCCCCGCCCTTCAGCTCGAAGAAGGCTTGGGACACAGAACGGGATTCTAGTCGAGGGCCTTCCCGTGGGCCCGGATGAGGGCCGCCAGCCCGCGTTCCATGAAGGCCCGCACGACCGGCTCCCGGTCGGCCGGCAGGAAGTCGGCCTGCCAGGCGAACGTGCACCGCCCCTCGCCCGCCTCCACGACCTGCGAGATCGCGTGATGGTGGACGAGTGCGAGCGGGCTGTCCACGATCGCGTAGGCGACCCGGCGGTCCGCCTCGTCGACGTCGACGATCAGCTCCGTGGCCACCGCCCCGTTGTCGAAGGTGATGACCCTGCGCTCGCCGTCGCGCTCGCTCTTCACCACGAAGCCGGGCGCGAGCCGCGGCAGGTCGTGGACGTCCCGCAGCGCCGCCCACACCGTCGCGGCGGGAGCGCCGACCACGGCCGAGATCCGTATGGAGGCCATGGGTCAGCCCGCCATGACGCAGAACGGGTGCCCCTCGGGGTCGGTGAGCACCGTCCAGTCGCCGCCGCCCGGCTGCTCCTCCGGCAGGCCGGCACCCAGCGCCACCAGGTCCTTGACCGCCGCGTCGAGGTCGGCGACGGCGAAGTCGAGGTGGACGTGATGGCCCGGCCCCGGCCAGACCGGGACCTGGTATCCCGCCACGCGCTGGAAGGACACCGCCATCGCGCCGCCTTTCAGCGTGGCGAAGTCGGCGCCGTCCGAGGTGACCGGCCAGCCGGTGGCCTTGGAGTAGAAGGCGGCGAGCGCGACGGGGTCGCCGCTGTTGATGACGATGGAGATCATGTCGTTCATGGCCGCAAGCCTGCCGCCTGGGGCTCCGGGCGGTCTTGAACATCCTTGCGGGATTGTCGTACTCGCCGCGTAACGTTCCCGGCATGCGTTCAAGCGTCCGCCTGGGCTCGGGGCCCGGATTCACCCTCGACGCGGTGACCTGTGTCGACGACCACCGCCGCTGGGGCGCGGCCGAGGTCAGTTCCGACTTCCGGGTGGTGCTGGCGCGCCGGGGGCGCTTCCGCCGCATGGCCGACGGGCGGGCCGCCGACGTGGATCCGGCGATGGCGTATGTGGGCAAGCCAGGCGAAGAGGAGCATTTCGCGCATCCGGCCGGGGGTGATGAGTGCACGTCGCTGTGCGTCTCGGCGCGGCTGTGGGAGGAGCTGACGGACGGGCGGGAGGTGCGTTCCGCCGTGTACGTGGACGGCGGGCTCGACCTGGCCCACCGCCGCCTGCTGGCCGCCGCGCGCACGGGCGACGTGCCGTACGCGCTGACCGAGGCCCTGCTCGCCCTGCTCGGCGCCACCCTGCGCGACTCCGCCAAGCCGGGCGCGGGCGCGGCGGAGGCGATCGTCGCGCGCGCGAGGGAGGCGATCGACGCCTTCCATCCGGCCGCCGCCGGGCTCCTTCCCCTGGCGGAGCTGCTGGGCGTGTCGCCGTTCCGGCTGAGCCGGGCCTTCACCGGCGCCGTCGGCGTCTCCCTCACCCACTACCGCAACCGCGTGCGGGTGGGCCGCGCCCTCGACCGGCTGGAGCAGGGCGAGACCAGCCTGGCCGCGCTCGCCGCCGACCTGGGCTTCGCCGACCAGGCGCACCTGACCCGCACCGTACGCCGCCACCTCGGCCACACGCCCGCCGCGCTGCGCCGCCAGCTCGCCCCGGAGAGGACCCTCGCATGATCGTCGACGAGTCGCTCCTCATCCCGGCCCCGCCCGAGCGCGTGTGGCGCGCCCTGACCGACGCGCTCGACCGCGCCGAGTGGTGGGGCTACATCGACCTCGACGTCACCCCGGGCGGCAAGGTCGAGGAGCGCTGGAGCGACGACTCCGGCCACCCGATGCTCACGCAGGGTGTGGTGACGGAGGTGGAAGAGGGCCGGATGTTCCGCTTCACCTGGTCCGACACCGACCGTCCTGTCGCGACCGCCGTCGAGATCACCCTGACCGCGGCCGAGGCGGGGACGGTGGTCCGGGTGCTGGAGGCCGGCTGGGACAACCTCCCCGACGGACCCGCCACCGCCGCCGACCACCGCGCCGGCTGGCGCGTCCACCTCACCAACCTGCGCCGCCATCTCTCCCCCTGAGCGTCGGTGCGGTCTCCGCTCCGCGGGCCTCTGACGAGAGACGGGCCTCTGACGCGTTACGGCAGGCCGCCCCCACCCCCACCCGCCGAACCTGGCGGGCGACCTTCCAGGAAACGGCCGCCCACCGTGCGGGGCGGCCCGCCGTGACGACCGCGCCCTTGGCCCGCGGCGGGGAAACCTCATGCGCTCGATCAGGACCCCGGAGTGGCGGGGTGGTGGCCTTTCGGGGGGTTGGGGTCGTAAGCTCCGTCGCGTGCGTGATCCAGGAGAGGACCCGCGTCCGGCGCGGGGCGCGGTGCGGGAGATCTACACGGTGGACCGGGCCGCGAGCCTGGCCTACTCCCCCGACCTGGACGGCCTGGCCGATCCCGGGGAGGTCGTCTGGGCCTGGGTGCCCTACGAGGAGGACCCGTCGCGGGGCAAGGACCGTCCGCTGCTGATCGTGGGCAGGACCGGGCGCAGGCTGCTCGGGCTGATGGTGTCCAGCCGCGGGGACGACGGGCCCGAATGGTTCCCGATCGGCGCCTGGAACCGCGACGGCAAGCCGTCCTTCCTGCGCATGGACCGGGTCTTCGTGCTGGACGAGGATGACATCAGGCGGGAGGGCGCGGTGCTGGACGGCGAGCGGTTCGCCCGCGTCGCCGCCCTGCTCAAGCGCACCCACGGCTGGGCCGCCGACGGTTAGGGACCGGTCAGGCCTGGCGCCATTCGGCGATCGTGCCCGCCTCGTGCAGGCAGTAGCCGGGGGCGCCTTCCAGCGCCTTCTCCTCGCCGCCCGGGGTGTAGGTGACGATGAGCCGCAGCGGGCGCCACGTGCTGTTGAACGTCGAGTGGTACGCGCCCGCCGGGATGTGGACGGTGTCGCCCTCCTTGATCGGGAACGGCTCGCCGTCGCCGACCATCTGCGTGGCCTCGCCGGAGATCACGTAGATCACCTCCTCGGCGTTCGGGTGGTTGTGACGGGCGTGGCCCTTGCCCGGGTTGACGATCACCTCGCCGAGCGTGGAGCCGGCGCCGGGGATGAGCGACGGCGTGACGAACCACTTGATCGACCCCCAGTCGAACGTCATCGTCGTCACCCTGTCCGGACTTACCAGCATCAGACCTCCAGGTTCTTGAATGCGGCCACCTGCTCGGTGATGGCGCGCTCGGTCGGCAGGCGTTCCACCGACGAGGCGCCGAAGAAGCCCGCCACGCCCTTGGTGTGGCGCAGGACGTGGGCGGCGTCGGCGGGTTCGGCGATGGGGCCGCCGTGGCACAGCACGATCACGTCCGGCCGCGCGGCCACCGCGGCGTCGCGCATCGCCTGGACGCGGGCCACCGCCTCATCCAGGGTGAGCGCGGTCCCCGCGCCGATGGAGCCCTTCGTGGTCAGGCCCACGTGCGGGACGAGCACGTCGGCCCCGGCCAGCGCCATGGCCCGCGCCTGGTCCTCGTCGAAGACGTAGGGGGCGGTCACCAGGTCGCGTTCGCGGGCCAGCCGGACCATCTCGACCTCCAGGTCGAAGCCCATGCCGGTCTCTTCGAGGTTCTGCCGGAAGACGCCGTCGTACAGGCCTACGGTCGGGAAGTTCTGCACTCCCGCGAACCCCATGGCCTTCAGCTGGTCGAGGAAGAGCGGCATGATCCGGAACGGGTCGGTGCCGCACACGCCCGCCAGCACCGGCGTGTCGCGCACCACGGGCAGGACCTCGGCGGCCATGTCCACGACGATCTGGTTGGCGTCCCCGTACGGCAGCAGCCCCGCCAGCGAGCCGCGCCCGGCCATCCGGTAGCGGCCGGAGTTGTAGATGATGATCAGGTCGACGCCGCCCGCCTCGGCGCACTTGGCCGACAGGCCCGTCCCGGCGCCCGCGCCGATGATCGGCCTGCCGTCCCCGGCGGTACGGCGCAGCCGTTCCAGAACCGTCTGCCTGTTCACTGGTCCCCCTTGATCAGCAGGTGGAGCCGGTCGGCCATGGCACGGCCGAACTCCGGGTCGTTGATGTGCGCGGCCAGGCGCACGGTCCGCGGGTAGGCGGCCAGTGCGGCGAAGGCCGCAGCGTCCGCCGCCGGGTCGTGGAAGGGCATTCCGGGCGCGTCGAGCGCGGAGACGCCGCCCTCGGGGATGAACAGCACCGCCGGCCCGCCGGCCCGCGCGAGCTTGGCGGCGATCTCGCGGCCCAACTCGGCCATCTCGGACTCGGTGGTGCGCATGAGCGTGACGGTCGGGTTGTGCACGTAGAGCGTGCGATCGGCGAACCGCTCCGGCACGGTGTCGCGGGGCCCGAAGTTGACCATGTCGAGCGCGCCGGGGGCGACGACCTGCGGGACGCCGTGCCGTCCGGCGGCGGTGAGCCGGTCGGGTCCGGCCGACAGGACGCCGCCGACCAGTTCGTCGGCCAGCTCGGTCGTGGTGAGGTCGAGAACCCCGGCCAGCATGCCGCTCTCGGCCAGGCCTTCCAGGGCGCGCCCGCCGGAGCCGGTGGCGTGGAAGACGAGCACCTCGTAGCCGAGCTCGTCGAGCCTGGCCCTGGCCGCGTCGACGGCCGGGGTGGTGACGCCGAACATGGAGGCCCCGATCAGCGGCCGGTCGCCGTCCCGCTCCGGGCCGCGCGCCGCGTACTGCCCGGCCATGCCGGCGACGGCAGCGGCGGCGTTGCCCAGGATCGCGCGGGACACGCGGTTGATGCCCGCGATGTCCACGACGGAGTACATGAGCGTGACGTCCTTGGCTCCGACGTACGGCGCGACGTCGCCGGAGGCCATGGTCGAGACGATGAGCTTGGGCAGGCCGATCGGCAGGTCGCGCACGGCCCGCGCGGCGATCGAGGAGCCGCCGCTGCCGCCTACGGCCAGCACGCCGTCCACCCGTCCCGCCCGGTGCAGGTCCGCCAGGACCCTGGCCGCCCCCTCCCCCATCGCCGTGACGGCCGCGCCCCGGTCCCCCGCCGCCCGCAGCGCCTCCAGATCGGCCCCGGCCAGCGAGGCCACCTGGGCGGCGGGGAAGTCGGCGGCGAGCCCGGACGGCCCGACGCCCGTGTCGACCACGATCACCTCGCTGCCCAGCCCGGCGAGGCGGTCGCGCAGCCAGGAGTACTCCGGCCCTTTGGTGTCCAGCGTTCCGATCAGTACCACTGCCATGTGACCGACGTTATCCCCGCTGCGATCATCTTGGTATGAGGGTTGTGGTGATCGGCAAGGGAATCGCAGGAGCGAGCGCCGCGTACCACCTGAGCCGCCGCGGGGTGGCGGTGACGGTGGTCGACGCCGGGCTGGCCGGGCAGGCGACGGAGGCGGGGGCGGGGATCGTCTGCCCGTGGGTGGACCACGAGGACGACCCCGCCTGGTACGAGCTGGCACGGGCCGCCGCCCGTCATTACCCGGAGATCGGCGCCGGATACACGCGGGTCGGAGCGCTGCTGGTGGCCGAGGATCGGGCGGAACTGGAGCCGGTACGCCGCCTGCTTGCGGACAGATATCCGGACGCGCCGGAAATGGGAGAGATCACGGAGATCCCGGACCCCGCGGCGCTCTTCCCGCCCCTGGCCCCCGGCCTGAGCGCCCTGCACGTGCCCGGCGCGGCGCGGGTGGACGGCCGCGCCGTCAGGGACGCGCTCCTCGCCGACGCCGTGGCCGGCGGCGTCGCGCTCCTCCACGGCCGCGCCGAACTCCTGCCCGACGACACCGTCATGCTCCACCACGACGCTTCGCCCGGCGAGGGCACGCCCCTGCCCGCCGACGCCGTGGTCGTGGCCGCCGGTGCCTGGACAGGCCAGGTGTGCGCGCCCCTCGGGGCCGACCTGCCGGTCAGGCCGTGGCGGGGCCAGATCGTGCACGCCGTGCTCGACGGGGTGGACACCTCGGGCTGGCCGATCGTGCTGCCGCGGCGCGGGCCGTACCTGCTGGGCTTCCCCGGCTCGCGGGTGGTCATGGGGGCGACGAGGGAGGACGCCGGCTTCGACGCGCGGGTGACGGTGGCGGGGCTGGCGGACGTGCTGTCTACCGGGGTACGGCTGGCGCCCGGCCTCGCCTCGGCGAGCGTCGCCGAGACCCGGTCGGGGCTGCGACCGGTGATGGACGGCGAGCGCCCGCTCATCGCCCGCCTGAACGGAACGGTGGTCGCGGTCACCGGCCTCAGCGCCTACGGGCTGACCGCGGGGCCCTATGCCGGGATGCTGGCCACATCGCTGGTTCTGGGCGAAACGCCGGAGATCGACCTGGGGCCCTATGCGGTCGATCCCGGCGTATGATCGTCTTCTCCCCACACGTGATCATGTGGGGAGAGTCGGGTGCGGGTGCCGGTGCTGCTGGTGGTGTTGCTCGCGGCGAGCGCCTGCGGCGACGCCGCCGCTCCGGGATCCACGGCCGGCGCGCCCGCCTGGAACGTCGAGCGGACGGACATGTGGCGCTCAGGCATTGAGGGGCCGGACGCGGCGTGGCCCGGCGTGTCGCCGTCGGCCGTGGAGCGGCCGGACGTGGTGTGGCCCGCCGCCGGGCGGCAGGACGCCGAGCAGGCGGACGCCGAGCGGCCGGGCACCGGGCGGCCGGAACGTGAACGGGTCGCGGCGGAGGGTTCCGGGCCCGGCCGGCGGGTCAAGGTCCCCGTCTCCGCCTCGGGCCGCTACACCGTGGTCAAAGGCCGGGCACAACCGCGCCCCGGCCGCGCCCCAGTGGTGCGGTACATGGTCGAGGTGGAGCGCGGCCTCCCCTTCCACCCCGGGGACTTCGCCGAAGCCGTCCACCACACCCTCAACGACCCACGCGGCTGGGGCCGCTTCCAGCGCGTCGCCCACGGCCCGGTACGCCTCAGCGTGGCCCTGACCAGCCCCCGGCTGACCGACCACCTCTGCCTCCCCCTGAACACCGGCGGCGACCTGTCCTGCTGGGACGGCCACCGCTCGGTGATCAACGCCGTCCGCTGGGCCCGAGGCGTCCCCCAGTACCACGGCGACCTGGCCCGCTACCGCCACTACGTGATCAACCACGAGGTCGGCCACGGCCTGGGCCACAGCCACCGCCCCTGTCCGGGCAGAGGCCGCCTGGCCCCGGTGATGCTCCAGCAGTCCAAGTCCCTGGACGGCTGCCGCCCCAACCCCTGGCCCCGCCCCTGAGCTACCCGGGTCCGGCCAGGTGGTCCTGGAGTTCGGCGTGGCGGAACTGGTACATCGGGCCCACGGCGCGCAGCAGGCCCAGGCGGTGGGCGTCGTCCAGGAAGGGCATCAGCCCGCGCGGGATCCGGCCCGTCCCCGTGGCGATCACGAAGGCCATCCAGGCGTGGTGACGGCCTGCCACCAGGGCCGCCGTCAGGCCGAACGTGACGGCGTAGCTCAGCCCCACCGCCAGGCCGAATCTCGGGGTGTCCGTGTACGCGGCCGCCGATCCCGCCGTGAGGCCGCTGGTCAGCGCCGCGGTGCCGCCGATCGTGGCGGCGCGCACCAGGTTGAGTGTGCGGTCGGCCCGCCAGCTGGCCTGCGGGGAGCCCGCCCGGCCGTCCCTGGTCGGCGCCTCGGCCCAGGCGGCCAGGCCTGAGGCGAAGCCGTACGCGAGACCGACCGTCAGGGCCGAGACGGCTCCGGCGAGGTAGGCGGCGGCCCCGAAGCCCACGGTGAAGCCCATCATCAGCACCATCGCCACCCCGGCCGCCAGGCCGAGCGCCAGACCGCGCGCCGGCGGGAACGCGGGTCCCGGACGGCGGCCGCGGCCGCGCAGGTCGGCGTAGCCGGGCTGCTGGCCGGGCCAGGCGCGGGCGGCCGGCGCCACCACGCCGCCCGCGGCCACGCCGAACAGCAGGCCGTACATCAGCCCGCCCGCGCCGGAGCCGGACAGGATCGACGTCGAGATCGTGGAGCACGCGGTGATCGTCAGGGCCACGGCGAAGCCCATGGCGAGCCTGATCGCGGGAGTGACGGCGCGGGTGTCGCGGGCCAGCCGCCACCAGGCCAGGTCGCGGGTACGGGGGCTGCCGTCCGGGCCCCGGGGGTGGGTGAGGTGGCGGGCCAGGGTGGTGAGCGTGCGGCGTACCTCCTCCGGGTCGCGGCGGCGGCGCGGGCGGAACAGCTCGCCCGGGTGCGCGCCGGGCGGGCGGGCGTCGATCAGCGCGGGCACGAGGCGGTCGAACAGGTGGGCGCGCAGCGCGCTCGCGTCCGGGAAGCGGTCGAGGAGCACGGCGGGGTCGGCGTTCGGGGCGATGAAGACGGCGCGCAGCAGCCACAACCCCAGCGGCGTCGCGGTCACCTCGGCCAGCGGGCCCGGCGGCCCGCCGGCCAGCCCGGCCAGGACGCGCTCCCACAGCGGCCCCGCCCGCGCGGGCAGGCAGCGCCGCAGGTAGGCGGCGGCGACGGACGGTTCCAGCGGGTCGGGTTCGATGACGGTCGCGGAGGTGATCACGTCGGCGGCGCCGTCCACCGCCTCGCGGTAGGCGGACGTGCGGGCGGTGACGACGAGCTGGTCGCCGTCGCCGAGTGAGCGGTTGAGCGCGGCGATGACGGCGGTACGCGCGGCCTCGGGCAGTTCGTCCAGGCCGTCCAGGATCGGCAGGATGTGGCCGCGCTCGGCCAGCGCGGCGGGTGCCCGCGCGCCCGGTTCGGTGGCGCGCAGCGCCGGGTAGTCCCTGGCCAGCCGGGCCGTCAGCCAGTCCTGCAGGAGCGGGAACGTTCCCGGGTCCCAGTCGGCCGCCGGCAGCAGCACCGGCACGGGCTCGTCGTCGTGCTCGTGCCGGGTCGCCAGCAGTTCGCGCAGCAGTTGTACGGCCAGCGTGGTCTTACCGGAGCCGGGACCGCCGAGGATCACCAGGCGGCGGCGCCGCATGCCGCGCAGCCGCCGGGCCAGGGCCGGGACGTCGTCGCTCGACACGGTCAGCGGCGCGGTTCGAGGGGTGAGGTTGTCGGGGTGGTCGAGCAGGCGTCCGTCGCCGGTCAGCCGCCAGCGCACCGGCATCGGGCCGGGGTCGTCCAGCGACCGCAGCCGCGCTTCGGTACGCCACTGCTGTTCGACCAGGTCGGCCAGCACCTCCTTGGCGGCGGCGAGCGCCTCGGGGACACGGCGGGCCGGGGCCGCGGGAGGGGGACCGCTCCGCCGTACGAGCAGGTCGTCGTAGGCCCGGTCCCAGGCCGCCGGCTCGCCCAGCTCGCCGGGCAGCGACCGGCGGGATTCGGCGGCCTTGCGCAGGCAGGTGTCGACGAAGACCTCGACGTGCTCGCGTTCGGGGCAGACCGGGCGGGTCGTGCTGAGCATGCCGGCGATGGTGCCGCGCTTGAGCCGTAACGGCGGCTGCCCGGCGCGGCGGCGCGGCGTGCGCACGCTGGCGGCCTCCAGGTCGCGCACGGAGATCCCGGTGGCGTCCTTCAGCTCCCGCAGCCGTTCGGCGAACCGCAGCCGAAGGTCGCCGTCCTCGCGCATGCCGAGCTCCTCGCCCGCCGTCCGGCGGCGCCGGACACCTCCTCGCGCCCGAAGCCTATGCCACGGCCTGCGGCCGGACCGGCCTGCCGGGAAAAGCGTCCTGGCCGTTGCCGGACACCTTCCCGGACACCGAGCCTCGGGCCGTCGACCGATCTCAGAAAGGGGCACCAGTCGTGAGCCACCTCCTCTCCGCCCGCGTGGTCATGGTCATCGTCCTGGCCTCGGCCGTTCTGTCCGTCCCGGCCCAGGCGGCGGCGCCGCCGTCCGGGCTGCGGTGCGGCGCGTTCTCGTGC
Organism: Nonomuraea sp. NPDC050547; assembly: GCF_044457345.1. Lineage (NCBI taxonomy): Bacteria > Bacillati > Actinomycetota > Actinomycetes > Streptosporangiales > Streptosporangiaceae > Nonomuraea > Nonomuraea sp. NPDC050547. The sequence continues at coordinate 302,469 of NZ_JBITGW010000017.1, forward strand.
CAGTACACCTTCACCCGTGCGCGTACCGCCTGGATCCACGACAGGCTGACGGCCACCGACCGGACCACCCAGGCGGTGACCCAGCTGATCTGCGTCCGCATCCCGCACAAGCTTGTCGCGGGCCTGTGCGCGTTCAGCGCCGCCTACCTCTACGACAAGGCGCACACCCACCTGGAGGAGGCCGTCGCCCGGGACGGCTGCCTCGTCGTGCGGGCCAGGCTGAGCCTCAGGAAGGCGATCACGTTCGGCAGTCTCCCGCCGCGGGACGCGAAATGCGGATGAGGACGGATCCCGGCCAAGCGTAAGTTTGGTATATGACGACGATCTCCACGGGCAAGCTGACCGGTCGGACCACCGACGACGTCACCTCCTTCCTCGGCATCCCCTACGCCGAAGCCCCCTTCGGACCGAACCGGTTCGCGGCGCCCGTCCCGGCCGGTCCGTGGGAGGGCACGTTCGAGGCCGTGCGGTTCGGCCCGCAGCCGCCGCAGCCGCCGCTGCTGCCGGGGGTCGCGCCGTGGAGCTCCGCCGAAGGCCTGGACTGCCTGTCGGTCAACGTCTGGACGCCCGATCCGGGCGGCGCCGGCCTGCCGGTGATGGTGTGGATCTACGGCGGCGCGTACCTCATCGGCACCGCGGGCCTGCCCGAGTACGACGGGACCCGGCTGGCCCGCGAGGGCGTCGTGGTGGTGACGTTCAACCACCGGGTCGGCATGGAGGGGTACGGCCTCATCGAGGGGGCGCCGGCCAACCGGGCGCTCCTGGATCAGGTGCAGGCGTTGCGCTGGGTGCGGGAGAACATCGCGGCGTTCGGCGGCGATCCCGGCAACGTGACCGTGTTCGGGGAGTCGGCCGGGGCGGGGGCGGCGGCCTGCCTCATGGCGATGCCGTCGGCGGCCGGGCTGTTCCGGCGGGTGATCGCGCAGAGCGTGCCGGCGACGTTCTACGCCCCGGAGCTCGCGGCCCGGATGACGGCGGGGATCATGGCCAGGGCGGGCGGCTCGCCGTACGAGCGCAGCCCGGAGGAACTGCTCGCGGCCGTGCACGCCTTCTCCAGCCACGACCTGCGCGGGAACATCGCCGAGTGGGGCGCGAGCGGCATCGCCGAGATGCCGTTCGCGCCCGTCGTGGACGGCGAGGTGCTGCCGGAGACGCCGTGGGAGGCGCTGGCCGACGGCGCGGCCTGTGACGTGGACCTGCTCGTGGGCTTCACCCGCGACGAGTACGCGCTGTTCATGGCGATGGGCGAGGGCGGGGACACCGCGCAGGCGCTGAAGACGCTCGCGCCGCCGCAGGCCGGCGTCGTCTACCGCACCGCCTACCCGGAGGCGGAACTGCAGCTACGGCTCATGTCCGACTGGCTGTTCAGGATGCCGAGCACGCTGCTGGCCGACGCGCACACCGGCCCGACCTACGCCTATGAGCTGACCTGGGCGCCCACCGCCCTCGGCGCCTGTCACGGGCTGGACGTGCCGCTCACGTTCGGCACGCTCGACTCGGAGCTGGCCCGGCTGCTCACCGGCGGCTCGTCCGAGGCGGAGGGGCTGTCGGCGCAGTTCCGCTCGGCCTGGACGCGCTTCGCCGCCACGGGCAGTCCGGGCTGGCCGGAGTACGAGCCGGTCAACGCCATGACCCATCTCTTCGACGTGACGCCGTCGGACGTCGGTGACCCGGAGTCCGCGACCCGGGCCCTCTGGTCGGAGGCCGGCTTCCACGCCATGACCTGACCCTCGCGCTCGCCGCAATCTATCGCGATATATCTTCGAGAAGAGAGTTGACTATGCAAGGAGTCTGACATGGCGGGATTGCGGACGGCACGGCGGCTGCTCGTGGGCGGAGCCGCCCTGGCCGCGGCCGGATGGGCGCTGCGGGACGTGCCGGCCGAGCTCGGGGCACGGCCACTGATGTCCGGGCCCGAGCGGGCGGCCAGGATGCGGCGCTCGCCGCAGTTCAAGGACGGCACGTTCTTCAACCCGATGCCCGAGCCGACCCACACGGGCCGGCCCGACCCCAGCATGCTGGCCGAACTGACGCGCGACCGGACCCAGCGCAGGCCGGGCGGGCTGATCCCGGTGCTGACGCCGCCCTCGGGCGAGCCGGCCGCCGAGGGCCTGCGGGCCATCTGGTACGGCCACGCGTCCACGCTGATCGAGATCGAGGGCAAGCGGGTCCTGTTCGACCCGATCTGGAGCAACCGCCCCTCGCCCTCGCAGCTGGTGGGCCCGAGGCGCCATCACCCGGTGCCGGTCGAGCTGGGCGCGTTGCCGCAGGTGGACGCGATCGTGATCTCGCACGACCACTACGACCATCTGGACATGGCGACGGTGCGGCGGCTGACCAGCTCCCAGAAGGCGCCCTTCCTGGTGCCGCTGGGCATCGGGGCGCACCTGGAGCGCTGGGGCGTGCCGCTGTTCCGGATCATCGAGCTGGACTGGGACGAGGAGGCGGTGGTGGCCGGGCTGCGCTTCGTCTCCACGGCCGCCCGGCACTTCTCCGGCCGCTCGCTGACCCGCAACGACACGCTGTGGGGCTCGTGGGTGGTGGCCGGCCGGGACAAGCGCGTCTTCTACGCCGGCGACTCCGGCTACTTCGAGGGCTACCAGGGCATCGGCGCCGCGCACGGCCCGTTCGACCTGGCGCTCATGCCGATCGGCGCCTACAGCCCGGCCTGGCCGGACATCCACATGAACCCGGAGGAGGCGGTCAACGCCACCATCGACCTCGGTGCGGCGCTGATGCTGCCGGTGCACTGGGCGACCTTCACGCTGGCGCTGCACCCGTGGGGCGAGCCGGTGGACCGGTTGTGGCGCGAGGCCAAGGCGCGCGAGGTCAAGATCGTGGTGCCGCGGCCGGGCGAGCTCGTCGACACCGCCGACGCGCCCGCCCTGGACACCTGGTGGGAGATGCTGGCCTAGCCGGACGAGGGCGGCGGCGCGGCCTGGTCCGAATCCTGCCAGTGCCCCGGGGCGAGCGCTGCTTGGCTGGACTCCCATGTCCACCACACCACTGGTCCGCTGGCTCGCCGTCGCCGCCCTCACGCTGGGCATCTTCAGCATCGTCACCAGCGAGATCCTGCCCATCGGCCTGCTGACCGCCATCGGCGCCGACTTCGGCCTCACCGACGGCGTCACCGGGCTCACGATGACCCTGCCCGGCATCGTCGCCGCGATCGCCGCCCCCGCGCTCACGCTGGCCACCGCCCGCCTGGACCGCCGGGTGATGCTGTGCGCGATGATGGCGCTGCTGGCCGCCGCCGACGTGCTGGCCGCCGCCGCGTGGTCCTACGAGGCGATGCTGGTCTCCCGGATCCTCGTCGGGCTCACGATCGGCGGGTTCTGGTCGGTGGGCGCCGGACTCGCCGGGCGCCTCGTGCCGCCAGCGGCCGTGGGCACCGCGACGGCGCTGATCTTCTCCGCGGTGCCGCTGGGCTCGGTGCTGGGCGTGCCCGCCGGCACGATCATCGGCCACGCCGCGGGCTGGCGGGCGGCCTTCGCCGTACTGGCCGGGCTGGCTCTGCTCGTCCTGGTCGCGCTGCTGGTCCTGCTCCCGCCGCTGCCCGCCGACCGGATCACCGCCGCAGGAACGCTGGCGGCCCTGCTGCGCCGCCGCGGCACCGCGGTCGCCCTGCTGGCCACGTTCCTGGTCGTCCTGGCCCACTTCGGCTCCTACACCTATGTGACGCCGTTCCTGGAGCAGGTCACAGGGCTGCACCCGGCCGCCGTCAGCTCCGTCCTCCTCCTGTACGGCGCCGCCGGCGTGGCAGGGAACTTCGTCGCGGGCAGGACGGTCACCACCCGCCCCCGCGCGACCTTCACCGCGGCCGGCGCCCTCATCGCGGCGGCCACCCTGCTGCTTCCCGTCGTCGGCGGCACGGTCTGGGGCGCGGTCGCCCTGCTGGCCCTGTGGGGCCTGGCCTACGGCGCGGTTCCGGTCTGCTCGCAGGCCTGGTTCGCCCGCGCCGCCCCCGACGCGCCGGAGGCGGCCACGGTCGTGTTCACCAGCTCGTTCCAGGCCACCTTCGCGCTCGGCGCGCTGGCCGGCGGCATGGTCGTGGACACGCTGGGCGTCAATGCCGTGATGCTCTGCGCCGGTGTGGCCGCCCTCGCGATGGCCGCGTCCCTGTGGGCGCTCACCCGCTAGGGCGACTGCGGCAACTTCACCGATCCGCGCTTCGGGGCGGGCGCCGACGGCGGCGGCACGACCGGCCCGATGTCGCCGTCGGGCGCCTCGTCCAGGTCCACGATCACCGGCGCGTGGTCGCTCGGCCCCGTGCCCTTGCGCGCGTGCCGGTCGACCCAGGCCGCCCGCACCCGCCCCGCCACCGGGTCGGAGGCCAGCACCAGGTCGATGCGCATCCCGAGGTCCTTGTGGAACATGCCCGCCCGGTAGTCCCAGTAGGTGAACACCCGCTCCCCGGGCCACCGTTCGCGCACCACGTCGTGCAGCCCCAGCTCCCGCAGCTCCGCCAGCGCCGCCCGCTCCGGCGGCGTCACGTGGGTCTGCCCCTCGTAGGCGGCCGGGTCGAAGACGTCGGCGTCGGCGGGCGCGATGTTCACATCGCCGCACACCATCGCCTCGGCCGGCCCGAGCCGCACCACCTCGCGCAGCGCGGCCAGCCATGCGAGCTTGTACCGGTAGTGGTCGTCGTCCGGCGTGCGCCCGTTCGGCACGTACACCGAGTGCACCCGCACTCCCCCGCAGGTCGCCGCCACCGCCCGCGCCTCCTGGTGCGGGAAGCCGGGCGCTCCGGCCAGCCCGGTGACCACGTCGTCGAGGCCCGCTCTGGACAGGATCGCCACGCCGTTCCAGCGGGGCTCGCCGTGGGGGGGGCCCCCCGCGCCCCCCCCCCCCCCCGCCCCCCCCCCCCCGCCCGCCGGGGGGGGGGGGGGGCGCCGGGGGGGCGGGGGGGCGCCCACCGCGGGGGGGGGCGGGTGCACCCCCGGGACAC
>NZ_JBITGW010000017.1:307426-326402 GCF_044457345.1 Nonomuraea sp. NPDC050547
GCCGCGGGGGGGGGCACGCCGGGCGCGCCGCCCCCCCGGGTCACCCCGCGGTCGCGGCCCGCCCGGCCCCCCCGCGCCCCGCGGCCCCCGGGGGGGGGGGGGGCCCCGCCCCCCGCGCCCCCCCCCACGGCCAGCTCCTCGCCGAGCAGTCCGGCGAAGGCCTGGTCGGCCAGCTTGGTCTCCTGCAGGCAGACGACGTCGGGACGGCGCTGATCCAGCCAGGGAAGCAGGCGGGGCAGCCGCTGTTTGACCGAGTTCACGTTCCAGGTCGCTACTCGCACCCGATCCACGATATCCGGGATTCACGATCAGCTCTCCCCGGGCGAACCCCGGCTCATAGGCTGGTCCTCTCACACTGCGGGAGAGCGATGACCTTCGGATGTGCGGGAAACCTGCCTGATGAGGACGCCGGCCTCATCGGACGGCTCGGCGTGCTCGCCACCCTCAGACGGCACGTGGCCGAGGCGCGGCTGGTCACGGTGACGGGCATCGGCGGCGTCGGCAAGACCCGCACGGCGCTGCGCCTGGCCCACGAGACGCGCGGCCGCCACCCGGACGGCGCCTGGTTCGCGGGCGTGTCGGCGGTGAGCGACCCCGGCCTGGTCAGGCCGGCGATCGCCGCGGCGCTGGGCACCGGTTCGCTGCCCGGATGGGCCGAGGGGCGCCGGGGGCTGCTCGTGCTCGACGGCTGCGAGCGGGTGGCGCCGGCCTGCGCGCAGGTGGCCGGGGAACTGCTGCGGGCGGCTCCCGGGCTCCGCGTGCTGGCCACCAGCCGGGTTCCGCTGGGCGTACCGGAGGAGCGGGTGGTCGCGCTGGCGCCGATGGAGACGGCGGGCGCGGACAGCGAGGCCGTGCGGTTGTTCGCGGCCAGGGCCCGCGCCGTGCAGCCCGGCTTCGAGCTGGACGAGCTGACCGTCGCCTCGGTGGCCGGGCTGTGCGCCCGCCTGGACGGCATTCCGCTGGCGATCGAGCTCGCCGCGCTGCGGCTGACGAGCATGTCGGTCAACGACGTCGCCGCCGGGCTGGAGGACCGCTTCGCCCTGCTGACCGGAGACGCCGGCCGGCCGGGCCTGCACGACGCCCTCACCCGCAGCTACGACCTGTGCGAGCCCGCCGAGCGCCTGCTCTGGGCCCAGCTGTCGGTCTTCGCCGGCGACTTCGACCTCGAGGCCGCCCGCTTCGTGTGCGGGGAGGAGATCGGCGGCCTGGTCGAGGCCCTGGTGGACAAGTCGGTCCTGCTCACCAGGACCGACTACCTGGGCACGCGCTACAAGCTGCCCGGCACGCTCGCGGAGTACGGCGCGAGGCGGCTGGAGGACGGCCGCGAGATCCGCCACCGCCACCTGCTCTACTACCTCGGCCTCGCCACCCGCAGCGAGCAGGACTGGTCAGGCCCGCGCCAGATGTACTGGTTCGAGCGCATGCGCCAGGAACACGACAACATCCGGGTGGCGCTGGAGCACGCTCTGCACACCCCCGACGAGGCCGCGCTGGCGCTGAGGCTGCTGTCGTCGCTCTGGTTCATGTGGGTGTGCTGTGGTTTCGCGGGCGAAGGCCGGAAATATCTGGAACGCGCCCTGCGTGCCAACCCCGAGCCGAGCCCGGAACGCTGCAAGGCCATGTGGGTGCTGTCGTACGTGCGCAGCGCCCAGGGCGACAGCATGGGCGCGATGTCGACGGCCGAGCTGTGCGGCGCGGAGGCGAAGCGGATCGGCGACTCGAAGGCGCTCATCCTGTCCTCCAAGATGCGCGGCACCGCCGCCCTGCTCCAGGGGGACCTGCAGAAGGCCAGCACGCTGCTGCGCGTGGCCATCGAGTTCAACTCCGAAAGCGCGGCGCTGAACCCCGGCCTGCTGCCGGCCGTCGTCGAGCTGGCGATCGTGCTGACCAAGCAGGGGGCGCTGGAGGAAGCGGAATCGATGCTGCTGGAGTGCCTGCGCACGTGCGAGGACCGCCAGGAGCTGTCCGTGCGGTCCTACGCGTACTGGACGCTGGCGATGACCCGGCTGGCCATGGGCCAGGCCGAGGAGGCGCTGCACGACGTCAGGAAGACCCTGCGCCTCAAGCGGCCGTTCCACGACATCCTGGGCATCCTGCTCGCACTGGAGACCGCCGCCGGCGTCTACGCGGCGCTGGAACGGCCCGCGCTCTCGGTCCGCCTGCTGGGCGCGCTCCGGGTGAACTGGAAGGCCGCGGGACTGCCGATGCTGGGCGCGCCGTGGCTCACCGACGACCACGACGCGCTGGTCCAGAAGTGCCACAAGGTGCTGGGCGAGAACGCCTACAAGGAGGCCTTCGACTCCGGCATGCGGCTGGATCTGGCACAGGCGACCGCCTTGGCGCTGGGGACCCGCCCCGCGGGCGAGCCGACCGAGCTGACGATCAGGGTCGCCGGCCCGGCGGGCGCCGCGCTCACCGAGGACGCCGTCGAGCGGGTCGCGCGCGCCTTCGGCTTCACCATGCCGGTCGAGGACGGCGACGGCGGAACCGCCTACGGCCTGGTGTTCCGCGACGACGGCGAGGGAGTCCCGGCCGAGCAGCGCCTGGAGGAGATGGACCGTTGCCTGCGGGAGGATCCGCCCAGGGAACCCACGGTCGCCAGGTTGTTCACCGTGCTGCGGAACGCCGGTCCCGCCGTGGTGCTGATCAAGCGCACCCTCATCGTCCACGCCCAGGGAAAGATCACGACCCGCCGCCTGTCCTCGGCGGAACAGGCGTTCCTGCACAGCCGCCCGCAGCTGTTCGACGACCCGGACGGGCTGGTGGCCGAGTTCCGGCAGCTCGCGACGGAATCGGCGGTGGACGGCTCCGTCCAGGCGGGACGCGACTACGACGAGGAGATCGCCGCGCAGCTCGGCGTCCCCGTCGCCGTCGCCATCAAGGCGTGGGGCGACCCGGAAGGCTATGAGATCGCGCCGAACACCCCGGCCTGGACCAAGCGGGGCTACACCGACTGCAGCCTGTCCGCGCTGGTCATCAAGCCGCCGTCCGGCACCCCCATGCCTGCCCGCAAAGTGATCGCGAAGGTCTGCCCGCCGGGCCCGTTGTCCCGCGAGTACGCCCGGCACAGGCTCGCCCTCGACGTGAGCGCCGTGCTGTTCCGCCAGAAGCACCTGGTCGGTCTGCTGCCCCATCCGCCGCGTGTCGCCGGCACCGGCGAGCGCGTGTTCTTCCAGGAGGTCGCCGGCGGCGGCCTGACGGACATGGCGCAGATGTCCGAGCTGAACTCACCCCAGGAGCTCATCCCCGTGTTCCAGCGCGTCATCAGGGGCGTGCTGTCCGAGTGGAACCCGTACCCGGCCGAAGTCCGCGCGGACGTGGACTCGGGAGAGTACCTGCGCGCCGAGCTGGGCGCCCGGTTCGGCGACGGCGCGAAGCTGCGCGTCTGGGCGCGGGAGTGCGGGCTGCTGGAGCCGGAGCGCAGCTGGATCTGGTTCTCCGGGGACCGGTCCGCGAAGGTGCTGCCCAACCCACTGGCCATGGCCGCCGGGGACATCGTCGGACTCCACCACGTCCAGCACCTGCGCGGCTTCTCCCACGGCGACCTGCACCACGGGAACGTGCTGATCCCGCGCACCGCCGCGGGCAAGCTGGAGGCCAAGCAGTTCCGGCTCATCGACCTGACCACGTTCGAGAAGTGCGCCTCGCAGGCGTCGGACCCGGCGATGCTGCTGCTGTCGGTCATCGCCAGGCAGGTACCGCGGCCGGGTGAGGAGCTGTTCGACCTGATCGTGCGCGGCGAGGGCGACGACGAGCTCGTCGGGCCCCTGGTCCGCTTCCTTTTCGACTACAAGCTCCTGACCCCGGGCTTCCGGGACGACTGGCGCCACCAGCTCCTGCTGTCCCTGCTGGCCGCGGCGCTGACCCACTGCAGCTTCGCCGACGTGGACGAGCACCTGAAGTGGTGGTTCTTCCGGCTGGCGGCCCGGTGCGGCGCGGCGTACCTGCGGAGCACCCGGTCGTGGGATCCGCCCGAGACGGCCGTGCCCCAGCAACTCCGGCTGGAGCACATGCGGGGCTTCGAGATGCGCGAACGCTGAACGCGTCTTTTTACCCACTCCCTGGGCTGAACCCGGGCGGTGCCCGCCCCGTACAACCGGGCGCCACCACGCAGAACCCTCAGCCAAAGGATCGATCATGAAGAAGATCGTCGTCTCCGGCCTGGCCGTGGCCGCCGCCCTGACCGCCTCCTCCCTGGCCGCCGCCCCCGCGCAGGCCACCACCCCGGTCTACCTCGCCGCCACGCTCACCGGCTCCAACGAGGTTCCCACGCCCGGCCAGAAGGCCGGCGACCGCGACGGCCGCGCCGTCGCCGTCTTCCGCGTCCACGGCAACCGGGTCGACTACGCCATCCGCTGGAACCGGGTGGCCGCTCCGACCGCGTTCCACATCCATCAAGGCAGGGCCGGCAGGAACGGCGAGGTGAAGATCCCGTTCTTCGGCGCCGCGCTGCCCGGCAACCTCACCGCCGTCAAGGGCGCGGTGACCGTCAACGACCGGGGCCTGCTGCGCCGCATCACCGGAAGGCCCGGGAACTGGTACGCCAACCTGCACACCGCCGAGTTCGGCGGCGGCGCCGTGCGCGCCCAGCTCCACCGCATCCGCCCGGTCTCCCTGGACTCCGTGCTCGCCTACGGCTCCGGCCGTACGCTGACCTCGGTGGCGACCGGAGCGCAGGAAGTGCCCACCCCCGGCCAGAAGGTCGGCGACCGCGACGGCCGCGCCGCGTGGCTGGTGTGGGCCCAGGGCACCCGGGTCGCGTTCGCCGCCGCGTGGGCCGGGATCGGCGCGCCCACCAACGGCCACATCCACCGCGGCGCCAGGGGCGAGAACGGCCCGGTCGTGGCCGACTTCTTCGGTGACCCCAAGGGCCTGCCCGCCTCGGTCACCGGCGTGGCTGGCGCGACGACGGCCCAGGCCGGCGTGGTGCGGGGCATCAACAGGAACCCGAAGAACTGGTACACGAACCTGCACACCAAGGAGTTCCCCGGCGGCGCCGTGCGCGGCCAGCTCCACCGCGGCGGCTGGTAGCCCCCGTCAGCGCACCCGTCCCCGCGGCTTCAGCCGGATGCCCGGCAGCTCGGGGGCGGGCAGCGGCTCCCCGTCGAACCCGCGTACCACGCCGAACCCACTGCCCCTCGTCCATTCCTCGCGATAGGCGGCGATGTCGTCGTGGGAGCGGCCGACGAAGTTCCACCACATGACGATCTCCTCCGCGAACGGCTCGCCGCCGATCAGCAGCACCCGCCCGCGCCCCTCCAGCACGATCCGCTCGCGGCCCGGCGGCAGGTACAGCAGGGGACCGGCGGGCACCTGCGCGACCGCGCCGTCGAGCAGCAGCAGCCCGTGCTCGAACCCCGGCTCGACGGCCAGCTCGGCCCGCCCGTCCACCGAGACCTCCGCGCCGATCAGCGGCGAGTAGACCGTGGCCGGGGACGGCCCGCCCATGAGCACGCGGGAGCGGTGGCCCGGCCCGTCCAGCACCGGCAGCTCCGCGTGGTGCTCGAACGCCGGTTCCACGCCCCGATGCTCCTCGGGCAGCGCCACCCACAGCTGCACCCCGTGCAGCGTGCCGCCCTCCGCGGACTCCTCCGAGTGCGAGATGCCGCGCCCGGCGGTCATCAGGTTGAGCCGGCCCGGCCGGACCGCCCGCAGGCTGCCGAGGCTGTCGCGGTGCAGCACCTCGCCCTCGACCAGCCAGCTCACGGTCTGCAGCCCGGTGTGCGGGTGGGGCGGCACCCGCATCGCCACCGCCTCGGGGCCGTAGGCGTCGACGAAGCACCAGGCGCCGATCATGCGGCGCCGTACATGGGGAAGGGTGCGGGTCACGCTCATCGCGCGCGGCCCGCCCAGCGGGACCGCGCGCCCGGTCAGCAGCTCCGTCCCCGTCGCGCCGTCCGCCGCGCAGACGACCTCCTGGGGGTCGCGTTCCAGGTTGCTCACATGACGACGGTACAGCGCCGCCCTGTTCTCAGTAGACCGAGATGTGGGGGTGGTCGTAGTGGTTGGCGGTGGTGCCGCCCCGGTCGGTCATGGTGCGCCACTGGCCGTTGCGCACGTGCCAGATGCGCTGGCGGTAGATCACGTACATGATGCCGAGGCGCTTGGCGTTCTTGACGACCCATGCGCAGATCTCGTTGCCGCGGGCGATCTCGGCGGCCGAGGGCATGGCGCCGCCCCGGCTGAGCATGAAGTCGCAGGCCCGGCCGAGGGGGTGCTCGCCGCCGTCGCGGATCGAGCGGTAGCAGCCGATGCCGAACGGCACCTCGAAGCGCTCCTGGACGAGCTGCTTGACCAGGCGCATGCGCGGGGTGATGTTGTCCTCCCCGGCGGGCAGTTGGGGGACGAAGGTGCCGTCGCGGCGGGCGCCGGGCACGTCGTGAAGCTGCTCGATCTTGTCGCGCATCTTCACGATCAGCTTCTCGGCCTTCTTCTTGCGGGCCTCCAGGTCCTCGACGGTCGCCCGCAGCTCCTCCTCCTGGGCCGCCGACTCCTCCTGGGCGCGCTGGAACTCATCGCGTACCTGGGCGAAGCCCCGCAGTCTGGAGTTCTGGACGTCGACCATGTGGCGGTTGAACGCGAGCCTGTTGAGCAGGGACTCCGGGTCGCCGCCGCCGCTGAACATGTTGGCCAGGTTGGGTTCGCCGCTGATGTACTGCGTGGTGCCCATGAGGCGGAGGTTGGTGGCCTCGCGGTCGTAGACGGCCTGGGCGCTCCTGAAGCGTTCGCGGGCCGCCTTCTCGGTCTTGTCGACCTTCTGCAGCTCGACGCGGCTGCTGTAGTAGTCGGTGATGAGCTTGTCCGACTCCTTCTGGAGGGCGGCCAGCTCCTTCTTCAGCTGCTTCACCGTCGGCTTGGGCTTGGCCGAGGCCGGTATCGGGGCCACGGCGAGCGCCACCACCGCCGCCAGCGCCGCGAGTCTTCTCCACAGCGGCCCGCGCCGCACGCCAGCGGGTGACGCAACCGCCACGCTTCTCCTTCGACCGAGCCCACGGGCGGTCGCCGTTCCTCAACGCGAGCCGGGGGCGCCCTCTGTCCGATCGAAGATAGTAGGGGATAGCGGCCGTTGAGGTGCAATCAGGTCATTCGGTATCGCGCCGGTGCCGGCTCCTGCCGGCCTGCCGCGCGGCGAGGTGGCGGCCCAGCAGTACCGAACCGGGCAGCACGGCCATACCCAGCAGGCTGCTGCCCAGGCCGAGGTCGAGGTCGGCGTCGAGCAACTGGTTGCCGCCCTTGAGCACGGGCAGGTCCAGGGAGACCTTCAGCGACACCGACAGCAGCGGCTCGGGCTTCTTCTCCGGGGGCTTGCCGCCCGAGGGCTGGGACTGCGTCGCGGGCGGCGGGGTGGCCTTGGTGGGCTCGCCCTTGGTGGGCGCGTCCCTGGTGGGCTCGGGGCCGCGGGTCGGGCCGGTGTCGCGGGCGGGGCTGCGGGTGGGCTCGGCGGTCCTGCCGGGGGTGCGGCTCGGCGCGGCCGTGCGGCTGGGCTCGTGGGTCGGCTGCAGCGTCCGCGTCGGCTCCCCCGCCGCGGTGACCTCGTCCGGCGGTACGGCGGTGCCCACGCGGTCGCCCGCGTCGGTGATCGGCGGCGTGAAGGGGAGGCCGGTGGAGGGGCCGGGCGTGCGCGAGGGTGTGGTGACCGGCGGCGACAGCGGCGGCGCCGAGCTCACCGGGGGTAACGCGCGCGCGGCCTGGATCGGCGGGTCCTCGGTCCACATGACGAAGACCGAGACCACGGCGGCCGCCGTGGCCGTGATCAGCCCGCCGGCGATGGCGAACTTGGCCACCGGGGTCAGCGTGCTGCGGGCGAACCCGGTCGCCACCTCGGCCCCCGCCGACGGCACCAGCGGCAGCAGCGCGATGTGCGGGACGGTCAGCAGCCCGAGGCCGGCCCGTCCGCGCCGCTCCCATCCGCTCCCGTACGCCCTGCCCGCCACCTCTTCCAGCTCGGCCAGGAAGGCCTGCGCCGACGGGGGCCGCTCGGCCGGGTCCTTGGCCATGCCGAGCTCGACCAGCCCTCTGACCTGCTCGTCCACGTTGGCCAGCGGCGGCGGTACGTTCTGGTGCTGGTAGGCGAGGACGGCGGCGTCCTCGCCGGGGAACGGGCGGTGCCCGGTGAGGCACTCGAAGAAGACGACGGTGGCGGCGTAGACGTCGGTGGCGGGCCCGGCGGGGGCGTCCTCCCACTGCTCGGGCGCCATGTACGACGGCGTGCCCACGTAGGTGCCGGCCTCGCCGAAGCGGGTGGCGAGGCCGAAGTCGACGAGCTTGCTGACGCCGTCGGCGGCGACGATGACGTTCTCCGGCTTGAAGTCGCGATGGGCGACGCCGAGTCCGTGCGCCGCGGCCAGGCCGGTGAGGGCGCCCTTGAGGACGGCGAGCGCCGCCTCGGCGCCGGTGGCGCCCTCGTGGGTGAGCAGGCGGCGCAGGGTGATGCCGTCGACCAGCTCCATGACGATCGCGGCGTCGTCCTCGCCCTCGACGTACTCGTAGAGCCGGGCGGTGTACGGACTGTCCAGCACGCCGATCACCTTGGCCTCGTCGCGGAACCTGGCGACGAACTCCTTGTCCTCACGGAGCCCGGGCGACAGGTGCTTGATCGCCACGGGTAAGCCGTCCGACGCCCGCACGGCCAGCATGACCTGGCCTGTGCCGCCGTGTCCGAGCTCGCGAATCTCCGTGTAGCCCGGAACCTGCATCGCGGAACCCCCTGGGCAAAAGATCCAGTCTCCCGGACACTAGCCCGTATTGGCGGGCGGTACAACACGCTCCGTCGAGAAGCCGTGACGGGATCGGCAGAGCAGGTGTACGCCCGCCGCGGACCCCAGTCCCACCGCCACCAGCCCCCACCAGGCCAGACCCGCCTCCAGCGCGGCCCCGGTCAGCACGTTGCCGGCCGCCACGCCGATGCCGGAGGCCGTGCTGTAGAGGCCGTAGCAGGTGCCGATCCGCTCGCCGCCGAAGCGCGCCACGGTGGCCATCTCGAAGGGGTAGACGATCATGCTGCCGAGGGTGAGCAGGACGGTGGCGGCCATCACCGCCACCCCGGCCGGGAGCCCGGCTGCCATGAGCCCGGGCGGGGCGAAGGCCAGGCCCATCAGCGCCAGCCCGCGGGTGATCGCCTGTCCGGGCGTCCAGCGCGCCGCCGCCCACGCGGTCACCTTCACCTGGCCGAGCATGGCCATCGCGCCGGACACCACGAAGATCCACACCGCTTGCTCCGGTACGGCCAGCGGCAAGCTGAGGTAGACCTGGAACCCGAGCACGTACGAGCCGGTCATGGCCAGCGCGAACAGGCAGAACGCCCGGTCGCCGAGCGCGCCGCGCCAGTCGGCCAGGATCGAGACGCCCGCGTCCGCCCGGCTGCCCCGCCGCGCCGGCAGCGCCTTGGCCTGGGCGAGCGCGAGCACCGCGAACAGCGCCGCCGCGCTCAGACAGGTCAGGCGGAAGGCGACGGCGTTGAGCAGCAGCCCGACGAGCGGCCCGGCCAGGATGCCGGTCTGGTAGAAGACGTTGAACAGCGCGAACGCCTCCACCTTCCGCTCCCCCGCCTCCTGGGCCAGGTAGGCGCGGGCGGCGGGGTTGAAGAACGCCCCGGCCAGACCGGTCAGCGCGGAGGCTGCCAGCAGCGCGGGCACCGCCTCGACCAGGCCGAGCATCGCGAACCCCGCCGTGCGCAGGAGCAGGCCGGTGAGGATCATCGGCTTGTAGCCGAGCCGGTCGGCCAGGCTGCCGCCGAGAAGGAACAGGCCCTGCTGGCACAGGTTCCGCACGCCGAGCACCAGCGCCGCCGCCCACACCGCCAGGCCCAGGTCGCCGGTGAGGTGGGCGGCCAGGTACGGCATGAGCATGTAGAAGCCGACGTTGATGGTCAGCTGGTTGAGCATGAGCAGCCGGATCGGCCTGCTGTAGCCGGACATCACGACGTCGCTCCCGCCGGGCGGGCGACGGTGGCGCAGCGGGTCCAGCGCTGGGCCTCGGCGGCGGCCGGGTGGGGCAGCTCGTCCGGTTCCGGCTCGGGTTTGGCGTCGAGCAGGCCGTGTCCGGCGCAGTAGGCGTCGCCGTACACGGTGTCGAAATAGCGTTCGGGACCGTCGGGGAAGACGGCGGCGATGCGGGTGCCCGGCGGTTCGCGCCGGGCCAGCCACGAGGCGACCAGCGCGACCGCGCCGACGCTCCACCCGCCGGTGGCGTAGCGGGCGGCGGCCAGGCGGCGGCAGGCCCACACGGCCTCGGCGGGCGCCACCCAGTGCACCTCGCGGAAGGCGTCGTAGGCGACGTTGGCGGGATGGATGCTGCTGCCGAGGCCGCGCATCAGGCGCGGCCTGGCGGGCTGGCCGAAGATGGTCGAGCCGACGGTGTCCACGCCGACCAGCCGCACGTCCGGGCTGTGCGCCCGCAGCACGCGGTGGATCCCGGCGCTGTGCCCGCCGGTGCCGACGCTGCAGACGAGCACGTCGACGCGGCCGAGCTGGGCGGTCAGCTCGGCGGCGAGCCCGGCGTAGGCGGCCGCGTTGTCGGGGTTGGCGTACTGGTCGGGGCAGTAGGCGCCGGGCGCGCCCGCCATGAGCTCGCGCACGCGGGCGCGCCGCGCGGCCTGCCAGCCGCCTTCCCGGTACGGCTCGGCCACGATCTCCAGTCGTGCCCCGTAGGCGAGCAGCAGGCGGCGCATGAGCGGCTCCATGCCCGGGTCGGCCACGAGCGTGACGGGATGACCGTGCACCACGCCGGCCAGCGCCAGCCCGAGGCCGAGCGTCCCGCTGGTCGACTCGATGATCGGGGCGCCGGGCCGCAGGGCGCCGCGCCTGCGGGCCTCGGCCACCATGTGCAGGGCGGGGCGGTCCTTGATGCCGCCGGGGTTGTAGCCCTCGAGCTTGGCCCAGAAGCCGCGCTCGCCGCCCGACCAGAGCTCGGGCACCCACAACACCGGGGTATTGCCCACGAGTCCTGAAATATCCATGTTTTTCTCCTGTGCAGAGGTACGGATGGACGCGCCGGGGCGCATCTACATCCGGCTCACGCACAGGAGGGCGAGCAGGGCGGCGGGCCGTACGGGAGGCCGGGCCGGGGACGGCGGGGTGGCCGGGACCGGCGCGGCGGCGCAGCGGCCCTGCTGGCCGGGCGCGGGCGCGTCGACGGCCGGTTGCTGCGCGGCGGGCGCGTCACAGGAGGCCTCGTGCTCGTGCGGATGCGTGCCGGTGTCGCAGCCGGACACCCCGGCGGGCTGCGGGGTGTCGGCGTGCGCGTGCGGTCCGGCCATGCACAGAAGGGTGAGCACGACCATGAGCGCCACGAACGGCCTCCAGGTCATGGCGTGCACGCTACATCACGCTGCGTGACCGCCACCCCGCCAACGCGGCACTTTTTACTACTTCCTATAGTAGCCAGCGCGGTCACATTTGCTCCGTTACCCCATGGGGGTATACCGTGACCGCGCAGATTGACGAACGGAGCTTCAAGCATGTCCACGCACCAGGAACACCAGGGCCACCACGATCACGGTGACCACGCGGCGCACGGAGAGCACGGCGGCCACAGCGCGCACGGTGCCCATGACGCGGACGGCGCACACGGCGCTCCCAGCGAGCACGGACACGTCGGGCACGGCGCGCACGGGCATGGCGCGACGACCTGGAAGATGGCGGCGCTGGCCACGCTGCACTGCCTCACCGGATGCGCCATCGGCGAGGTGCTGGGCATGGTGATCGGCACCGCGCTCGGCTGGGGCAACGTGGCCACCATCGCCCTGGCCGTCGGCCTGGCGTTCGTGTTCGGCTACGCCCTGACCATGGTCGGCGTGCTCAAGGCGGGCCTGACCTTCAAGCAGGCGCTGAAGGTGGCGCTGGCCGCCGACACGGTGTCGATCCTCGTCATGGAG
This sequence comes from Nonomuraea sp. NPDC050547, assembly GCF_044457345.1. NCBI lineage: Bacteria > Bacillati > Actinomycetota > Actinomycetes > Streptosporangiales > Streptosporangiaceae > Nonomuraea > Nonomuraea sp. NPDC050547. The sequence continues at coordinate 319,302 of NZ_JBITGW010000017.1, forward strand.
ATCGTGGACAACGGCGTCATGGTGATCGTGCCCGGCGCCATGGACGCCGGGCTGGCCTCAGGGCTCTTCTGGGGCGCGCTGGCCTTCGCCTTCGTCGTCGCGTTCCTGGTGACCACACCGGTCAACAAGTGGCTGATCGGCAAGGGCAAGGGACACGCCGTCGTCCACGCCTACCACTAGGCCGGGTTGCCGGCGTGGGTGAGCGTCTCCCAGCCGAGGAAGTGGCTCACCCCCGCCGGGCGGCTCTGCTCGACCAGCCGCTGAGTACGGGCCATGCCGATGCCCATGCGGTTGCGCAGGGCGTTGAAGCCCACCTCGAAGGTCGGGCCGAGCCCCGGCTTGACCGAGCCGCCGCAGAGCCAGGACGGCACCGGCTCGCCCAGTTGCAGGCCGGCGTGGAAGCCCATCGCGTGGCGTAGCCGGTCCTTGCCTTCGGCGTACAGGTCGAGGCCCTGGTGGCGGGCGGTCTCGGCCACGTGGACGGCGGCGGCGATGCCCCAGCCGGTGTGGCCGAAGTCGCGGCAGGTCTCCTGGGCCAGGCCGTTGACGAAGGTGGTCTGGCCGTACCAGTAGCCGATGAGCTCGTCGCGGGTGTCGTACCTGCTGCCCGGCGCCTGCTTGGGCAGGGAGCCGTCGGTGGTCAGGTAGACGTAGGCGGCCAGGCGGCCGCGCCAGGTGGTGACCGCGCGGTCGAAGGCGGCGCGGTCGTCGAGGTGGACGGCGATGCCGATCGCCGCGTCCGTCATGATCAGTTCCCAGTTGCCGTTGGTGTTGGGGCTGCCCGCGATGACGATCGGCAGGTAGACGGTGCGCAGCTTGGTGGCGAAGCGGCCGGCGTTGGCCCAGCCGGTGTAGGTGTGCTTGACGAGCTCGGCCGCCCGGGAGAACGACGCCCCGGCCCAGCCGGTCTGCAGGCGGGCGTTGTGACCGGTGTGCTCGGTGATCACGGCCGACCAGGCGTCCATGATCTGGACGGCCTTCTTGGCGTGGCGGTCGTCGCCGGTCAGGTACCACTGCAGGGCGTGCGTGTAGGCGGCCATCGCGTCGTTGCGCTCGTCGGAGCAGCCGTTGTTGGGGTTGGAGGACGGGCCGCACTCGACGTTGGCGCGGGGCTTCGGCGTGTAGGACAGTGAGGCGAACGAGCTGGCGCGCAGCGCCGCCCACGCCGTCTTCCAGGGTTCGGCGCCGAGGTTGGCCTTGACGTGGTCGAGCTGGGCCCGGCTGACCAGGACACCGGGATGGTGGAAGGCAGCTCCGACCTTTTCCGCCGAAGCCGGCTGGACCGGTACGGCCAGCGCGACGGCTAACAGAAGGACAGCGAGGATGGGGCGCACGACAGGCTCCTTACCGCGGCGAGCAGACATCGGGTGTCTGACGTCCATCCAAGCCAGCCGTCGAGGGCCCGGTCAACGACCCGGGGGAAACTGACCCGGGAAACCGGCCCGGGGAACTAGGCGGAAAGCAGGGTGCGCGCCGCCAGGAGGCGCCGGACATTGCCCGCGGCGGTCCTGCCGGCCCGGTTGGCCCCGATGGTGCTGGCCGAGGGCCCGTAGCCGACGAGCTGCAGGCGCGGCTCCCTGACCACCTGGGTGCCCTCGACCTTGATGCCGCCGCCGGGCTCGCGCAGCCGCAGCGGGGCCAGGTGGTCGAGGGCGGAGCGGAAGCCGGTGGCCCACACGACGGCGTCCACCCGCTCGTACCGCCCGTCCGGCCAGGTGAGGCCGTCGGGGGTGATGCGGGCGAACATCGGCAGCCGCTTCAGTACGCCCTTCTCGCGCGCCGCCCTGATCACCGGGGTTGAACTGAGTCCGGTCACGCTGACCACGCTCCGCGGCGGCAGCCCGGCGCGTACCCGCTCCTCGACCAGGGCGACCGCGTCGCGCCTGGCGACCTCGCCGAACGCGTCGTCGCGCCAGACCGGCTCGCGCCTGGTCACCCAGAGCGTGCCCGCGGCGACGTCGGCCAGTTCCGCCAGCACGTGCATGGCCGAGGCGCCGCCGCCGACGACGGCCACCCGCTGCCCGGCGAACTCCCCCGAACCCCGGTAGCCGGCGTAGTGGATCTGGCGGCCCCGGAAGTCGCCGCCGCCCGGGTAGTAGGGCCAGTACGGGCGGGTCCAGGTGCCGGTGGCGTTCACCACCGCCCGCGCGGCCCAGTCGCCGCGGGAGGTGGCCACCACCAGGCGGTCGCCGCCCCCGCGGCCGACCGCGGTGACACGGACCGGGCGGAGCACGTCCAGGCCGATCGCCGCCTCGTAGGCGCCGTAGTAGGCGGGCACCACCTCGCGGGCGGGGGCGGCGCCGTCCTGGCGCTCCTCCTGCCGGACGCCCGGCAGGTCGAAGATGCCGTGGATCTTGTCCATGGTCAGCGACGGCGATCGGTGCCGCCACGCGCCGCCCGGCCCGTCCTCCGCGTCGAGCACCACGGTGCCCAGGCCGAAGCGGCGCAGGAAGTAGGCGCCGGACAGGCCCGCCTGCCCGGCGCCGATGACCACGACGTCAGTGATGTCCACGATCTCTGGCAACCGTCACGGCGTCTGGATCCTTCCCACGACGGTGACGGAGTCGGTGGGCAGGCCGCCGGTCGAGGAGCTCAGGTCCACGTCGGCGGGCCTGGGCCGGTAGCCGGTCAGGCCGTCGAGGCCGAGCGTGACGTCGCTGGCCACGAGCCGGGGCGCGCCCCTGGTCCGCAGCTCGAACTCCACCCCGTCGCCGGGCGGCGCGAAGAACTGCGCCTCGAACGGCCAGGCCGCCCCCGGACGCGGCGCGCTCTCCATCTCGGGGAACGGCACGCCGGGCCGCCCCGCCACCTGGATGACGCCTGCGGTGGCGGGCCGGTCGGCGTGCAGGTTGACCTGGTAGGCGGAGCGCTGGGAGCGGACGCGGACCCGGGTGACGGTGTCGGCGCCCTCCTGTCTCCGGCTCAGCACGCTCACCTCGGGCGCGGGCAGTTTCGCCGCCTCGGCCCTGCCCGCGTGGGCGGGGCGCATGCCGTACGGCAGGGGCAGCTTCCACTCCGCGGGCGCCTGGGGGGTGAGGGCGGCGGCCCAGGGGTGCGGACGGTCGTCGGCGGTGATCCAGCTCGCGGCGCCGGTGGCGGTGTCGAGCACGTAGGCCAGGTGGGCGGCCCGCGGGTACCGCTCGTCGAAGCGGTCGTGGATCAGTCCGCCCCCGATCAGCACGAACACCAGCGCCGTGGCGGTCAGCGGGCCGAGCGCCACACGTAGCCGCCCCCGCGGACCACGTGTGCCGGGCGTGACCTCCGCCAGCAGCGGCAGCGCCGCGTAGGCGGCCAGCACGAGCAGGACCACGGCCACCGCGGCCAGCGCGAGACCGAAGGCCGCGAACGTGCGCGCCCCGACGGTCAGCAGCACGACGCCCACGGCCGCGGCCACCGCCCGCACGGCCAGGGCGGCGTGCGGCCGGGCCGGCTCCAGCAGGAGCGCGGCGATTCCGGCGAGCCCGCCGGCCAGCGCGGGGATGGCGCCGTAGTAGGACATGCCGGGCATCACGCCGGCGAGCGCGGCGCCGGCGACCGCCAGCCAGGCCAGCGAGCCCACGGTGAGCGCCACCGTGCCGAGCCATCGCCGCAGCAGCGCGTACCAGCCCCAGACCAGGGCCACGGCCATCGCGATGAGCGCCAGCCGGTACAGGTCCGGCCGGTACGGCTCGCCGAACACCATCCCCGCGTATCCGGGCTGGATCATGGTGAGCAGTTGCCACACGCGGTCGCCCAGGAGGTAGGCCAGGGCGACGGGCACTACTCCGGCCAGCGTGGCCAGGCCCATCTTGGGCAGGGTGGCGGCCCGCCGTACCCGGGCCAGGACGGCGAGGCCGAGCACGGCCAGGACGCCCAGCGCCGCGAGCGGCGCGACGAACCCGCCGGGGTAGGCGAAGACGACGCCGAAGGCGGAGAAGAAGGCGGCGTCGCCAGGCACGCGCTGGGCGGGCAGGTCGGCGGCCAGCGCGGCGCGGGTCAGGGCGAGGCCGTTGCCGCCGTGCATCTGCAGGACGGCGGGGTCGAAGTTCTCGATCGTGTCGCGCGGGTGGTGGTAGTAGGCGCGCCCGCCGGCGGTGCCGAGGTCGACGCCGATGAAGCCGTGTTCCTCCAGCGTGGTCAGGTCGGAGTGGAAGCCGGTCTGCCGGTAGATGCCGATGAGGGCGGACTCCCCCACCGGGTGCGGCATCGAGGAGAACGCGCGCACGAGGCCGGTGCCGCCGGGGGTGACGTTGTAGACGGCGGAGGGCGCGCCGTTGCCGGGTCCCTCCAGGTTGACGACCACGCCGCCGTCCTTGGCGAGCGGGTGGTGGGCGGCGAAGGCCTCGGCGCCGATGAGGCCGGGCTCCTCGCCGTCGCTGAGCAAGATGACCAGGTCGTTGCGCGGCTGCTGCCCGGAGGACTTGAGCGCGCGGACGATCTCCAGGATGGCGGCGACGGAGGCCTTGTCGTCGCTGGTGCCGGGGGTCGTGGTGGTGGAGTCGTAGTGGGCGGCGAGCACGACCCTGCCGGTGGAGGCGCTGCCGGGGATGACGGCCACGACGTTCTCGGCCAGGCCGGAGGTGATCTCCGAGCCGAACGAGCGGGCCCCCACCCCGGTCTGGACCTCGGGCTTCAGGCCGAGCGCGGTCAGCTGGGCGAGCAGGTAGTCGCGGATGCGGTCGCCGCCGGGCGAGCCGATCGGCGTGGGACCGCCGGTGGCGATCTTCTCCAGGTGCGGCCAGGCGCGGGCGGCGCTGAACTCCCCGGCCGGGGCGCCGGCTCCCGCCACCGCGGGCGGGCGTTCGAACAGCCAGGCGGCGCAGGCCACGGCCACGACGGCCACTAAGGCGACGGCTCCGGCGAGCGCGCGCCGGGGTGCGCGGACCGGCGCGACGCCGGTTCTCTCAAGCGTGTGCATGGGTACACAATGACTTGTGCACAACAGATTGTGCAAGCTGAATTGTGCACAGGGCAGCACGAAAACGCAGATGAGGACGGGAAACAATGCACAGAAATCCGGTAGGTTGACGCCCATGGCCGATCATGAGGTACGCACGCTGACCGACCTCGAAGCGCTGCGGACGCTCGCCCACCCCCGCCGCCAGCGCATCCTGGACCACCTCAGCACCCATGGCCCCGCCACCTCCGCCGACCTGGCCCGTGACCTCGACCTCAACACCGGCGCCACCAGCTACCACCTGCGGGAGCTGGCCAAGCACGGCTTCGTCGAGGAGGTGCCGGAGAAGGCGCGCGGCCGCGAGCGCTGGTGGCGCCACGTCCGCGCCGACCTCCGTTTCCCTCTGCGCAGCGAGCAGGACGAGCAGACCCGCGCGGTCATGGACGAGATCCAGGCCCGCGCTTATAGTGAGGACATCGCCGCGTTCCGCCACGCTCAGGCCGCGTCGGAGCCGGGCGGCTGGGGTGACGCCTTCCCCTTCTCCCGCGGCACGATCACGGTCACGTTGACGCAGCTCGCGGAGTTCTTCGAGGAGTACGTGGCGCTCGTCATGCGCTACGGCGGCGACGCCGAGCACTCCCCCGAGGCCCGCCGCGTCCACACCCGTTTCCTTGCGTTCCCGGACATCGCCGACTAGGGTCTCCTGTCTATGTCCAGCCCCGAGTCCGACAGACGCTGACCACCGGCGCTCCGGTGGTCGGCCTCCGCATGCCCGCGCGGCGTGCGCGGATGGTGTGACCGGGACCGCCGTTAAGGTCCTGTCCGTCTCTCACTCGGGAGTCTCACTGCCATGCCTGTGGCGGTCTTCATCCTCGGCCTCGCCGTCTTCGCCCAGGGCACCTCGGAGTTCATGCTCTCCGGGCTGCTGCCCGACATCTCCGCCGATCTCGGCGTGTCCCTGTCCCAGGCCGGTCTGCTGACCTCGGCCTTCGCCATCGGAATGGTGGTCGGCGCGCCCGTCCTGGCCGCCGCCACCCTGCACTGGCCGCGGCGGCGCTCGCTGGTGCTGTTCCTGTCCGTCTTCGCCGCCGCCCACGTGGTGTCGGCCCTCACCCCCGACTACGCCGTGCTGCTCGCCGCCCGCGTCGTCTCGGCACTGGCCAACGCCGGTTTCTGGGCCGTGGCCGCCGCCGCGGCGGTCGCCATGGTGCCGGTCCGGGCCAGGGCGCGGGCCCTGGCCGTCGTGGTGGGCGGCGTGACCGTCGCCTGCGTCGCCGGGGTCCCGGCGGGCGCGGTGCTCGGGCAGCTGTGGGGGTGGCGCTCGGCCTTCTGGGCCGTCGCCGTCCTGTCGGCCCTGTCCGCCGTGGCCATTCTGCGCGCCCTGCCCTCCGGTACGGCCCGCCGTACCGCGCCCACGGGCCCTTCCCGGCCGGAAGGCGCTTCCCCGGCGGGAGCCTCTTCCCCCGCAGGAGGCGTCTCCCCGGCAGGAGGGACTTCTCCGGCGGGAGGCGCCGCTGCGGACGGTGGCGGCCAGGCGCGGACCGGTGTGCGCGCCGAGCTGCGGGCGCTGGCCGACCGGCGGGTCGTGGTCACCTACCTGCTGAACGCGCTGATCCAGGGCGCCACCTTCTGCGCCTTCACCTTCCTCGCGCCCATGGTCACCGAGGTGGCCGAGCTCGGCGAGGGGTGGGTGCCGGGCACGCTGGTGCTGTTCGGCGCGGGGGCGTTCCTGGGCATCACGCTCGGCGGGCGGCTGGGCGACGCGTACCCCATGCGCGTCCTCGGCTTCGGCATGACCGCGCTGACCGCCGGCTGGGCGGTGCTCGCCCTGGCCGGCGGCAACCAGGTGGTGCTGGTCACGCTGGTGTTCGCGCAGGGGCTGCTGGCCTTCGGGCTGGCACCGGCCCTGACCTCGCGCGCCTATCAGCTCGCGGCCGGGGCGCCCACCCTGGCGGGGGCGTTCGCCACGGCCGCGTTCAACGTGGGGGCCGCCGCCGGTCCCGGGCTCGGCGGGCTGGCCCTCGACGCCGGGTTCGGCTTCCGCGCCCCGATGTGGGTGGGCGCGGGCCTGATGGTGCCCGCGCTGGCCGTGCTGGCGTGGGGGGGGCGGGGGGGGGGGGGGGCCGCCCCCCCCCCCCCCCCCCCCCGGGGGTACCGGCCCCCGTCGGCCCCCCCCCCCCGGGGGGGGGGGCCACCCCCGACACGGAGAACACACCACAACACCA